>CACDDC010000004.1 GCA_902551455.1 uncultured Pelagibacteraceae bacterium | reverse complement strand
ATTTATCAATTCAGATTTATCTTTAATTTCCAAATCAACTTTTATAAAATTACAATATTTTTTTTGCTCATTAGACATTCTATTGTAATCTTTTTCTGTAGTGATTAATTCTCCATTTATTTTTTCAGCTTTTTGCAAAAGTAAATTAAATTCCTTTTCTAGAAAATAATGGTGATCAGGAAATGAGATAGTTTCATAAATTTTAAAATTATTTTCATTTAATAAATTAAAAAAATTTATGGGATTACCGATTCCTGCAAAAGCTATTAAATTTTTATTTTTAAATTTTTCACTATTTATAATTTTATATTTTGAGTAAAATATTTTTGTAGTTCCAGAAGCATATTTGAAAATCTGCTCTTCTATTTCTTTATTTTTATTACCATTTATAATTATACAATCAACAGCATTAATGCTCGAAAGTTTTTCTCTTAAAGGTCCAGCTGGAATTAATAAGCCATTTCCAATCCATTGTTCAGAATTAAAGCAAACTATAGAAAAATCTTTTTTTATCGTAGGATCTTGCAACCCATCATCTAGCACGGCTAGATCATATTTATTTTTTATTAAAACATTTATTGCTTCAATTCTATTTTTATAAACAAAAGTTGCTCCAATTTCTTTTAACATATTTATTTCATCTTCTAAGTAGCTATAAAATTTTTTTACAAAACCAGGTTTTTTTCCTAAAGATTGTGTAATTTTAAATATCTCCATAGCAACTGGAGTTTTGCCCGTACCTCCTAAATAAATATTACCAATACATACCACGGGTATAGAAAATTTAGTTTTTGGCTTTATATTTTTAATTTTTGAAAATAATAAAAATAGCAAAGAAAATGGAAATAACAAAATAGCAAAAAATGATTTTTGTTTACTATCCCAAAATTTAGGTTTTTTATATTTCATTCTATATACTTTATTATTTCATATTTATTTTTATTTAGAACTTTTTTTCCAATAGTATTTAACTTATTAATAATTTGTTTTGAGCTGAATTTATTGACTAAATTTTGATCTATAATTTTTTTTGCACTGTTTAAATTATTTATTTTTAATGAAATTTTGTTTTTGTTTAATAAATTATAAACTTCAGAAAAATTACCAATATTTGGACCATGAATAACTTTGCATCCAAATCTTGCAGCCTCAAGTGGATTTTGACCTCCATGTTTAATCAAAGATCCTCCTAAAAATACAATTTTACAAACTTTTATAAAAGATTTTGTTTCTCCAAAAGTATCTACTAAGTATATATCTATATTTTTGTTCAATTTATTTTTTTTTGAACTATGTAAGCAAACGTTAAGTCCTAATTCTTCGATTTCATCTTTAATTTGATTAGATCTGTGAATATGTCTGGGAATAATAATTGTAATACCATTTGGATATTTTTTTTTTAATTTAAGGTGAATATTTGCACAAAAAATTTCTTCACTAGAGTGAGTACTAATTCCAGCAAATAATATTTTTTTTTTATTAAGAAGTTCTTTTGTATCTTTCTCAAAACTATAAGTATTCTTAAAACTTGTTTCAGAAAATTTAAGATTACCGATTTTTTTTATATTTGATGCTCCTAATTTTTTAAGATAATTTTTTGTTTCACTGTTTTGAGCTAAGCAAAAATCAAATTTATTAAATACGTATTTAGAAAAAAAAGATATTTTATTCCATTTTTTAAAGGATCTATTAGTTATTCTAGCATTGATTAATCCTAGAGGAATTTTTTTTTCTTTAATATTAAAAATTAAATTTGGCCAAATTTCAGACTCAATAAAAAAAGCAGACGATGGTTTCCAATAATTTAAAAATTTTTTTGCTACTAAATTAGAATCTATAGGACAAAATTGATGAATGGTTTTCTTTAATTTAAATTTATTAAATACATTTGCTGAACTTAATGTGTTTGATGTTAAAAGTATTTGTTTTATATTTTTTTTTTTTTCTAAAATTTCAATTAATGGAATTACACTTAATATTTCTCCAACGCTAGATCCATGAAACCAAATTAATTTGCCTCTATTTCTTTTTTTGTTTATAAATCCTATTTTTTCTAAACAACGTTTGTAATCTTCTTTTTTTTTTAAAATTCTATAAATCAAAATAACTGGAGAAATTAATAATATGAAATTTATTAACACTCTATAAATTGTAAACATTAATCTTTTCTTAATTGTTTTTCATAAAAGTTTTTATAAACAGTTGAAGAATTTAATAGTTGATTATGTTCACCGCTATCAATAATTTTTCCATTATCTACTACATAAATTTTTTTAGATTTTATAATTGTAGAAAGTCTATGCGCTATTACAAGTGTTGTTCTATCTATCGTTAAAAGTTTAATTGCTTCTTGAATTTTGCTTTCAGTTTCTGCATCTAGAGATGATGTGGCTTCATCCAATAAAATAATTTTGCTTTTTTTCAGCATAGCTCTCGCTATTGAAAGTCTTTGTTTCTCCCCCCCGGAAAGCCTGTATCCATTTTCTCCAATTAATGTGTCAAATTTATCAGGCATTTTGTTTATAAATTCATCACAAAAAGAAAGTTTCGCAGCTTCATAAATTTCTTCGTCTGTAGCATCTTCTTTTGCATAAGCAATATTGTTTTTAATTGTATCATCAAAAAGTAAAGTATCTTGATTTACTAGAGAAATATTTGATCTAAGAGACGAAATTTTTGAGTCATATATAGACTGGTCGTCAATTAAAATATCTCCTGAAGTAGCATCATAAAATCTTGGAATTAAATTTAATATTGTTGATTTTCCAGCTCCACTATGACCAACTAAAGATGTCATTTCTCCTCCAGCAATCTCTATATTTACTGAATTTAAAACTTCGTTATTAGAAGCACTATATTTAAAATTAATATTTCTAAAAATTATTGTTCCTTTTTTAATTTCAAGATTGTTGCTATTTTTTTTTTCGATTATTTTATTTTCAGCATCTATTACTGGTAAAATTCTTTTTGCAGCAGAAAGACCAGTGCTGATTGACATGTTAAGTGTAGCTAAGGATCTTACTGGTTGATAAGCCAGCATCATAGCTGCCAAAAATGAAAAAAAATTACTTATCTCTAATTCATCATTTATAATTAATTTTCCTGAGTAAAAAATTAATATCGCTATCATTATACCAGTCAACGTTTCCATAATTGGGGAAGCTCTTTGTAAAACAGTTTGAATTTTTATTAATTTTTCCACTAATTCACCTGCATATTTTTCTATCCTTCCAGACTCATATTTTTCCTTTTGAAAAATTTTTATGATTTTATGATTTTTTATTATTTCCAATAATAGAGTGATAAATACACCAGATTTTTCTTGAGCTTGTGTAGTCACTTTACCCACTCTTTTACCCAATGATCTTGCAGCAAAACTAGCTAAAGGTATCATTATTAATGCCAACAAAGCTAGTTTCCAATTTTGATAAAACATGACACCTACAAGACCTATTAGAGTCAATGTATCTTTTGTAAGATTTAATATTACAGTACTAACTAGATTAGTAATCATAGTTACATCGTAGGTAATATGAGAAGTAAATTTTCCAGAATGTTTTTTTTCAATGATTTCTGTATCTGCTCTAATTAAAGATTTTACTATTTGCACCTGTATCATCTTCGTCGCTTCTTGCGCAACTTTAATTAGTATTATTCTAGCAGCATAAAGAGACCCACCTTTCGCTGTGAAAGCTATTATAATGGCAATAGGAATTAGTAGAATTAAAGTTTGATCTTTTTCAATAAAGATTTTTTTTATAGCTGGATCCAACAACCAAGCTATAGCTGTAGTGCTTCCAGCAACAATTAAAGAAAAAAATACGGAAAGTAAAATCTTAAATAAAAATTTTTTTGTGTAATCATTATATAGTCTTTTTAAAATATCTAAATTAGTCATAAAGTTAAATTTAGTTTACCTATAATTAAATTAATAAAAATTAAAAATCCAAAAATATTATTAGATCTAAATATTTTTAAACAATTAGCAGGATTATTTTTATTAAATTTTAATATTTGAAAAAAAAATAAATGAAAAAAAGGAACTATTAATAAAATAAAATAAAAGTGGTTAAAATTCATTAATATTCCCGTTATAATTAAAGATATAATTGTTATCAAATAACATAAAATCAATATTTTTTTTGGATTGTTTTTAAATTTTATTGATGTTGATTTTACCCCAATTATTTCATCATCTTTAATATCTTGATATCCATAAATTGTGTCATAACCGAGTGTCCAAAATATGGCCCCCAAATAAAATATTATTGGGAGAATACTTATATTTTCATTTATAGCAGTCCAACCAAGAATTAAACCGTAATTAAATGTAATTCCTAAAAATAATTGAGGCCAATAAGTAAATCTTTTCATTAAAGGATATGAAAAAGCTAAAGGCATAGATGCTAAAGCTAAAATAATTGTGATCAAATTAAAATTAATTAAAACAAGTAAAGCTAAAAAACATAAAATTAAAACATAAATTAATGCATTGAAAATAGATATTTTACCTGAAGCAAGAGGTCTATTTTTTGTTCTTTGAACTTTCTTGTCAAAATTTCTATCAAATATATCATTTACTATGCACCCAGCAGATCTCATTAGCACCGATCCTAAAAAAAATAATAAAGAATAAAATAAAAATTTATTTAAATTGTAATTAAAATCATAAGCTATAGTTAAACCCCATATACATGGCCAGAAAAGCAACATATATCCAATAGGTCTATTAAGTCTTGTAAGTTCGATGAATAATTTTAAATTTGTCATTATAATTTACTTGTAAATAACAAAGCATAGATTCATAATCAAATTGATTCGTTATGAATATTGATTATACAGTTACAGCCTTAATGTTTCCTGCAATACCTTTGATGATGAGTGTTTATGCTAATCGTTTTCATACGCTGAGCAACCTTATTAGAAAAATACATGATGAATATGTATGGGAAAAACATATTCCTCAAGAATGGGAAAAACAACTCATAAATTTAAATGGTCGAGTAAAGTGGTTAAAATACTGCCTCGCATGTGCTAGTTTTGGATTTTTATTTAATATGTTAACTGTTTTTGCTCTTTACCTAGACATGATATCTTTGGCTAGGATAATTTTTGGTTCTTGCTGTTTAGCAATGATTATTTCAGTTATTTTTTTCATTAGGGATATAAATGTTTCAACAGAAACATTAGAACTTCATTTATCTGACATGAAAATCAATTTAGATTAAGGCAGTATAATTGCTGGTCCAATTATCTTTCTACTCTCTAAATCAATATGTGCTTGTTTAATATCTTCTAATTTATATGATTTAAATATTTCAATTTTAATTTCTTCAGAACTAATTTTTTTAAATAGCATTTTAGAAGCTTCATTTAACTCTTCTCTATTTCTTAAGTATTGACCCATCGATGGTCTTACAAAATATAATCCCTTTGGTTGTAATATTTTTGTGACATCAATAGGAGTTAATGCTCCAGATGCATTCCCAAAAGATATCATCATACCTCTAGTTTTTAAACATTGTGTAGATTTTTCAAAAGTTTCTTTTCCAACCCCATCATAAACTACTTGCAATCCTTCTCCATTCGTAAGTTCCATAACTTTCTTAGAAAAATCCTCTTTTGAATAATTTATTACCTCATCACATCCATTTTTTTTTGCTAAAGAAATTTTTTCATCACTTCCAACTGTACCAATTATTTTAACTCCCAAACTTTTAGCCCATTGACAAAAAATTTGGCCAACACCTCCTGCAGCTGCATGAAATAAAACAGTTTCTCCTGGTGATACAGAATATGTTTTATGAAGTAAATAGAATGTGGTAAGACCTTTTGTCATTATGCTTGCAGCTATATTTAAATCTATTTCTTCAGGGACCTTGACTAAATTTTTTATGTTATAAATTCTATGAGTGGAATAAGCTCCCAATGGTACTGCTGCGTAAGCAACTTTATCACCAACTGAAAAATCTGATACATCTGTTCCAACATCTCTAATAATACCTGCGGCTTCCATACCAAGTCCCGTTGGTAGCTTGAGAGGGTATAGTCCTGATCTATGATAGGTATCTATATAGTTTAAGCCAATTGCAACATGTTCAATTAAAGCCTCACCTTTTCCTGGTTTATTCAATTTTATTTCTTCAATTTCAAGAACTTCGGGTCCACCTGTTTTTTTTATATTTATTTTTTTCATTATTTTACAAAGGTACCACTATGGTATTCCTGAACTGCTTGCAAGATTTCTGATTTAGTATTCATAACAAATGGCCCACCTCTTGCAATTTGTTCACCAATTGGTTTACCTGATATTAATAGAAATTTTGAGTTGGATATAGCAGAAACATTTAAATTTTCTCCATTTTTTAAAATAATTAAAGTCGAATTTTTAATTTTATTATGGTTTTTATTTCCAATTTTGATTTCTCCATCAATTAAATAAATAAAAGAATTATGATTTAAAGGTAAATGAAAATTAAATTTTTTATCTTTTTTTATTTCAACGTCAAAATAAATAGGTTTAATGTTATGTCCTTTAACAATTCCATCAGCTTTTTCAAATTTTCCAGCTATAACTTTAACTTTTTTTTCATCATCTCTATGAGTCTGTATTTTATCAGAGTCTATATATAAATAATTTGGTTTACTCATTTTTAGTTTTGCTGGCATATTAATCCATAATTGAAAGCCGTGAAGTTTGCCTTCGTTCATAGCTGGCATCTCAGAGTGAATTATGCCGCTTCCCGTTTTCATCCACTGCACATCACCTGAACTCATTTTCCCTTTTGCTCCAGTACTATCCTGATGTTCGAATTCACCTTCAAGCATATAAGTTACAGTCTCAATTCCTCTGTGAGGATGTGGAGGAAAGCCTCCAATATAATCATCTTTGTTTTCTGATCCGAACTCATCCAACATCAAGAAAGGATCAAAATAATCAGGATCAACACCAATACTTCTTTTTAATTTAACACCCGCACCATCAGATGCTGAGACAGGATTAATAATTTTACTTACTTCTATATTTTTCATTGCAACTATTTAGTAATCTAATTAAACAATATCAAGTAATTGATTTAAGTTTTTAACTTCATTTTTTGGTTTATAGTCAAGATTATCGAATACATTATTGTTTCTGTTTACCCAAATCGAGTTATATCCATAGTTTCCAGATCCAGACACATCCCAAGTATTTGAGCTTAAAAAAACAATTTCATTTTTTAATATGCTGTACCTCTTTACTGGAAGATCATAAACTTTTGATGAAGGTTTATAAATACCAGCTTCTTCAATTGAAAAAATATCATCAAACATATTCTCTAAATTATTACTCTTAACTAATTGATTTAAAAGTTTTGGTGTTCCATTTGATAAAATTGCTATTTTATATTTTTTTTCTTTTAATTTATTTAATGTAATTTTTACTTCAGGGAATGTAGATAGAACTTGATATAAATCTAATAATTCATCTTTCATTGAAGCATCAATATTGAAATATTTCATAGATTTGTCCAAACTATCTATTGTTATTTCCCAAAAATCTTTGTGTCTTTCCATTAAACTTCTCAGCCAAGTATATTCTAGTTGAGTTGATCTCCAGTAATTTGCAAAACTTTCCCACTCTTCACCAATTTTTTCTTTACATTTTTTAGCAGCTGAATTTACATCAAATAATGTGCCATAAGCATCAAATATGATTGCTTTAATATTTTTCATAAACTATTTTAATTATAATGAACAATATTAGATTATTTTATCCAGAAAGTTTATCAATTAATTTTGAGTCTAAACTGGACAAATCCCAATCTCATTACTTAATAAAAGTCATGAGAGTTAGAATTGGCAATAATTTTTCTTTATTTAATAATAGTGGAGAATGGACTGCTAAAATTAATCAAATTTCAAAAGGTATTGTAGAGTTTACAATTGTAGAAAAAATTAAACAGAAGGAAAACACACCAAATATATGGCTTGCGTTTTCTCCCATCAAGTCCAATTATTTTAATTTTATGATACAAAAATCTACTGAATTAGGTGTTACAAAATTTATACCTATAATTACAGATAGAACTATAGTGAGAAAAGTAAATAGTGAAAGAATTAAAAAAATTATAATTGAAGCTTGTGAACAAAGTAACAGAATAGTTGTTCCAAATTTAGAAAAAACTATTTCTTTAAATAAATTTATAAATAATAATCAGGAAGTTAATATTATTTTAGGAGATTTAAATTCTAAAGAGAAAAAATTAAACCTAAAAAAAATTAATGTAAAAAAACCGATATGTATTCTAATTGGTCCTGAAGGGGATTTTACTGAACTGGAAAGAGAAAAAATCTATAAATCAAAAAACATTCAATATTTAAGAATAAATAAAAATATCTTAAGATCAGAAACTGCAGCCATTTCTGCATTATCAATAGTGAATTATTTTCTAGAATTATAAGTATTTACTAATTACTTTAATACATTGCTTAATATCATCTCGGTGACTTAGCTTAGCAATAAATTTTCCATTTTTTAATAGAATAATTGGAGAACTATGATCTATATTATATTGACCATCTTCTAAAAAAATTTTTTGGCTTAAAATTCCCCAAGACCTAGATAGTAAAAATATTTTTTCAGGATCTCCAGTTATACCTAAAAATTCATTTTCAAAAGAACTTAAATAATCTTTCACAACTTCTGGACTATCTCTTTCAGGATCAACACTAATAAAAAAAACTTTTATTTTTTTTTTATTTTTTTTATCAATTCTATCTAAAACTAAATCTAGTTTATTTAAAGTCATAGGACAAATATCAGGACAATGAGTAAATCCAAAAAAGATAACTGTAAGTGGTCCATCAAAAGATTTTTCTGTAATCTCGTTGTTGTTCATATCTTTTAGAGAAAAATTAGATCCTTTAAAAGATGCGACATATTCATCTTTTTTATTTTGAACAGATAGGAAAATTGGTAGCATTATAAATAAGAAAATAACCAAACAACCTGTAATAATTGTTATTGATGTTTTTAATTTCATTATTGATAAAGTAATTTAAATTATTATATAAAATTTATGAGCAACATAATAAAGAAAATTTTTGGCACACTAGTTGAAAAACCTTGGGAAAAAGAACAGGCTATATTAGATAATTTTCATAAAGGAAAAACATTTGATATTTCAGTTCAAAAATCTGCAGTTATTATTATTTTTGGAATTGCAACAGTATTATTTAGTTTAATCTTCACAGGCTATATTTACTCTTTACCACCTGAACAGGATACAAAATATTTGTTAAAACCAAATCTTTTATGGATTAATACATTAATTCTATTTTTTGTTTCATACTATTTTAACAAAATAACTAAAGATTTAAAAAATAAATTGACTACAAAAATTAAAAAAAATTTAATTATTGTTGGAGGTTTGAGCTATTTATTTTTATTTGGACAACTAATTTTTTGGGTTCAATTAATGAAAAGTGGAAATTATGTTTCTACTAATTCTTATTTTTCATCTTTTTACATTTTTACTGCGCTTCACGGTCTACATCTTTTAGGTGGGTTATTTTTTTGGGGTAAAGTTTCATCTAGAGTTTTAAAATTAGAACAAAATAAAATTATTCATGAAGAAAATAATATATCAGCATTGTCTTGGTACTGGACTTTTTTATTAATTGTTTGGCTAATGTTTTTTATTATGATTTATGTATTTAATGATACATTTATTGAGTGGTGCAAATCTTTAATTTAAAGAAATAATACTAAAATAGTACCTACAACCGCTATTAAAATTAATAATATATTTACAGATTTTAAATATTTTTTAGTTTCAGGTTTTGTTTCTTTTTTTGAAAATGCTCCAGCCCCAAAAGATATCACAATAAAAAATAGTAAAACTAAAACGAGTATTGCAATTAAAATTCCAAATTTACTAAGCATAATATGTTGAATATATTGGTTTATTTAAGATTAATTTATGACATTTTGTCATAGGTATTTATAGTATTATTATTCTATATAAGCTCTATGCACGCAGGAATTATATTTTTTTTAGTTATCCTTGGTTCTGTATTATTCCATATTTTCACACCATGGTATTGGACCGATATAGCTTCAAATTGGAAATCAATGGATGATACAATTACCCTGACATTTTGGGTTGGAGGTGGTGTATTTGTAGCTGTGTGTTTGTTTATGGTTTATTGTGTTTTTAAATTTTCTTACAAAGAAGATCGTAAAGCAGAATACAAGCCAGAAGATAAAAAATTAGAAAGAATACTTACTTGGGCCACAACTTTAGGAGTTGCCGCACTTTTGGCCCCAGGATTAATTGTATGGAATCAATATGTTAATGTTCCAAAAAATGCGATTGAAATAGATGTTATGGCATGGCAATGGGGATGGCAATACAGATTGCCGGGTGAAGATAAAAAATTAGGAACAACACAAGTTCAAAATATAAATGATAATAATCCTTTTGGAATAAATTTAGACGACCCTTATGGAAAAGATGATGTTTTAATACAATCAGATGTTATAAATTTAAAAAATAATAGACCTGTAAAAATTTTATTAAGATCCGTAGATGTTCTTCACAACTGGTATGTTCCTCAATTTAGAGCGAAAATGGATGCTGTTCCAGGAGTTGTAACTTACTATTGGTTTGAACCTAATAAGATTGGAGAGTATGAAGTTTTATGCGCTGAGTATTGTGGCGTAGGGCATTATGCTATGAGAGGTGGAGTTATCGTTCAAGATGAACAGGAGTATAATCAATGGTTGGGTGAACAGGAAACTTTCTCAGAATTGATAGCAAAGCAAAAAGTAATTGAATTTAAAGAAAAAAGACTGGTAAAAAAGTAATTTAAATGGTTAAAAATATATATATAAAGTAGTGAATTAATGTCAGAAGATTTTAACAATAATAAAACAATACAGGCTCAGTCCTCAGAAACTATTTCTGGTGGAGGTGCAGGCGTAACACCTGATATGGATTACGTAAGACCTGCAGAGATACCTGATCAAGATTTATACCATGGACATAGTTTTATTACTAAATGGGTTTTTTGTCAGGATGCTAAAGTTATTGGAGTACAATATTTTCTTACGGCAGTATTTACAGGTATAATTGGTCTTATTCTTTCTTGGTTGATGCGTTTACAATTAGGTTTTCCAGGATTAGCAGGCTTTATGACAGCCGAACACTACTACCAATTCGTTACTATGCACGGAATGATAATGGTTGTTTATTTTTTAACAGCACTTTTTCTTGGAGGTTTTGGTAATTATCTTATTCCATTAATGGTTGGAGCAAGAGATATGGTTTTTCCATATGTTAATATGGTTAGTTACTGGATGTTTTTTGTTGCAGTCGGAGTTTTAATGGCTAGTTTTTTTGTTCCAGGTGGACCAACAGGTTCGGGATGGACACTTTATCCTCCACAAGCTATTTTAGAAGGAACTCCAGGATCAGGTATGGGAATACTCTTAATGTTAATTTCTTTATCTCTATTTGTAATTGGATTTACAATGGGTGGTTTAAATTATTTAATTACTGTTTTGCAAGCTCGTACAAGAGGAATGACGTTGATGAGAATGCCATTAACCGTTTGGGGTATTTTTACAGCAACAGTATTAGCAATGTTAGCTTTTCCTGCACTTTTAGTAAGCTCAATAATGATGACATTAGACAAGGTTTTAGGAACAAGTTTCTTTATGCCCACAATATTAAAAGCAGGCGAAGTATTAGAATACGGAGGAGGAAGTCCTATTCTTTTCCAACATTTATTCTGGTTTTTTGGTCACCCTGAAGTTTATATAGTTGCATTACCAGCTTTTGGAATTGTATCTGATTTAATATCTGTTCACTCTAGAAAAAATATATTTGGTTATAGAATGATGGTTTGGGCCATTGTAGGTATTGGAGCTCTTAGTTTTTTTGTTTGGGCTCACCACATGTATGTTAGCGGAATGAATCCATGGTTTGGGTTTTTCTTTGCTACTACAACTCTAATCATAGCTGTCCCAACTGCTATGAAAGTTTATAATTGGATACTAACTCTTTGGAGAGGAAATATTAGGCTGAACACTGTTATGCTATGGTGTCTAGGTTTTATTGTAACATTTGTAAATGGTGGTATAACAGGAATTTTTTTAGGCAATGTAACAGTAGATGTTCCATTGTCAGACACATATTTCGTAATTGCTCACTTTCATATGGTGATGGGTATTGCTCCACTTATGGTAATAATGGGAGCAGTTTATCACTGGTTTCCATTAGTTGCAGGCAGAATGTTAGATGAAGGTTTAGGAAAATGGCACTTTTGGTTAACTTTCTTGGGCGCTTATTCAATTTATTTTCCAATGCACTATCTAGGCTTTATTGGAGTTCCTAGAAGATATTTTGAAATGTACGATAGCCCTTACATGACTTCAGCAGTGGGTATGAACGAATTTATAAGTCTAGCAGCTTTTATAGTAGGAGCTGCACAGTTTATATTGATTTATAATATTATAAAAAGTTTGAAAGAGGGAGAGCGAGCAGGGAAAAATCCTTGGAAAGCGAATTCGTTAGAATGGTTTACATCAACCGTTCCTCCTGAGCACGGTAATTTTGGTGATAGACTTCCTGTAGTACACAGGTGGCCTTATGATTATAGTGTACCAGGATCAAAAGAAGATTTTATGCCTCAAACTACACCACCAAGTGCAGTCGTAGATACAGAGGTTGAAAAAACATAAATTTAATAATGTCTGAACAAAAAATAGTAGATTACGAATTTAAACCAGGGTTTAAAGGGATGGCCAAAGATACTGGGTCAGACCAGACAATGTTTAAAGGTGTACATTGGGGAAAAGCAATGATGTGGATTTTTTTGTTAAGTGACACATTTGTATTTAGCTGCTTTTTAATTTCATATATGAAGGGTAGAGCATCAACTCCAGTTGAATGGCCTAACCCAAGCGAGGTATTTGCTTTAGATGCATTTGGTGTTCCAGTTCCTTTATTGTTAATTGCAATTATGACTTTTGTTTTAATTACAAGTAGTGGAACTATGGCGCTAGCAGTTAAGTATGGCTATGAAAGAAATAGAAAAATGTGTGGTTGGCTTGTATTGGCTACAGCAATAGGTGGATTAACTTTTGTAGGTATGCAAGCTTTCGAATGGTCTAAGTTAATTCACGAAGGAGTTAGGCCTTGGGAAAATCCATTTGGAGCTCCACAATTTGGATCTTTCTTTTTTATGATAACAGGTTTTCATGGAACGCATGTATCTATAGGAGTAATTTTCTTATTTATTTATGCTTATAAAGTTTTCGCGGGTCACTATGACGAACAAAAAAGAGGATGGTTTACTACAATGAAAGGTGACTATGTAGAAATTGAAATATTAGGCTTATATTGGCACTTTGTTGATTTAGTGTGGGTATTCATTTTCGCATTTTTTTATTTATGGTAATTTAAAGACTATGGAAGATACAAAAAAAAAGGAACAGACATCAACACATAAGATAGGTATTTATCTATGGATTTGGGGATTGTTATTTGTTCTTAGTTTTTTTTCATACATGGTTGACTGGTATCAATTTCAAGGATTGCTTAGATGGTCTTTAATACTATTCTTTATGTTTTTAAAAGCTGGATTAATTATGGCATTTTTTATGCATTTGTTCTGGGAAAGATATGCTTTAGTAAATGTATTGCTATGGCCGATGACAGCCATCGCATGCTTTGTGGCTCTAATGGTAGCCGAAGGAAAGTATACTCTTTTCTCTAGACTATTTTATTTTTTTGTTGGAGGATAAATTATGGACGGATATGATATATTAGCTGGATTTTTAATTTTCTTCCTTTTTTTTATTTATGTAACATGGTTTGGATTTTCTATAAAAATTCAAAACGAAAAAGAAAGCGGACCAAAAATTAAAATAAATCCTTATGATAATCTTCCTTTGTCAAGAAAGTTAATAGATAAAAAAAATAGTAAAGTTGGTATTTTTGATCTTGGTAATCACATTCTTATAATTGGAATTATTATTCTTGTAGTTTTTGTATCAATGAATGTCGATTAATAGTGTCTACAAATATTTTAAAATCTAGATCAAGCAAGATAAATATTCAATCGTATATAAAATCTTTCTTAACATTAATGAAACCAAGGGTAATGTCTTTAGTTATCTTTACTTGTGGTGTTGGTTACTTAATATCAAATCCAAGTTTGGAAACCTTTAATGCGATTGCTAGTATTTTTTTAGTAGCAATAGGAGCAGGAGCATCAGCATGTTTAAATATGTGGTATGATTCCGATATAGATGCATTAATGACAAGAACATGTTTAAGACCAATACCAACAGGAAAAATTAGCAAAAATAATGCACTTGCTTATGGAATATTTCTTACAATTATTTCTGTGATTGGATTAAATTATTTTTCAAATACTTTGTCTGCAATTTTGCTACTATCTACCATTTTGTTCTATCTTTTTGTGTATACAATTTGGTTAAAAAGAAAAACACCTCAAAATATTGTTATAGGAGGAGCAGCTGGAGCTTTACCTCCAATTATAGGATGGACTATATCGACAAATTCTGTATCCCTAGAACCAATTTTATTATTTTTAATCATATTTTTTTGGACTCCATCTCATTTCTGGGCTTTAAGCTTATATAAAGCAGACGACTATAAAAAAGCAAATGTTCCTATGATGCCAATTTATTCAGGAATTGAAAAAACTAAAATTCATATTCTTTTGTATTCTTTAATTATGTTGCCTCTAATTTATTTACCTTATTTTTTTAAATTTAGTGGATTAATATATTTAATACCTGCAATGATTCTTACTATTTATTATAATTTTATTTGTTATGATTTATATAAGTTTAAAAAAAATAAATTTGACTCAAAAATAGCAAAAAAAGTATTTGGATATTCAATTTTCTATCTTTTTTTGATATTTTTATTATTCTTAATAGATCATTCATTTTAATATTGCTACCCAATTCAATTGGGAGTATCAGTAAATTTAATGAAATACATAAGTACTAGAAATAATAGCAAAGAATTAAATTTTGAAGACGTTTTTATAAAAGGCCTGGCTGATGATGGGGGTCTTTATGTTCCAAAATCATTAAAAAAGTATAACTCCGAAGAGTTATCAGAGCTTAAAAATTTAAATTATAACGATTTATCTACTGAAATAATAAATCTATTTTCTTCAGATTTTATAAAAAAAGAAGAACTTTCATCATTAATGAAAAAATCATACTCAACATTTAGAGAAAAAGAAGTAGTTAAAATTTCGAAAATTGGAGAAATAAAATTGTTAGAACTATTTCACGGTCCGACATTAGCTTTTAAAGATATTGCAATGCAATTCATTGGAAATTTGTATGAATATTATCTAAGCAAAAATGACAAAAAAATAAATATAGTTGTTGCAACTTCCGGAGATACTGGCGGAGCAGCTATTAATGCGATTAAAGGAAAATCTAATTTAAATATATTTGTCTTACACCCAAATAATAAAATTTCTCCTGTACAAAGAAAAATTATGACTACCGTTGAAGAAAAAAATGTTTTCAATATTGCTATAGATGGAAATTTTGATGATTGTCAAAATATTGTAAAACAAATGTTTTCTGATCTAGAGTTTTCTAAATCTATAAATATGTCAGGAGTAAACTCAATAAATTGGGCAAGAATTATTGCTCAAGCAGTGTATTATTTTTACTCATATTTTAAACTAGGCAAAGAAAATATTTCTTTTTCAGTTCCAACAGGTAACTTCGGTGATGTTTTTGCAGGTTATATTGCAAAGAAAATGGGATTACCAATTAATAAATTAATTGTAGCAACAAACGAAAATGATATTTTGCATAGAGCAATTTCAAAAGGAGATTATGTTTCAAAAGTAGTTAAAGAAACATTGTCACCTAGTATGGATATTCAATTAGCAAGTAATTTTGAAAGATTAATTTATTATGTAAATAATTCTGACTCTGAAAAAACAGCAGAAATTATGAAAAAAGTTAAGCAAAATTCTTATCAAATTGAAAAGAACAATTTAGATATAATTCAAAAGGATTTTTTATCTGAAAGTTGTAATGAACAAGAAACTTTGGACATTATTAAAAAAAATTATGAAGAAAATAATATTATATTAGATCCACATACAGCGGTTGGAGTAGGGGCTGCAAAAAAACTATCTTTTAATGATTGTGTAGTTTTATCAACTGCACATCCATGCAAATTCCCAGATGCTACAAAAAATGCAATAAATAAGCATGAAAAATTACCAAAAGAACTTCAGCATGTACTTAATAAAAAAGAAAACTTTCAAGTATTAAAAAACAGCACAGAGGATGTAAAAAACTTTGTTAAAAGCAATGTCAAGTAAAAAAATAAATTTTTGAAAAAATATTAAAAACTATTTGACATTTCTAATTAACACCATCTAACCCAAAAAAAAATTTAAAACTGTTTTGATCAAGTTAAATGATGTATAAAGGATTCTCCAAAAATAAAATAAAGTGCTACGTATTCTAAAAGATTTAATTAACAGGTTATTTGATATCAAGAGTAAAGAAATCAACAAACAAGAGCCAACCTTAGTGGTTGATAATACCAAAAATAAGCAAGAGATGTCTAAAGATGATTATTTTTCTTCGATAGAAAAACATTTTTTGCCCGAATGTTTTGATGAAGATATTTCTGAAGAAGATGGAAACCAACTATTTAATCATTTTAAAGAAAGCATAGAAAAAAAAGTTCATCCTTGGAATTTTGAAAAAAATTTAGATTTTAATCTTATAGAATCAGATCGAATTTATTATTTACTAACGTATTATATGACTTATCTAGATTGTTATGATCCTGCTTTGCTTGATGATTTTAATAAATTCTGGTTTGGAAATGACTATGATGTACTGGAAGAGCGCGATGATAAAATAAATAAAGAAGCTCTAAAAATACTTAAATATAATACTTTAGGCTTTTATGTAATAAATGGTTCAAAAGATGAAGTGGAGCGTAAAAAAGAATTTAAAAAAATTGTAGATAATGATTGGATTAAAACCGAATCTGATAATCTCGATTTATTGTTCAAAGCATTTGATGAATACCAAAAAAAATCAAACAATAGGAAAAATTAATTACCGAATATTTTGGTAAAAGCTATCCGTATAAACATCCAAACTATTTCAGGATAAAAAAATAATGCCAATATAATTGCTAAAAATATAATAGCTAATGGAATTAAAACAATAAATGCTGCAATTCCAAAAACTATTTTTTCTTCCTTTTCATGTTTTTTTATAGAGCGTTTTAATCCTTGAATTATTTCTTCTTGGATTTTTGGGTCTACTTCTTTTTTTTCATTTTCTTCAACATCTTCTTTATTCATAATTATAAATTTGCAGCTTCTCTAGCAATTAAATCGACTTCATTATTTAATTCATCTGTTGAATGTGCTTTTACCCAATTCCAACTTATTTCAAATTCATTAGCCAAAAGATCTAACTCTTCCCAAAGTTCTTTATTTTTAACTGGTTGCTTGTCTGCAGTTTTCCATCCATTTTTTTTCCAATTATATATCCACTCTGTTATTCCTGATTTTACATATTTAGAGTCTGTGAAAATTTGAACTACACTACCTTTAGGAATTTTCTTTAAAGCTTCAATTGGAGCAAGTAACTCCATTTGATTATTTGTAGTATTTTTTTTACTTCCTTTTATTTGAATCTTTTTTCCATCATCAATAATTATTGCTGCCCATCCACCATTTCCTGGATTTTCTAAACAAGAACCATCAGTATAAATCTTAATCATTTAATTATAATAATTTTTAAAATTGCTAAAGTTATTATGTACTTTAAGTTTTTGAATGTATTCTCTCGGATTCTTTATTTTAATAACAGCATTTTTTGGAGTATTTAAGTAATCATAGGTTCTAGTCAATAAATATCTAAGAGCCGCACCTTCACACAAGATATTTAAAGATTTTTTTTCTTTATCAGAGAATTTTCTTATTTTTGAATAACCCTTAATAAGATTTGATGATTTTTTCTTATTAAATATAAATTTATTATTTTTTTTGTCAAAACATAATGCGTTTATACAAATAGCAATTTCATACATTAAAAAATCATTACACGCAAAATAGAAATCTATATATCCATGAAATTTATTTTTCTTAAAAAAAATATTATCGATAAACAAATCGGCATGAATAATTCCATAAGGTAAATTTTTTGGCCATCTATTTTTTATTTTTAAGAAAATATTTTTCATTAAACCATTTAAATTTGGGTTTATAATTTTAGATTTATTTCCAATTTTATTTAACAGTTTTGGCCATTCCTTTAATGATAAAGAATTTTTTCTATAAAGTTTTATTTTTTTTGATGCCATGTGAAATTTAGCTATATTTTTGCCAATTTCGTAACAGTTCTTTGGGTTTAATTTTAACTTATCTTTTCCTTCAACAAAAGAAACAATGGACGCAGTTTTATTTTTAACTTTTATCAAAAAACTTCCTTTTTTATTTCTTTGAGGCTTTGGACAGTTAATTTTATATTCACTTAACCTGTCCATTAAATTCATAAAGTAAGGTAAATCTTTTTTTTTAACTCTTTTTTCAAAAAGAGTCAGTATGAATTTTTTGTTTTGTGTTTTCAAAAGATAATTAGTATTTTCTATTCCTTTTTTAATACCTTTAAAGTAAATTATTTTTCCTAAATTGTACTTTTTCTCAATTAATAAAATATCCTTTGAAGAAATTTTTGTATAAATTGCCATCTAGTTTAATTTTCCTGGGATCTTAAATGTTATATTTTCCTTAACTATTTCTATTTCTTCTATTGCTACTGTAAATTTTTTTTTTAAATTATTTATAAAATTATCAACCAATATTTCAGGTGCAGATGCTCCCGATGAAATACCTATGGTTTTATATTTTTCAATTTCGTCTAAGGGCACCGGGCTTTCAGAATGAATTAATCTTGAATTCGAACATCCAGAATTTTTTGCAACTTCTACCAATCTTAAAGAGTTTGATGAATTTCTGCTTCCAATTACAAAAAACATATCACATTCTTTTGCAATTTTTTTTACTGCAGACTGTCTATTTGTTGTTGCGTAACAAATATCTTCTTTTTTTGGTTCTTTAATCTCTGGAAATTTTTTCTTTAAAGCTGATATGATTTCTTTTGTATCATCAACTGAAAGAGTTGTTTGAGTAACAAAAGCTAATTTTTTTTTAGATTTATTTTGGTAATTATTAACATCATCAATACTTTCAATAAGATCAATTTCACCTTCAGGAATTTGACCCATGGTTCCTATAACTTCAGGATGATTTTTGTGGCCAATTAATAAAATTTGTAATCCATTTTTATTTAAATTTTCAGCTTCCCTATGAACTTTTGATACAAGTGGACATGTTGCATCCACATATTCCATTTTAAAATTTTCAGCCTCAATAGGAACTTTTTTTGGCACTCCATGAGCAGAAAAAATTACTGGTCTAGTTTTATCTTTTATTTCATCTAGTTCTTCAACAAAAATAGCACCAATTTTTTTTAGACCATCAACCACATGCTTATTGTGAACAATTTCGTGCCTGACATAGACCGGCGCTCCGTATTTATTGATACTTTTTTTTACAATTTCTATGGCACGCTCTACGCCTGCACAAAACCCACGTGGGGCTGCAAGTAAAATTTTAATTTCTTTGCTTTTCATTTTTTTCAATTAAATATTCCAGCAATATATGTGGAAAGGTTAAAGACGCCAAACCAATAAATATTACTTTTGATATAGCATTATCTAAAAAGTAATAATTATTTAAAAAAAATAGAGAAATTAAGAATAAAACAGCAGTTAAAATAGTTAATGGCATTGCTTTTATTAAAAATTCTTTAAATCCTTTAATAAAATTTTTTTTATTGAGCTCATTAGACAATTTAAATGAATGTCTAATAGAATGCAAAAAACAAAAATAAATTGTAAATGCCAAAATTGGACTCAAGAAATAGTTAAGTAGTAGGATGGATATAAAATCCATCAATAGTAGTGATTTAATATAAATTTTTTTATTTAATGAAATAATAATATTTGCAAATAAACTTATTGCTATAAATATATATAGAAATTCATTCGATATAAATAAATTTTGTGAAATATCAAAATTTAAATTATTAAAAATATTCAGTGTTTCATTCTTATGCAATAACAATGGAGCTGTTATCACAAGAGATCCTTTAAAAAAGTAAATTAAATCAAGATTAGATTTACTGTTTATAAACTCAGAGTCTTCTTTCCCAAAATGATATGATGCAACTATTAAAAAAATTAATAATAAAATTTTAGAAAATAATATCCATAATAGAATTATAATTATTCCAATAAGAATATATGAAATATAAAATATTGAAGTCGATTTATAATTAAGCAGTTTTAATAATTTTTTTCCTTTTATATGATCCAGCGCTCCATGAGATATTCCTAAACTTAATATAAGAAATAAACATAAAATAATTAGACTATTATTTCTTAAAAATTCAAAGGCTGATAATATTATACATAAATTAAAAAAAATTAATGAATGATAATAATTTATTTTATTCATCTAATTAAAAAATATTTTTAATAAATATCCATTTAGGCATTTTTAAAATTATTACCAGATCCTCAAAAATGTTACTTTTATTTGATAAAAATTTTATAACTGTTTTGGAAGGTGCTTTAAACATATTTAAAAATATTTTTGGCATTTTTTCTGGATTATTTTTTAAAACATTTAAAAATATATTGTCAAGAAACTCATATTTTTTTCCAATGTGGTAAGCTTTTGTTTTTTTAATTTTGTCAATATTATTAGTTATATATTTGCTATGGTCTTGGATATTAAGAAAAGTATATCCGGTGCTTAAACGAGTCATCCCTCCAGCAGATCCAATGTTAATTTTATTTTTATCCACTTTATTAAATGGATAGAATAAAGGTATAGCTCCTTCTTCTTGATAATTTATTTTATAATTTTTTATTTTAAGAGTTTCTTTGATATATTTTTCTAATTGTATATCATAATCATTTAATGATTTATCATCCATTTTTGATAGCCAAGTTGTTTCAATTAAAGCCTTATTCTTTTTGAAAGGTAAGGTGTAAAAAAAGTGAACATTATTTCTTTGATCACAATCAAAATCCATTAAGTTAAAAATTTCATCGTCAAAAGTGTCTTTAAAAGTTTCAATTTCTATACCTTTAAAATGTTGCCAAAGATTTGTTTGATAATTTTCTTCTGATGGAATGCTATTAAATATAAATGAATTATCTAAACTAATTTGGTCTGTATTTTTAAAAAATTGAATATTTTTATTTTTTTTTAATTGGTTTAAGACTTTTATATAAAATAAACCACTATCTATAGTTTGGTAAGGATAGTCTTTATTTACAACTTCATGCGATCCTAATTGAGAATTTACAGAAAAATTATTCCAACTTTTGATAACACAGTCATCAAAACTATGATCTGTAACTTTCCAAAATGACCAAGTTTTATCTCTTTTATATTCATCTCTAGTTTCAACAATAGCTAAAGTTTTATCTTTTAATTTTTTTTTTATATCTAGCTGGTAAGCTAATGATAAACCAGCACATCCACCACCTAAAATGATATAATCAAATTCTTTCATCTAGATTTACTTCCTCACTTATAATTTTATATTCCTTATTTCTTTGATGAGACTCTACATCTTTTAAAAAAAGCAACATTAAATCAAATAAAGATAGAATAGTTTGATATATTTTTCCAAAATTATTAACATAAATTTTTCCCGATTTTTCATAACTCTCCATACTTTTTTTTTGTATAATTTTTCTTCCAATTTGTCTGTAAACTCTTCTGGCTACAATTATCGCAAATCTATATTTAAATGGAATTTTCTTTATTGAACTAAATGAACTTTCATAAAACATATCTGCCAGTTTTAACGTTGCTTCAATATTTTTAAAATCTGGTTTAATATATTGTCTATTCATTTTTTGATCTTCAATCACATCTCTTGCTATATTTGTAAGTTGCATTGCAATGCCTAAATCTATTGCTCCCTTTAAAGATCTTGTATCGTTTACATTTAGTATTCTAGCCATCATTAACCCAACTGTTCCAGCAACTCTATATGAATAAATTAATAAATCTTTTACTGATTTTAAATAAACTTTTTTTTTTAAATCTGAACTAACACCTTCGATTAAATCATCTAAAATAATTCTTTTTATATTATTTTTATTTGCAAGGATAATCATATCATATACAATTATTTTATGCTCATTTTGATCCATTACCTTTTTATCATTATTGTCTAGTTCATAAGTTTTATTAAAAATATTTTTAACTTCATTAAATTTTTTTACTCTTAATTTTAAGTTAGTTTTTTCATCCACCAAATCATCCAGCACTCTACAAAATGCATATAGCTTAGAGCAATCATCGTAAACATTTTTAGGTAAAAAAAATCCAGCCCAATGAAACGATTTAGCAAATGTAGCTAGATAGTTTTTTTTTGTCATTAAATTATTTTATCCAATACTTTAGCAGACGAAAGAACTCCGGGTATGCCAGCTCCTGGATGAGTACCTGCTCCAACAAAATAAAGACCATCTAAAATTTCAGATTTATTATGAAATCTAAAGTAAGCAGACTGCGTTAATTTTGGTTGTACTGAAAAACCAGAACCATATTTTGTATTTAATTCATTTTCAAAATAATCAGGAGTTAAATAAAAATCTTCAACTATATTATTTTTTAAATTGGGTAATAAACTTTTTTCCATCTTGCTTATAACTAAATTTTTAAGTTTATCTCCTTCGATAGACCAGTTAATTCCAGATTGGTTATTTGGAACAGGAACCAAAACATAAAAACAATCATGTCCTTCAGGAGCCATTGATTTATCCGTTGCAGATGGTCTGTGTAAATAATAACTTATATCATCATTTATTTTTTTATTTTTAAAAATATCATCTAAATGTTCTTTATATTTGTCTCCAAACTTTATTGTATGGTGAGCTACTTTTTCGTAAACTTTTTTTGTTCCAAAATAATAAACAAATAAACCCATGGAATATTCCATTCGTTTTTTTTTCCAATTAAAAAAGGCATTTGTTTTTTTATTATTTATTAATTTATCATAAACCGAAGGTGGATCTGCATTACAAATAACATTATCAGCCATTATTTCTAACTGATTTTGCAATTTTACACTCTTAATTTTTCCTCCTTGGGAATTTATATTTATAACTTCAGAACCTTTTATTATTTCTATATTTTCTTCTATCATTAATTTTTCTAGGCCTTTAATGATATTGCCAGTTCCACCCATAGAATAATGAACACCCCATTTTTTTTCCAAATATAATATTAATCCATATATTGAAGTTGTTGTAAAAGGATTACCACCAACTAATAAAGGATGCATACTTAATATTCTTCTTAATTTTTCGTTTTTGATAAAAGATGAAACTAAAGAATAAACTGATTTATAGCTTTTTAATTTTAATAAAGCAGGAATCTGTTTTAACATAAAAAAAGATTTATCAAATGGAACATCTGATAGTTCAGTAAAACCTTTATCAAAAATTTTTTTAGTAAAACTAACTAAATTTTCATAACCTTTAATATCTTTTTCACTTATTTTTTTAATTTGAATTTTCATTAATTCTTCATTTCCCGAATAATCAAATTCTTTTCCGTCTTCAAAAACAAATCTGTACCAAGTATCAATAGGTTTAATCTCTATATAATCTTGAGGTTTTTTATTAAAAAGTTCAAAGAGTTCATAAATCAAGTACGGTGCTGTAATTACAGTAGGTCCACCATCAAAAATAAAACCATTTTTCTTAAATACCCTTGCTCTTCCGCCAAGATCAGAGTGTTTTTCTATTAAAGTAACTTTATGTTTCTTAGCTCTAAGTCTAAGTGCTGCTGCTATACCACCAAAACCAGATCCTATAACTAAAGAATTCATAAAAGTTAATTTATCTTATTTTTTTAAAAAGTAACTGAAATATATATTATACTAAGAATTTATCTTTTTTAATTCAGTTTTTGTTTCTTCAAGATTTTTTTCAAATAAGTTGTCTAGTTTTGATTTATCTACTGATGTTGAAATAATTTTTTTCACTGAGTCCACTGCTAGTTTTATAGATGTATTCTTTATTTCTTTGATTGTAGAATCTTTCATTTGAGAAATTTTTGTAGTAGCTAAATTTTTTTTAATTTCAGAAGTTTTATAAAATTTATCATTCATTTCTATAACCAATCTTTCGCTATCTTTTTTAGCTTGATCAAGAATTTTTTTACTTTCATCTTTAGCAGAGTCTATTTTATTTTGAGCATTGTCTAATAAAGTTTTTGACTCCGATCTTAATTTTTCACTTTCAGCAATTTCTTTTTTAATGTCACCAATCATTTTATCTAAAAGTTCAATTATTTTTTGAGGTATTTTCATATAAACTAAAGCACCAAAGAAAATAATAAATGATACAGCTACCCAAAATGTTGCGTCAAATGCCATGATATTTGTCCTTATTTTTTTTTGAAAGATCTTCCACTATCGCAGATATACTACTACTGTTTACGTCTACATTAATTAGTTGTTTTACTATATCTGAAGAAGTCTCTATTGCTATTTTACGAATTTTTTCCTGAGAACTATTTTTAAGATCATTTATTTCTTTTTCTGCAGATTTAATTTCTTCGTTAATTTCATTTTCTAAAGATTCTTTTTTAAGATTTATATTTTCTATAACTTTTTTACGAGCATCATTAAAATAGTTTTTTGCTTCATTTTTACTATCTAAAATAATTTTTTCGTATTCTCTAACCTTAGTTTCACTTTCTTCTCTTTGTTTTTCTGCAATTTCTATATTTTCTAATATCTGAGATTTTCTTGCTTCAAGATTTCCACTAATTTTAGGCAATACTATTTTAGACAATATTACAAACATTCCTCCAAAAGAAATAACTAACCAAAATATTTGCGATATCCAATATTCAGGATTTAATTGTGGCATTCCTCCAGTTTCTGCACTTTGTGCCATAGAGTTTGACACAAAGATTACAAATAAACTTTGAAAAAATATTCTTTTATTCATTAATTAAAATGCAAATAAAATAATTAAAGCCACAACCAGTCCAAATAATCCAGTTGCTTCAGCCAAAGCAAATCCTAAAAGTAAATTAGGAAATTGTTTTTGTGCTGCAGACGGATTTCTCATAGCACCAGAAAGGTAATTACCAAAAATAATACCTATTCCAACACCTGCACCAGCTAGAGCAATTGCCGCTAAACCTGCTCCTATCATTTTTGCTGCTTCTAGTTCCATTATATCCTCCTTCTTTTTAATGGTGTAAATTTAATGCATCATTTAAATAAATGCATGTTAAAATTGCAAAAACATAAGCTTGAAGAAAAGCAACCAGTATTTCCAAACCTGTTAAAGCAACCGAAAAACTTAGTGGAAGCCATCCACCAATTATTCCTAGACTTACCACAAATCCCCCAAACACCTTCATCATTGTATGTCCAGCCATCATATTTGCAAATAATCTTACCGATAAACTTACCGGTCTACTTAGGTATGATATTATTTCAATCACAACAATTAAAGGCAATAATACCATTGGTACGCCACTAGGAACAAATAACTTTAGATAACCTAATCCATGCTTTATAAAACCAATAACGGTAACACCAATAAATATGAATGCTGCCAGCATAAAAGTTACAATTATATGACTCGTAACTGTAAAAGAATATGGGATCATTCCAAACATGTTGCAAAATAATACAAACATAAATAGTGAAAATATAAATGAAAAGTAGGGTTTAGCTTTGGAGCCCGCAGTATCGTTTATCATTTTTGCTATAAATGAATAACTTAATTCTGCTAACAACTGTATTTTATTTGGTATTAAAGTATTTTTCTTTGATCCAAGATTAAATATTACTAATATGGCAATAGAACTTATCACCATAAATAAACTTGCATTAGTAAATGATATGTCTATCTCACCTAGTTTTATTTCTGGACCAATTCGATAAACGTTGAATTGGTGCATTGGATTTGCTGCCATTTTTTATATTCTATTTTTGCATTTTTTTTGCAGACTTTATCACATTCAAAATTCCAGTGATTACGCCCACAAAAAAAAATATTAAAATTAACCAAGGTTTAGTACCAAACCAATTGTCTAAAATAAACCCAATAATTGTCCCAACTGCAACAGCAGATACCAATTCAGTGCTCATTTTAAAAGCATGGCCAATATTTGACTTAGGTTCTGCTTTTTTATTAAATTTAACTGTTTTTAACTTGTCTTTTGCAATTTTAAGGCGAGTTTTAAATTGGTCATTTGGCATTCAATTTAAGCAACCATGCTTTCAGCTTTTTGTAAATCAACCGCCACTAATTGACTAATGCCTTTTTCTGGCATTGTTACACCATACAATCTATCCATTTTTGACATTGTAAGTGCATGGTGAGTTACAATTATAAATCTTGTTGTTGTAATTTTGTTTAATTCTTCGAGCAAATTACAAAATCTAGTTACATTAGCATCATCTAATGGAGCGTCTACTTCATCAAGAACACATATAGGAGATGGATTAGTTAGAAAAACTGCAAAAATAAGTGATAACGCAGTAAGCGCCTGTTCACCACCTGATAAAAGTGTTATTGACTGCAGCCTTTTACCTGGTGGGCTCACTAACATTTCAAGACCTGCATCTAGTGGATCGTCAGAGTCAACTAATTCTAATTTCGCATTACCTCCATTAAAAAGTTTTGTATATACCTCATTAAATTTTCTATTTACTTTTTCAAAAGCTTCCAAAAGTCTTTCTCTACCTTTTTGATTTAATTCGTTAATACTTTCTTTAAGTTTTATAATTGCACTGACTAGGTCTTGCCTATCTTGTTCCATTTTTTTTATTTCAGTTTCATATTTTGTTGTTTCTTCATCAGCTCTTAGATTTACAGAACCAAGTTTATCTCTATCCCTTTTTTTTGCATCTAAAAGCTCTTCTTGAGTTACAGCATCTGGAAATTCTTCATTTTTTTCCAAATTTGAAAATTCTAGAATATTACTTTCATCGAGGTCCAATTCTGTTTGAACTCTTTCAAGTAAATCATTTTTTCTTTTATTTAATCCTTCAACAGTTGCTCCTGAGCTTGCTTTTCTTTCTCTGATTTCTATTGAGTTTTCCTTTGTATTGTCTAATTCTTCCCTTAGTTGATTAATTTTGTTATCAATTTCTTCTATTATATTTTCATTTTCATTTTTTTCTTCTTCTGAAATTCTTAAACTTTCAGAAATCTGGCCCTTTTTTTCCGCTTGAGTTTGAGGTTCATTCTCTAATTCTTTAAGTTTATTTATTTGTTTTTTCTTTCTATCGTTTAGTTCATTAATCATTTTTTCTGAATTAATTAAAAGATTTTTCCAACTTTCGATTTCTTTTTCTATAGTTTTTATTCTCTCATTTCTTTTAACAGACTCTTTTTTTATACCTTGATTTTTGCTGTAGCTATCTGCATATTCTTCAATAATTATTTTACAATTATCTAGAATAGTAATTGCTTCATCATTGTTTTTTGAAATTATCAATTCTTTAACCTTATCTATCTCTAGCTTTAATCTATTTTTTGTGGATTCTAAATCTTGATTAGATTTTTTTTCAGTCTCATAATATTTCGAGTCGATTTCAATTAACTCAAGTTTTTCTTCTTTTAGTCTTTTTTCATTTGAATTTGCATCTATCACTATACTTTTTTCTCTATCCACATCATCATCAATTGTTTTCAGTGAATTTTTAATATTTTCAATTTCATTTTTTATTCTATCGCTTGCTTCATCCAGACTTTTTAACTCTAAATTAAGTCTTTGAATTTTAGATAAATTTTCAATATTTTTGTTTCTTATAGGATCAACTTTTTCATTTTCTTCTTTTATTTTTTTTTCAATAATTTCCATTTTTTCATTAAAAACTTTTACTTCATTTTCTGCTTCAGAATTAATTTCATTCTCAATTCGAATTTCTTGTTCAATATCTTTTAGTCTTAAATAATAAAGTCCTGCCTCAATTTTCTTTATTTCTTCAGAAATATTTTTATATTTTGTTGCTTCTTCCGCTTGTTTTAGAAGATTTATTAATTGCTTCTCTTGCTGTTTTCTTAATTCATCTGCTCGTTTTAAGTTATTTTCAGCAGCACTTAATCTAAGCTCTGCTTCATGTCTTCTTGCATGTAGACCAGCTATACCTGCAGCTTCTTCTAAAATTGCCCTTCTATCTACTGGTTTTGCAGTAACCAATGAACCAATTCTACCTTGACTGATTATGGAAGGGGAATGAGCGCCAGTTGATAAATCAGCAAAAAACATTTGAGCATCTTTTGCCCTTACTTCTTTGTCATTAATATAAAATTTTGAACCTTTATCTTTTTCAATTTTTCTTCGTATCTCTATATCGTCTAATTCCTTATATTGAATTGGTCCATCTTTGTTCTGATTTGATAATTTTATAGAAACTTCCGCAATATTTTTTGATGGTTTGTTAGAAGTTCCTGAAAATATAACATCTTCCATACCAGACCCACGCATACTTTTTGCTGAAGTCTCCCCCATACACCACCTAAGAGATTCTACTATATTTGATTTTCCACAACCATTGGGTCCAACAATTCCAGTCAAACCTTCTTCAATAAGAAAATTTGTTTTTTCCGCAAATGATTTAAATCCATTTAATTGAATTTTTTTAAACTCCATTATTATAGTTATATCATTTTTTTAAGAGTTTTCTTTAATTTTTCATAGTCTAGCGGATTATCAAACTTTTTATCATTTATAATTAGAGTAGGAGTAGCATTTATTTTAAATTTTTTAACTCCATCGATTCGATCTTCTAGTACATGATCTTCAATTGACTGATTATTAACACATTTTTCAAAGTTAATATCAGAATAATCATCTTTTAAAATTTTAATTAAATTGGCATTAGCTTCTTCGACGGTTTCCACATTTGCCCACTTTTTTTGATTTTCAAACAAAAAATGTAGAATATCTGATTTTCCATCATTTCTGCAATGAGCAATTTTAGAAGCATTGAATGCAGCCAAATCTAATGGAAAATTTTTATATTCAATTTTAACTAGACCTTGATCTATAAAATCTTTTTTTAATTTAGGATAAATATTTTCATGAAAACTAGCACAATGACTACATGTTAAAGACTCATAAACTAGCATTGTAATTTTTGCATCTATATTCCCCTCAATTATTGTATTTACCTTTGAAGCAGAATTTAGTGGAGTGATACCAATTATTAAAAATAAAAATACGTAGAATATTTTTTTCATTTTTTAATTTCTTAATAATTTAATTTTATTAACAAATTCGTATCCAAGGAAATTATTAATTTTTTTAATTATTATTTCTCTAGAATACTCAACTTCTGTTTCATAACCTCTTTTGACCATAATATTCAACCTCTTTATGCCAGAATTTTTTATATTTTTAAATGACTTTGGAGAACATGCGTTATTAAGGTCATTGCCAACAATTATTTTCCAATTTTTAGTAATTTTTGAATATAAATTACCTTTTTTTAAAAAGTTTTCTCTAATTTTCTTTGGCAAAGTGTCTTTAAATGATCTTAATCCTTGAATTGATTTCTTTCTCTGCCTAGTATTGCTTTTATATTTCATATGAAGAGCCAAAACATATCAAAAAAAATTCTTTATTGGTACGATAATAATAAAAGAAAATTACCATGGAGAAATTATGTTTCTCAAAAGCAAAGACAATATTTTACATTAGTTAGTGAAATAATGTTACAACAAACACAGGTTAAAACTGTAATTCCATATTTTGAAAACTTTATAAAAAAAATTCCAGACATACAAACATTAGCTAAAGTGAGTGATCAAAAAATTATGAAGTGTTGGGAAGGTCTAGGATATTATTCTAGAGCATTAAACTTGAAGAAAACTGCAAAAAAAATAATAAAAGATTACAACGGAAACTTACCACAAAGTATTGATGAACTAAAAAAATTACCAGGAATTGGGGACTATACTTCAGCAGCAATAATGGCTATTGCTTTCAACAAACCCTTCATTCCTCTTGATGGAAATGTTGAAAGGATTTTGAAAAGAGTATTTTATTTACTAAAATATAAGCAAATTAATAAAGAATATTTAAATAAAAAAAAATTTTTTTTTGGTAAATCAAATAGATCTAGCGACTATGCGCAAGCTATTATGGAAATAGGTGCATTAATTTGCAAACCAACAAACCCTTTATGTTTTAAATGCCCAATAAAAAAAAGTTGTATTTCATTCAAAAAAAATGATTTTGAAATTAAATCTAATGATAAATTTAATAAAATTAAATATTTTGAGGCAAATATATTTGTAAACAAAAACAGATATATATTAGTCAAAAATAATAAATTTAATTTTTTAAAAAATTTATTAATTTTTCCTATGAAAGAAATTAATAAACAAAAATTTAAATCTTCCATAAATAAAAGAATTAATATTAAAATGTCAAATATGGATATGAAGATAATAATAAATAAAACAAATAAAAGAACTAATTTAAAAAATGGTTTTTTTTTAGATAGAAATGAAATTACAAAATATATATTGCCATCTTTTACTAAAAAAATTTTTAAATCAGTAATAAATTATTAATGAAAAAAATTGCAATTATTGGAGCAGGAATTTCTGGTTTATATTTTGCGAACCTTCTCCAAAAAAACCTGAAATATAATTATCAAATTTTTGAAAAAAAAAAAAATTTTGAATTAGTTAATGGATATGGAATACAGCTTTCTGTAAATAGCGTTCAATTATTAAATGAAATAGGTTTTAAAAACATTGATGAGCAAGAAGTATCTTTTCCTAAAAAAGTAATTTTTTATGATGCAAAATCATCTAAAAAAATTTGTGATATTGAAATATCAAAATTTAATTATGAACATAATAAATATACAACTTTAAAAAGATCAACATTACTAAAATTTTTATTAAAAAATATTCCTAGAGATAATATTTTTCATAACTGTGAATTAAAAAATATAGAATATAAAGATAAATTAAGTTTAACATTTTCAAATAAATATAAAGATCAATTTGATTATCTAATAATATCTGATGGTGTTTTTTCAAAAAGTAAATCAATGATATTTCAGAAAAAAATTATTCCAAAATATTTTAATTCAATTGCTTTAAGAGGCAATATCAAGAACATTGAAAGTAATGATATTTCTATTTATCTAGGCTCTAATTTTCATTTTGTAATATATCCAGTAAATCAAAATAAAGAATATAACTTTATTTCAGTAATTAAAAAACGTCTAAAAGAAGAAGAAACAAAAGATAAAAAATATTTTGAAAATGATGATTTTTTACAATCTACATTAAATGAAATATCTTCAAAAACATCTTTTAATTTTAAAAATAAAATTAAAAATTTAAAATCTTTTCCAATTTTTATTAGCAAAAAATTTGATCAACCTAAAATAAATAATATATTTTTTGTAGGAGATGCACTTTATGCAATTCCTCCGTCATTTGCCCAAGGAGCTTCTCAATCGATAGAGTCTTCCAAAGAAGTGTATGAAGAAATTGAAAATAATACTAATACTTATTATAAAAAAAGATATGAGAAGATAAAGTCAGTTAATTTAAGATCAATTTTTAATCATTTTGCTTTTCATTTATCAAATCGACTAATAGTTTTTATTAGGAATTTTCTTCTTAAATTTTTGACAAAAAATAAGAGATTTTTAGATAATTATTTAGGAAAAATTTATAAAAATTAATAATTTGGTCTTAATCTTTGTCTTAATTCATCTATAGGTTTAAGACTATTGCCTGATTGATAATGCCAGTAAGTCCATCCATTGCAGCTTTCAGCGCCAAGTATTTTTGCGGCAACTTTATGTATAGAGCCTTCTGATTGTTGATATCGAATACTTCCATCAATCATTATTGTTGCATTAATCTTTTTCTTTTGATCATAAATCTCTGTTCCTGGTTTAATAACACCAAGCTCAACTAATGATCCAAATGGAATTCTTGGTTTTGACTTGTTATTTTGAATTATATCCAAATATTCATTTTCTATAACTTTAGTTTTTTTTATTCTTGTTTTAGCAGCATCAAAATATAATTTTTCTTTTTCTATACCATAGAAAATTCTTCCAAGTTTTTTTGCAACAACAGCGCTTGTTCCAGATCCTAAAAAAGGATCAAAAATAAAATCATTTTTATTAGTAGAAGCTAGTAAAATTCTATGGATCAAAGCTTCAGGTTTTTGAGTAGAGTGAACTTTTTTTCCTTTTTCTTTTAACCTTTCATTTCCATTGCAAATAGGAATATTCCAAGTTGATCTCATTTGAAGATCATCGTTCAAACATTTTAAAGACTGGTAATTGAATGTATATTTAGATTTTTTACTTTTAGATGCCCAAATTAAAGTTTCGTGAGCATTTGTAAATCTCGTTCCCTTAAAATTTGGCATTGGATTATTTTTGTTCCATATTACATCATTCAATATCCAAAAACCTAAATCTTGAATTTTTTTTCCTACTCTAAAAATGTTGTGATAGCTACCTATTACCCAAATACTTCCGTTTTTTTTTAAAATTCTTCTGCATTCTTTCAACCAAATTTCAGTAAAATCATCATAGCTTTTAAAATTTTCAAATTTATCCCAATTGTCATTTACAGCGTTTACCTTTGATCTGTCTGGTCTAATTAACTGATTTTTTAACTGTAAATTGTAAGGTGGATCTGCAAAAATCAGATCAAATGTTTCACTAGGAATTTTCTTTAATTCTTTGAGACTATCGCCTAAAACAATTTTATTTTTTAAAGTTAAATTAATCATTTTATAAAAAACAATTAGACTCTAGGCAAGAGTCCTCGTCAACCCACGATTGAAATATTTTGTGTCTAATTGTGATCTATTTTATTTAAGACTCAATATGTTGTGTACTGGCTGAAATTTTTTTCTGTGATATTTAGTAATACCAAACTTTTTCATAGCTGACAGGTGGTCTTTTGTTCCGTAGCCTGCATTTTTATCCCAATAATAACTAATAAACTTTTTTGACATTTTTGTAATTAATCGGTCCCTTGAAACTTTAGCTATGATTGAAGCTGCAGATATTTCAGGTACTTTTTGATCACCTTTAATTACATATTTTAAGTTATAATTTTTAATTATAGGAATTCTATTTCCATCCACCAATACTAATTCAGGTTTTTTTTTTAATCTTTTTATTGCTCTCTTCATTGCAAGCATGCTTGCATTTAAAATATTTAGCTTTTCTATTTCCTTTAATGAAGCTGAACCAATCGACCAAATTGAATTTTTTTTTATATACTTTTCTAATATTTCACGATTCTTTTTTGAGAGTTTTTTGGAGTCTTTTAATTTTTTTTTATCTAAATTATTTTTTAAAATAACAGCCGCAGCAAAAACTGGCCCTACAAGACTTCCTCTGCCCACCTCATCGACTCCTGCAACAATATTTTTCATACTAAATTTTTAAATTTAATTCATTTATTTTTCTTCTTGTTTCTTTTAAATCAGCCCAAGAATATTTTTTTTGATCTGGTTGTCTTAATAGATATGCGGGGTGAAATGTAATCATTGTGAGATAAGTTTTATTATTTACGATTAATTCTTTCCAGATGCCTCTTTCTTTTGAAATTTTTATTTTAGTTCCAAACAATGACTCCATAGCTGTGCTGCCCATCAAAATCAGTATCTTAGGGTCTATAATTGAAATATGTTCTCTTAAAAAAAATGCATATTTTGTTATCTCAGAAGGTTCAGGCTTTCTGTTATTTGGAGGTCTATAATTTACAACATTGGTTATATAAATTTTCTCTCTCCCAATATTTATCGCTTTGAACATTTTATTTAGAAGAAGTCCCGCCTCTCCTACGAAGGGTTTGCCAATTTCATCTTCTTTTTGTCCTGGCCCTTCACCTACAATCATTAAGGGACTAGTTGGATCTCCATCACTAAAAACTAATTTTGAAGCACTTGATTTAAGTTCACAGTTTTCTATTTTAGATATTTTATAAGATAAATTCTTCAGTAATTCAGTTTTACTCTCTACTTCTGGTTTAATTTCAATCCTTTTTATCGGTTTATTGCTAAAAGTATATCCAATTTCATATGATTTGAGCAATTCTAAGTTTATTATGTCATTTTGTTTTTTATTTTTATAAAACATAATATTAAAAATATGAAAATTATAATTTTTAAATTTTTTTTAATTTTTTTTACTTTATACCATTCTGAAATTTATTCCAAAACAACAGATGAAAAAAATTTCAACCACAGGTATTTGTCAAATTATTTTTCAGCTCTTATATCCTACGATAATAATAGAAACAAAGATGCTCTAAAATATTTTAATTTTTCAAAGCAACTACTAAATGAACATGAAAAATTTTTAGAAGAGTATGTTTTTTCGTTAGTTGAGGATGGACAAGTATCAAAAGCTATTAAACAAATTAAACTTTCAAAAAATTTAAAAAATTCTAATTTTTTTGAAGCTAATTTATTGATGGCTGTAGATAGCTTAAAAAAAGGAAATTATTTAAATTCTTTAGAATATGTATCTTTAATGAAAAATTTTCAAGATGACGGAACTTATGAATATATTATTTTTGAAACGTTAGAAAGTTATGCAAAATTATTTATAAATAAAGAAATATCTGATGAAAACGATGAAAAATTTGGAAAATTAAGTTTAATTACAAGAGCTTTTCAGACTTGCTATTTAAATAGTAATCTAACTGATAGTTATTTTATAAATTTAATAAATTCACCTAAAGGAGAATATTCAAGGTATTTATTTTTTTACCTTGCAAATCTTATTGAAAAAAAAAATTATAATGAAGCAAAACAATTAGTTGAAAATGTAGACCCTATAGGTAGCAGTCTGATAATTTCTCAAGCAAAAAACTGGGTAACTGAGTCTAAATTTGAAAATTTTAATCAGTTTTTCTCTTGTAAATCGGAAAATGATATTTTAGCAGAATTCTTTTTTTTAATTGCTAACTTATATTCTTCTCAAGATGAATTTTTAAGTTCAAATTTTTATTTAAACATTTCAAATTATTTAAATCCAAAATTTTATTTTAATCTAACACTATTAGCTGAAAATTATTATTTAAATGAAAATTATAATTTAACTAGAAAAATACTAAATAAATTTGATAATAAACATGAAGTATATGAATGGTATAAAATAAAAAGAATAGCTCAGATTGTTAAAGAACAAAAAGGAACGGAGAAATTTTTATTATATATAGAAAATAAATTTAAGAAAATTAACAATCCTAATCCAAAAATATTATTTGATATGGCTACAATTTATAAAAATAATAAAAAATTTAAAAAAGCTATTAAGTATTATACTGAAGTGTTATCAAAGATTGAAAAAAACTCAGAGTCTTTTGCTGACACGATATACAGAAGGGGAGGAAGTTACGAAAGAATGGGAATATATGATATGGCAGATAAAGATTTATTAAAGTCTTTAGAAATAAGTCCAGAAGAACCATATGTATTAAATTATCTTGCCTATAGTTGGCTGGAAAGAAAATACAAGATTAATGAAGCAATTGAAATGCTGCAAAGAGCATACAAACTAAAAAAGAACGATCCCTACATTATAGACTCGGTTGGATGGGGTTATTACTTAATTGGAGATTATATTAGAGCAGAAAAATATTTAGTTAAAGCTGTTCAGTTAATGCCTGATGATCCCATTGTAAACGATCATTATGCAGATATTCTTTGGAAACTAAATAGAAAATTACAGGCAAAATATTTTTGGGAAAATGTTTTAGAAATGGAAGATGCAGAAGAAGAAATGAAAAAAAATATAGTTGAAAAATTAATAAAAGGACTTGATGAAACTTAAAAATGTCATTAATAAAAATTAAATCAAATGCAAAAATTAATATATCTCTGGGGGTATTAGGAAAATTAAAATCTAAACTACACAGGATAGAAAGTCTTATTTCATTTATAGATTTAAATGACGACATAAAAATTAAACAAATACCAAAAAACAATCATAAGGTATTATTTTACGGAAAATTTTCCAAAGGTATTACAAAAACAAATACTATAACTTTATTGCTCAAGATTTTAGATAAGAAAAAATTACTCAAAAATAAAAAATATTTAATTAAAATTAAAAAAAAAATACCAGTAAAATCAGGAATGGGTGGAGGTTCGATGAATGCTGCTTCAATATTAAATTATTTTATAGTGTCAAAAATAGTTAAATTAAAAAAGTCACAAATTAATACAATTTTAAAAAAAATTGGATCTGATGCAATTTTTGGAATGGGTAAAAAAAATTTAATCTTAAAAGGTAATGGAAAACTATTAAGCTCAAAAATTAAATTAAATCTTCATATATTAATAATAAAACCAAATTTTGGTTGTTCCACAAGTGAGATTTATGATGGTATTAAAACATTTTCAAAACCCACTCTATTCAATAATAACAAAAGAACATTCTATATTAAGAACCTAATTAATTTAAAAAATGACCTAGAGAAATCTGCTTTTATCAAATATCCAAAATTATCTGAAATAAAAAAAAGCATGTTAGGCTTACCTAAAGTTTTATTTGTAAGGATGACAGGATCTGGATCAAGTATAATTGGTTATTTTAAATCAAAAAAAGCCTCTATTAATGCGGCTAAAATATTAAAAAAAAAATATAGAAACTATTGGTGTATTTTATCTAAAACTATATAAAGTTTTTTTTTTGTGTTATACGAAATTATCTTGGGGCGTAGCCAAGTGGTAAGGCAGCGGTTTTTGGTACCGCCATTCCTAGGTTCGAATCCTAGCGCCCCAGCCATGTATGATAAATATAATAAAGAAATTACTTAGAAATAAAAATAATCAAGATCAGAAATATCTATCTTTTAAAAGAATTAGAGAAAATTTTGAAATAGATGAATTATTTAATTCAATTTTAAAATATTCAGACACAAGCGAAATAAGGTATGTTGGAGGATGTGTAAGAAAAATAATAAATAGAGAAACAGTTGATGATATTGATTTAGCAACTAATTTGAAACCAGACCAAGTAATTGAATGTTTAAATAATAATAAAATTAAATTTTATGAAACAGGTATAAATCATGGAACAATAACTGCTGTAATTAATAAAAAAAAGTTTGAAATTACTTCATTAAGAAAAGATATATCTACAGATGGCAGACATGCAAAAGTAAAATATTCAAATAATTGGCTTCTAGACTCTTCAAGAAGAGATTTTACAATTAATGCAATTTATTCTGATATACATGGAAACTTATTTGATCCCTTCAATGGGAAAGATGACCTGAAAAATGGCAAAGTAATATTTATTGGAGATGCTGAAAAAAGAATTAAGGAAGATTATCTAAGAATATTGAGATATATTAGATTCTTTTTAAACTATAGCAAACAAGATCATGAGGCTAGTATAAAAAAAACAATTAGACAGAATATTAATGGAGTTATAAATTTATCCAGTGAGCGCTTAATAGACGAATTAAAAAAAATAGTTTTATCAAGAGGATTTTTTAAATTAAATAAAGATGAATTTTGTCTTGAGATAATCTTGCTTATTTTCCCTCAACTAAAGAATATTGGAATTTTCAAATATCCAAATAAGTTTGTAATAAATAATTATTTTTCAAAAGACTTTATTTTTTTATTATCTTTAATGATAATTGATGAAACAGACAACTGTGATTATTTTTTATACAAATTTAATTTATCCAATGAAGCAAAAAATACTATAAAATTTTTAAAAAATATTTTTTCTAAACCTATTTTATCAAATACTTTTAGTGAAAAAAATCTTTGGAAAATTTATTATTTTCATGGAAAAAAAAATCTAGAGGATATGGTTAATTTTCAAATTTTTAGATCAAAAAAAATTGATACAAAGCTAATTAACCTCTTGGAGACTTTTAGTGCACAACAACAACCAGTATTTCCTGTTAGAGCAAAAAAACTTATGGAGAAATACAATCTTAAAGAAAATAAAAATTTAGGTGAAAAATTAAAAAGAATTGAAAATATCTGGGTTAATAACAGTTTTAAAATATCAGATAAAGAAATTGAAGAAATAGTTAAAAATTAAATATACTTTACATCAATTATTTCAAAATTTTTTACTCCAGAGGGTGTTGAAATTTCAACTAAATCATTCTTATTTTTTCCAATCAAACCTTTTCCAATAGGAGATTTAAAATAAATTAATTTTTCTTTTATATTTGCTTCATCTTTTCCAACTATTTTATAATTTAATTTTTCACTTGTATCTAAATCTTGAAGAAAAACTGTTGATCCAAAAATTACTTTCCCATCATAATTTATTTTTGTTACATCAATTACATTTGCTCTTGCAATTAAATCTTCTATTTCCTGTATTCTTCCTTCGTTATGAGATTGCTGTTCTTTAGCAGCATGATATTCAGCATTTTCTTTAAGGTCACCATGAGATCTTGCTTCAGAGATAGCCTCAACTATTTGAGGTCTTTTTTTTTCTTTTAAAAAAACTAACTCTGTTTTTAAATCTTGTAATCCTTTTATTGTTATAGGTTCCTTTTCCATAAATTACTTCCACTTTGCAATAGGTGGTAGAGACATAAAGATTGCATCTACATTTCCTCCAGTTTTTAAACCAAATTTAGTTCCTCTGTCATAGATTAAGTTAAACTCAACATACCTTCCCCTTTTAATATATTGTAAATCTTTTTCAGCACTTGACCATTTTCTACCAATTTTTTTTTTAATTATTAAGCTAAAAATTTTTTTAAAAGTTAAACCTACATCTCTAACAAAAGTAAAATCTTTTTCCCAATTATCTTTTTTATAATCAAAAAAAATGCCTCCTATCCCTCTAGGTTCTTTTCTGTGTGCTAGATAAAAATAATTATCACACCATTTTTTATATTTTTTATAATATTTTTTATTGTGTCTGTCACAACAGTTTTTTAGTTCGATATGAAACCATGATTTCAATCTATTGTCTTTTAAGCAAGGAGTTACATCCATACCACCACCAAACCATTCATGGGAAGTTGATATATATCGAGTATTAAAGTGCATAGCAGGAATATGTGGATTTTTCATATGCATAACAACAGATATTCCAGTGGCCCAAAATTTTGGATTATTTTTTGTGCCTGGAATATTTTTTCTTAATTCTTTTGAAAAACTTCCATATACTTCTGAGAAATTTACGCCAACTTTATCAAAAACCTTTCCATTTTCTAGTATTCTAAACTCACCTCCACCTTCATCTTTTTTTTTATTTTTTACCCATTGATTTATTTTAAAGCTAGCTGATTTATTTTCAATTTCTTCAACTTCATAACAAATCAAATCTTGTAAATCACTAAACCAATTTTTTACTAATTTTTTTTTAATTTCTTTGTTCATTTAAATTAATTTATTTTGTCTTATTTGTTCGCTTAATACTATTGCTACAGAATTAGCAAGATTAAGAGATCTTTTGTTCATTACCATTGGTATTTTTAACCTATGATTTACTTTTTGATGTATTATTTCTGGGACGCCCGCACTTTCTCTACCAAACAATATTGTGTCATTAGATTTAAATTTGAATGTAGTATATTTTTTTTTTGCTTTTGTAGTAATTAAAATTATTCTTTCATTTTTTTTTTTATTAAAAAATTCATTAGAATTCTTAAAAAATTTTATATTTTTTTCATCCATATAGTCCATAACAACTCTTTTAAACCTTTTATCAGAAAATAAGAATCCGCAAGGTTCAATAATCTCTAATTTAGCACCTAAACAAGAGCAAGTTCTAATAATTGAGGCAGTATTTTGAGGTATATCTGGCTCGTATAATGCAATTTTAGGGCCAATATTGCGACTTTCGTGTGTCATTCTTGTCATAGAAAAAGAACTTTTTTACTAATATTAAATCATATATTTAGAGATAAAAAAAAGATTAATTTCATGGCGGAAGAAAAAAAAACTAAAAGACGTGATTTTATATTTACTGCATCCTATACTTTAGGAGCAGTCGGAGTGGGTGCAGCAGTTTGGCCTCTTATAGACCAGATGAACCCAGATGCATCTGTTAAAGCATTAGCTAGTACCGAAGTTGATATAAGTTCATTGCAACCCGGCCAATCAATTACAGTTCTTTGGAGAGGAAAACCAGTTTTTATTAAAAGAAGAACTGAAGAGGAAATATTAGAGGCAAGAAAAGTCGATTTTAAAGAATTGCCCGATCCAGAAAAAGATGAAGATAGAGCCAAAAATCCAGAATGGCTTGTTATGCTAGGCATGTGTACACACTTAGGATGCGTTCCTTTAGCTGATAAGGGAGAATATGGTGGATGGTTTTGCCCTTGTCATGGATCTCACTATGACACTTCCGGAAGAATAAGGAAAGGTCCTGCACCAACAAATTTGGAAATACCAAAATACGAATTTGTAAACACTAACATAATTAAAATTGGTTAATTAAAATGAATGATCATAACTATACTCCCGACTCAAAATTAGGCAAATGGTTTAATGATCGATTACCACTACTAACTCTTTCAAAACATCTGACTGATTACCCAACGCCAAAAAATTTAAACTATTGGTGGACATTTGGTGGAATTTTAACTTTTTGTTTAATAACTCAAATAGTAACAGGACTAATACTTGCCATGCACTATGTTGCTCATGCAGACTTAGCATTTAGTAGTGTGGAACACATAATGCGAAATGTTAATTACGGTTGGTTGATAAGATATGTTCATGCAAATGGTGCTTCTATGTTTTTTTTAGCTGTATATATTCATATTTTTAGATCTTTGTATTATGGATCTTACAAAAATCCTAGAGAAGTCATATGGATTATCGGAATGATAATTTATATTTTAATGATGGCTGCAGCTTTTATGGGTTATGTTTTACCTTGGGGTCAAATGAGTTTTTGGGGAGCAACTGTTATAACTAATTTATTTAGCGCAATACCTTTAGTGGGAGACAGCATAACAACTTGGTTATGGGGTGGATATGCAGTAGATAATCCCACTTTAACCAGGTTTTTTAGTTTACATTACTTAATACCTTTCTTAATTCTAGGACTAGTAATTTTACATATTTGGGCGCTTCATGTTCCAGGAAATAATAATCCTATTGGAATAGATCTTAAGAAACCGTCTAAAGATACAGTTCCATTTCATCCTTACATTGTAATTAAAGATTTATTTGCTCTACTAATTTTTTTAATTATTTTTGCTTTCTTTGTTTTTTATTCACCAAATATTTTAGGACATGCAGATAATTATATTGAAGCAAATCCCATGGTAACACCAGCTCATATAGTCCCTGAATGGTATTTATTACCCTTTTATGCAATTTTAAGATCTATACCAGATAAATTGCTAGGAGTTATAGCAATGTTTGCTGCCATATTTGTCCTAATTATACTTCCTTGGCTAGATACATCGAAAGTGAGGTCAGCTGTTTTTAGACCTTTATATAAACAATTTTATTGGTTTTTAATTTTGGATGTGCTTGTTCTTGGTTATGTAGGCGCGATGCCTGCTGAAGGAACATACTTATTAATTGCTAGAGTAGCTACAGCGTATTATTTTATACATTTCTTGATCATACTTCCAATTTTAGGCAAAAAGGAGAAAACGCTCGAAGTTCCAATTAGTATTACAGATCCTATTTTTGCAGGATCCTCCAATCCCGCTATGACAAAAAAATACCAAGATAAAATATGAAAAAACTACTAAAAATTTCCAGTATATTATTTTTATTTTTCAATACTAACTTATATTCTGCTGAGCAAACTAAAGATCTTTTAAAACCAGGTTGGAGTTTTAAAGGATTTTTTGGAAAATTTGATAGATCTTCTTTGCAAAGAGGATATCAAGTTTATACAGAAGTATGTGCCGCGTGTCATTCATTAACTTATTTATCATATAGAAACTTATCTGAAAAAGGTGGACCTGAATTTTCCGAAGAACAGGTAAAGATAATGGCATCACAATTTATTCTTTTAGATGGACCAAATAACGATGGAGAGATGTTTGAAAGACCAGCTAGACCTTCTGATAAATTTGTAAGTCCTTATCCCAATAAACAAGCCGCTACAGCTGCAAATGGTGGAGCATATCCTCCTGATATGTCTGTATTGGTTAAAGCTAGAAAAGGTGGTGCAGATTATATTTATTCAGTGCTTATGGGTTATGATGAAGCACCTTCGGGGTATGAACTAGACGATGGAGTTTATTATAATACATACATGCCTGGAAATAAAATAAAAATGTCCAAACCGCTTATGGACGATTTAGTTGAGTATTCTGATGGCACATCTGCAACAGAAGATCAAATGGCAAAAGATGTTGTAACATTTCTTGCATGGGCTGCCGAACCTCATTTAGAAGCAAGACATAAAATGGGTTTTAGGGCAATAGTTTATTTAATAATCATTACTTTATTGGTTTATTTTAGCATGAAAAAATTATGGTCACGTATTGAAACGGAAGTTTAATATATCTCCATCTTTGACTAAATATTCTTTTCCTTCCAATCTCATTTTACCTGTAGCTTTTGAATTTATCCATCCATTATTTTTAACAAAATCATCGTAGCTTACAGTTTCAGCTCTAATGAAACCTTTTTCGAAATCTGTGTGAATTATCCCTGCAGCTTTAGGTGCGGGACAGTTTTTTGTAATTGTCCATGCTCTTGTTTCTTCTGGACCAGATGTAAAAAAAGTTTCTAGATTTAATAGCTCGTACCCTTTTTTTATAAGGGTATTTAAACCTGTATCTTCCAAACCTATCATTTTCATGTATTTTTTTTTTTCTTCTAAATCAAGTTGATTAATTTGATTTTCAGTGTCTGCAGAAATAATAATTGTATTACTTTCTCCATAAATTTTTATAAATGAATCTGAATATTTATTGCCATTTCCAATACTTTTTTCATCTATATTACATACATAAAGTTTTGGTTTTATCGAAAGAAGTCCTGATTGATTAAGATCTTTCATTTCGAAATTTTCCTTTAATTTTTCTAGATTTGTATCTTTATTTATATAATTTGAAGCCATTTCTAAAATTTTTATTTGCTCTTCTTCAATTTTTTTTTTATTTTTTTTATCAAGTCTCTTTTCAATAGATTCTAAATCAGACAACTTCATTTCAGTCTCAATAATTTCTAAATCTCTAATAGGATCAACATTTGTGTTTACATTTTGAATATCTTGAGAGTCAAAACATCTTATCATATGAACTATTGCATCCACCTCTCTTATATGTGATAAAAATTTATTACCCAGACCTTCTCCTTTTGAAGCCCCTTTAACCAAACCTGCAATATCAACAAAAGACATTGTAGTATTAATTTTCTTTTTTGATTCTGAAATTTTAGCAAGATTATCCAATCTTATATCTGGAACTGGAACAACTCCTAAGTTTGGGTCTATAGTACAAAAAGGAAAATTTTCTGCTTGTGCTTTATTGGAGTTAGTCAATGCATTGAATAGTGTTGATTTGCCAACATTAGGCAAACCAACTATACCACATTTAAAACCCATTTACTTATTATTTACAGTGCTTGAAAATAATTCTAGTTTTTTATCAATTAGAATAGATATTGAACTAATAATATTATCAGTAATTTTATCCAATTGTTGTTTTTCTTCTTCGCTAAAATTATTTAGTACATAATCAGAAGCAGAAATTTTTGAATCTGGTTTTCCTATACCTATTCTAACTCTTGAATAGTCTTTTCCAACAAACTTATCAATTGATGCAATTCCATTGTGGCCAGCGCTTGATCCTCCAAACTTTGCTTTAATTTTCCCAAAATCTATGTCTAGGTCATCGTGAAATACAATAATATCTTCAACACCTATTTTAAAATACTCAATAAGTTCTCTAATGCATATCCCTGAATTATTCATAAAAGTTAGAGGTTTAATTGCATAAACTTTTTTATTTAATATATTGCCTGTTGTTAGCAAACCTTTAAACTTAGGTTTTTGTTTTGAAAGTGAAAATTTTTGATTTATAGCATCGATAATCTTAAATCCTATATTATGTCTATTATCTTTGCTATCTGGTGTTGGGTTGCCTAGGCCTACTAATAGGATCATAAAATACTTTTAAATATGAAAATTTTCACTTATTAATTTATTTCTTCTGAGCAGGTGTTTTGTCTGAATCTTTTTTATCACCTTCTTTTGCTTTTTTATCTCCTTCTTTGGCTTTACTCTCATCTGGAGATTTTTCAGGGGTACCTTCCGTTGCTGCTTGAGTATCTGCAGTCCCTTCTGCTCCTTCAGCTCCAGCTTCAGTAGTTTCCTCTGCTGGTTTTTCAGGTTCTTTAATAATTGTAGGAGCTGCAACTGTTGCAATAACAAAATCTCTACCTTGAATTGTGGGATTCGCATTTTCTGGCAACTTTATAGATGAAATTTTAATACTTGAGCCAATATCTAAATTTTCTAAATCAACTACTAATTCATTTGGAATATTTTCAGTTGGACATCTTAATTCTACAGTTCTTCTTACAATATTAAGAACTCCACCTCTTTTTAATCCTGGAGATTTATCACTATTTATAAATTTGACTGGTATATTTAGTATTAATTTTGAACCTTTAACTATTCTTAAAAAATCTAAATGAATTGGTTCATCGGTTACAACATCATAAGAAATATCTCTTGGTAAAACATTGTGATCTTTTCCGTCAATATTTAAAGAAATAACATTTGATAAAAAATTTTCTTTTTCAATTAACATCTTTACTTCTTTTTTAGAAATAGATATATTTTGATTTTGCTCTTTTCCCCCATATATTACGGCAGGTACGCCGCCATTTTGTCTTAAATAGTTAAGTTGTTTCTTTGTATCTATTTTTCTTATTGTTGCTTGAATTGAGTTCATAAAGCATGGGGTTTTAGCTTATGAATCTAAATTTTACAAGTACTATTTAAAAAGATCAGATACTGAAGTAGAATTTGAAATCCTTTTTATTGCTTCACCAAGTAAGTTGGATATTGATAATACCTCTATATTTTTAGTCTTTTTTACCTTTTCTGAATTATTGATTGTATCTGTAACTACCATATTTTTAATTTTAGATTTCCTTATTTTTTCTACAGCCCCTCCACTTAAAACGCCATGTGTAATATATACATGTACTTCTTTAGCTCCTCTGTTTATTAAAGCATCTGCAGCATTTACAATTGTTCCACCAGAATCAATTATATCATCAACTATAATACATGTTTTATTTTTAACATTTCCGATAACATTCATTACTTGTGATTTTCCTGGAGCAGGTCTTCTTTTATCAATTATAGATATTCCAATATCTAGTTTTCTTGCGAGTGCTCTTGTTCTTTCAACTCCCCCAACATCTGGAGCTACACAAATTAAATTATTTTTATTTAATTTTTTTTTTATATGTCTTGCAAAAATTGGAGTTGCAAAAAGATTATCAACTGGAATATCAAAAAAACCTTGAATTTGGCCCGCATGCAAATCAACCGTTACTATTCTATCTGCTCCAGCTTTTGTTATTAGATTTGAAACAAGTTTTGCAGATATTGATGTTCTTGGAGCAACTTTTCTGTCTTGTCTTGCATATCCGAAATAGGGTATTACAGCAGTAATATTTTTTGCTGAAGATCTTTTTAGAGCATCAATGCAAAGCAATAGTTCCATAAGATTATCGTTGGCAGGAGAGCTAACTGATTGAATTAGAAATATGCTATTTCCTCTTATATTTTCATTTATTTCAATATAAATTTCCCCATCTGCAAATTTTTTAATACTAGAGTGAACTAGCTTTGTTTTCAAATATTTAGATATTTTTTGACTAAGATTTTTATTGCTGTTTCCTGTAAGAAGTTTCATTTTAGATGAAATCCTATTTAATCATAATTACTGATATATTTCTACCATAATCCATATAATTTTTTTTTAAAGATCTTCTTGCACTAAAAAAATTATTATGTGGATTATAGGTATCTTTATTAATAATCTCTATATTTTTAATACCAAGATTAATTAATTCACCTTTAATAAAATCCTTTAAACTAAAGAATATTTTGTCTTTTTTGTTTAAAAAATAAATTTTATTTTTTCGACTCCTTTTAAGAAATTTTTTTTTAAAATCCATTTTTACTTCATAATTTGATTTTGAAATACTTGGCCCAATTACTACTTTTAGATTTTTTATGTATGAACCATTTTTAACAAAATATTTTGTCATTTTTTTGACAATTCGTTTATATGCACCTTTCCAGCCAATATGTGCAGCTCCAATTAATTCATTTTTAGGATCATAAAACATAACCGGAGCGCAATCTGCAGACAATATAGCTAAACCAAGTCCCTTTTTAGCAGTAACTACTCCATCTCCTACAATTTTTTTTTTCCTTTTTTTGTTAATAAAGAAAACTTTATTACTATGAATTTGATTTAATAGAATTAAGCTATTTTGTTTACAGCCAATTCTTCTTGATACAATATTCAAATTTTCACTAACATTTTTTTTATTATCTAAAGATCCCAGACCACAATTTAAGCTTTTATAGATTCCTGAGGATTTTCCACCCATCCTATTAAAAAAAACAATTTTTATATTCTTATACTTGTTTAATAGTTTTGATTTGATCAGATTAAAAACCTATTCTAAAATTTATTTTCTTATTTGTTATTAACATAACCTTGAATAAATCTCCCATTTCTTTTTTATCTATTAATCTTTTTAATCTATAATAGACATCAGTTTTTCTTGAGAAAGACAAATTTTTACATATTATTTCAGCTCTTTCTTTTATTCCAAGTTTAGTCAAGAATTCACTTTGCGTAGTTATACCCTGAGATTTTAATTTGAGTTTATTTATCATTTTTTCTATAAGCCTAAAGTTTATATTGTAAGTAATATCTGCCTCACCAAAATCTTTAAAAATATTAATTTCCTTATGTTTTTTTATACATTGCAAAGTATCAATCATTTTATAATTTAAATAACCATAATCTATAATTAACAAACCTCCGTTTTCATTTTTAATTTGTTTTGAAATCTTTTTTAGATATGCAAAACTTAAAGGGGAATACTCAATAAAATTTTGATTTTTTGCAATTCTAAATCCAATTTTTTTTTCCATTTTTTTCATATTTAATTTGATTTCTTTAAATTTTAACTCATTTTTTTTTGATATATCAACATATCGTTCAAACCATACTCCATTTTTTTTTAAATATTGTTTGATAGGTAAAGAGTCGAAAAACTCATTTGCTAAAAAAATTTTTGGACCTTCAAACTTATAATCTAAACTATCTATCCATCTTATATTAAGATCTTTAAGTTTGTTTTTTTGTATTTTTTTTAATAATGGACTTTTTTCAAATATAAATAAATTGTAGGATTTATCAAATTTGTTAAAATTTTTAAATGACGAAGCCATTTGATAAATCATTTCTCCATTACCTGCCCCTAATTCAATTATATTAATTTTTTTTGGAAAATTTAATTTTTCCCAAAATGAAATTATCCAAATAGCTATCATCTCTGAAAAAAGTATTGAAATATTTGGTGCTGTTATAAAATCACCATACTTTCCTATTGGATTTTTTTTCATGTATAAACCAAAATCCTCTTGATAGAGTGCTTTATTAATAAATTTATCAAGTGATATATAATTTCTATTTATTAATTTCATTTTTTTTAAAAAAAAATAAGATAGTTCCAAATACAAAAAAAATCACACTAATCATCTGACCCATAGTTAAACTGTTAAAAACGAAACCTATTTGATCATCTGGTTCTCTTGTGAATTCAATCAAAAATCTGAAAAAAGAATAAAATATTAAAAATAAAGAAGATATGATTCCTGCATTAAGATTTTTATATTTTTTATATAATAAATTCAGCAATATAAATAAAATAACTCCCTCAAAAACTGCTTCATATATTTGGGAAGGATGTCTTAACAAATTATCTTTTTTTTCAAAAATAACTCCCCAAAAAATGTTAGTTTCTCTCCCATAAAGTTCTGAATTTATAAAGTTACTTATTCTGCCTAAAAAAATTCCTATAGGTGCCGATAAAGAAATTAAATCTAAAAATATAAAAATATTAATTTTATTTTTTAAACTAAAATAATATGTGGCAATAATTACACCTATAACACCACCATGAAAAGACATACCACCTTTCCAAATCATTATAATCTCAAATATATTTTCTAAATAATAATTAAAATTATAAAAAAATACGTATCCTATTCTCCCACCTACTATAATGCCTATAATTATATAAGAGATTAAATCATCAAATAATAAAGATAGTTTTTTATCATTTATTAAAATTTTTTTGCAATATAGCCACCCAAAAATAATTCCAAATATATAAGCCAATGAATACCATCTGATTTCCAAAGAAAATAGTTGAAATGCTGTTGGGTCAAAATTATTAATAAACATCTTAAAAAAATATAATATATTCGTAAAATATATTATTTTAAAAATTAAATATATGAGAAAATCAAAGTTTATATTTGATAAATTGGCTAAATTATTTGAACAAGGTTTGATATCTTATAATGATCTTAGCAATGAAATTTTAAACATCCTACGTTCAAAGAGAGATGAAATAATATTTAAAATGAAATTAACTGGTAAGGAAGAAACAGATATTTTAATAAAGAGAGTAGAGATACTTGAAAAAAAAATCCAAAAACTTGAAAAAAATAAAAAATTAAAAAAAACTAAATTGGGAAAGAAATCTTAATTCTTAATCCACCCAGCTTAGATTTTCCAAGTTCTATATTTCCACCGTGAGACCTAACTATATCTGAAGAAATTGATAAACCTAAACCTACGCTTGATTTTGTTTCGCTTCTGCTTTTATCTATTTTATAAAATGGTTTAAAAACATTTTCATACTCTTTTTCTGGAATACCGGGACCATTATCATCAATAGTAATAAAAATATATTTTTTAAGCTTTTCTTGCTTAATATTAATAATTTCCGCATATTTAATTGCATTACTTATTAGATTATCTAAACACCTTTGAATTAAGTTTTTTCTGCCATTGAAAAAAATTTTTTCGTTTTGTTCAATTTTGATATTTGAGTTTTCATATTTGGATACAATTTTAATAATTAAGTTTGATAAATCAAATAATTCATTTTTTTCAGTTGAAGATGAACTTGAAAATTGTAAATACTCATTTAGCATTTTTTCCATTTCATCAATATCTTCTGAAAGTTTTTTTGAAATTTCTTTGTCTCCAATTAAAGCTAACTGCAATTTTATTCTTGTAAGTGGAGTCCTTAAGTCATGACTTATTCCTGAAAGCATTTCAGATCTTTGATTTAAGTGTCTAATGATCCTTTTTCTCATTCTATCGAATTCAAATCCGGCCTTTCGAATTTCAATTGCACCCGAAGGCACAAATTCTCCAATATCTTCACCTCGCCCAAATTTTTCTGATGCTTTAGCAAGCTTAATTATAGGTCTTGTTTGGTTTTTTAAAAAAATTAGTGCAATTGCAATCATTAAAAAAGCTGGCAATGTAATCCAAAGTGCAAAAATTCTTGCTGATGTACTTGTCAGCCTATCTCTAGGAATAAAAAATTGAAAATATCCTTTTTGATATTCTATTTTAAGGTCGACAAGATATTTGTATGAAGTTGAGTCATACCAGTATACCAAACCTTTTGATTTCAATTCGCGTCTTAATGATCTATCTATAGGACTATACCATCTTTCTTCCAATTTCTCTGGTAATTTTTTATTTTCAACATATTTTATATTAAATCTCAAATGTTCTTTGAAAAGTACAATTACAAACTCTTTGTTAGTTTCATCATTTTCGTAAGCATCAATAAATGTTTTGATCTCTGCTACCAAAGCCCTTGTCATTCCCTTAGTCGTCTTAATCCATAAACTATCTAGAAAGACTATTGATATAGTAATTTGTATAATAATTATTGGAGTAGCAACAATTAACAATCCTCTGTAAAATAATTGCTTTGGTAATAAATTTTTTATAAATCTATTCAATCCAAAGAACATATCCTTCTCCTCTTATAGTTTGAAGATACTTGGGATTTTTAGGGTCTAACTCAATTTTTTTTCTTAGCCTCGTTATAATTACGTCTATTGATCTCTCTTTATCTAAGTTTATTACTTCTCCAATCTCATCTCTCGAGAAAGTTTTTCCTGGTGAACTAATCATTCTTTCAAGTATAACTTTTTCAGTATTATTTATTTTAAATTCTTTATTTTTATTAGAAATTATATTTTTATTTAGATCTATAGTTATATTATCAAATACTATAACTCTTTTAATGTTTTTACTTTGAGTTTTGTTCAAGATATTTTTTATTCTTAAAATTAATTCTTTTGGCTCGAAAGGTTTAGGCAAATAATCATCTGCACCAGTTTCTAATCCAGTTACTCTCTCAGAAGATTCTCCTTTGGCTGTTAGTAATATTATTGGTGTATTTATTTTATTTTTATTTTCTTGTGTAAATTCTAGACCAGTTTTACCTGGCATCATAATATCAAGTACAATTAAATCAAATTTTATTACTTTAACTTTAAGAACTGCGTCCTCAGCATTATTTGCAGTTGTAACTAAAAAATTATTTTCGTTAAGATACTGTTTGACTAAATTTCTTATTCCTTCATCATCGTCTACTACTAAAATATGTCCTTCAAAATTATTCATTTATAATTTTATTTAATATGCTTTTAAAATATAAAACTTCCTTAGAATTAGAATTGAGAAGAGCTTTATATATTCTTTTTTTTTGGACTGAAAAAATTTCATTATAAAGTTTTGAACCTTTTTCGCTTAAGTATATATGTTTAATTCTTGTATCTTTTTTATCCTTTTTAAAGGTTATCGCATCTAAATCAATTAAATCCTTCAACACTCTATTTAAACTCTGTTTTGTAACTTTAAGTTTTTTTAATAAATCTGAAATTGTTATACCTTCGTACAATGAAACTAAATGCATAACTTTATGATGTGCTATGCCAATAGAATATTTGTCTAGTATATTTTTAGCATCTGAAAAGGTCTTACGGTAAGTAGTAAAAATTTTTTCTACAAATTCTTTTAGTTGTTGATCTTTTAAATACAAATGTTCTTTCATAATTGGTAAGTTATATTGACATATTATATATACAAAGATATTTTTTCATAAAAAAAATTATGGTTCCTTTTGATAAAAGATCGGGCAAAATTTGGTATAATAATAACCTAGTTGATTGGGAGAGTGTCAAATTTCATGTTTTAAGTCATGGTTTGCACTATGCAAGTTGTGTCTTTGAAGGTTTAAGAGTTTATGATGGTGAAATTTTTAAACTAGAAGAACACACAGATAGACTTTATCACTCTGCCAAAAGAATGGATATAAAAATTCCATACTCAAAGGATGAAATAAATAATGCTACAAAAAAGATAGTTTCAGTTCAAAATGTTAAAAATGGATATGTAAGACCTTTTGTATGGAGAGGAAGTGAGATGATGGCGGTGTCTGCTCAAAATACAAAAATACATACTGCAATAGCAACTTGGGAATGGGGAACTTATTTTGATTCAAAATTAAAAACAGAGGGCATTAAATTAAATATTTCAAGGTGGAGAAGGCCCGCACCTGACACAATACCTTGGGACACTAAGGCTTCTGGCTTATACATGATCTGTACATTATCAAAACATGAAGCAGAAAAACAAGGTTATACTGACTCACTGATGTTAGACCATGAAGGTAATGTTGCTGAGGCAACTGGAGCAAATATATTTTTTAAAGATAAGGATGGAGAATTGCATACTCCAACTCCAGACTCTTTCTTGGATGGTATTACAAGAAGAACAGTAATAGAAATTGCAAAATCTAAGAATATTAAAATTAATGAGAGAAAAATATCACCTAAAGAATTATCCAATTTTGAAGGATGTTTCTTAACTGGAACTGCAGCAGAAATAACACCAGTATCGAAAATTGCTGACCAAACTTATAAAGTATGCGAACTTATTTTGGATTTATCTACTAGCTATGACAAGTTAGTAAGAAAAAAGAGAGCGGCCTAATCTTTTTGGTCTTCAGAAATTGCATGATCAATACCTTTTCTCAAATAATCGTACCCAGTATACAGAGTTAAAAAAGAAGATAACCATAACAATATAATTCCAATTGTCTGGGCGTTATAATCTTGAAAATTTATGATTTTGTTTCCGGTTTCGCCAGTTAATAAAATTGATATAGAAAACATTTGTAAAAAAGTTTTAGCTTTTGCTAAGTTTGAAACTTGAAGTTTTATTTTTCCCTCAGCAAGAAATTCCCTTAATCCAGAAACTAATATTTCTCTTGTTAAAATTATTATTGCTGCAATGACCTCGTAGTTTTTTATTGTTCCATCCATAACTAAAAGAATAAGAGCTGTTGCAACGATAATTTTATCTGCAATTGGGTCTAAAAGTTCTCCAAGTTTTGATTCTTCTTTATACATTCGCGCTAATAAGCCATCTAAGAAATCTGTAAATGATGCAATTATAAATAATGTAAATGGAATAATATCCCCATAAAATCCTGGTAGATAAAAAGTCACAACAAAAATAGGTACAATTATTATTCTTCCTATTGTTAAATAATTTGGAATTTTAATTTTCATTCGTGGAAAAAATTATATATTTTTTTTGCAACTTTTTCTTCAACTCCTTCTACCGATTGTATCTCATCAAGGCTAGCTGATTCAACTGCTCTTGCTGATCCAAAATGGTTTAATAATGCTCTTTTTCTCATAGATCCTATTCCCTCAATCTGATCTAGTAGTGATTTTGTCATCCCTCTTTTTCTCTTCGCTCTATGAGCACTAATTGCAAAGCGATGAGACTCGTCTCTTATTCTTTGAAGAAAAAATAGAGTAGGATCATTTTTTTGAAATTTAAATTCTTTGCCATTGTGAAAGAATGTTTCATTTCCACTATTTCTGTATTTACCTTTAGCTATTGCTACTATTGGAATATCATGAAGTCCCAACTCATTCATTGTTTCTCTTGCAACTGAATATTGTCCTTTACCACCATCTATTAGTACTAGATCTGGAAAAGACAGAAAATTGTCTTTTTCCTGTATAGCTCTTTTGAATCTTCTGTATAAAACTTCTTTCATCATTCCATAATCATCATTTTCATTCTTTTTGATTTTCATATTAAATTTTCTATATCTTTTTTTAATAAATCCTTCCTCGCCGAATGCAATCAATGCTCCAACACTACTTGTTCCTTGAATATGACTATTATCGTATACTTCTATTAGATTTATATTGGAGTCTAAATTAAATTTTTTTGAAACTTGTTCAAATAATTCTTTATTATTCTGACTTTCATATAATTTACGATTCAAACTATCTTTTGCATTTTTTATTGCCAAATTAACCACTTTTAATTTTGAACCTTTTTTTGCAATTGAAATTTCAACTTCTTTATTTTCTTTTTTAGATAAAGTTTTTTCAATTAAATTTTTTTCTTTAATTTGATCACTCAATATAATTAATTTTGGAACACTTTTATTTTCATAAAATTGAGAGACAAAAGAGTTTAGAACCTCATTTAAATTTTCATCAGGATCATGTTTAGGAAAAAAAGCTTGATTTCCCCAATTTTGTTTAGATCTATAAAAAAAAACTTGAATACAAGTTTTACCAGACTCTTTAAATCCGGCAATTACATCTGCTTCAATTAAATTAGCTTCATTTATTCTTTGAGAAGATTGAATGATATTTAAAGATTTAATTCTGTCTCTTAAGATTGCAGCTTTTTCAAAATCTAAATCTTCACTTGCTTTTTCCATTTGATTAGAAAGGTTTGTCTGAATTTTTCTAGATTTTCCTGATACAAATTCTATAGCATCATTTACTGTTTTTTTATATTCGGCTTCTTTAATGAAACCCACACATGGACCAGAGCACCTTTTTATCTGGTATAAAATACAGGGCCTTTCTCTTTTTTTGAAAACAGTATCGTCACATACTCTAAGATGAAATATTTTTTGTATCATCTTAATAGTCCAATTTGCAGATCCGGCAGATGCAAAAGGGCCAAAGAAAAAGCCCTCCCTATCTTTTTTGCCTCTATGTTTTTTTATTTGTGGCCATTTGTCTTTGTTGCCTATAAAAATGAATGGGAAAGATTTGTCATCTCTAAGTAAAATATTAAATTTAGGTTTATATTTTTTAATTAAGTTTGCTTCTAAAAGAAGAGCTTCACTTTCATTAGATGTTGTTGTTATCTCTATTTTTTTTGTTTGAGACAACATTCTTTCAGTTCTTATAATGTGATTTTTTTCTATTACATAACTTTTTAATCTATTTGGAAGATTTTTTGCTTTTCCAACATATAATATTTCATTATTTGCATTTAACATCCTATAGACACCCGGAAGTTTTGGCATTAAAGGAAGTTCTTTTTTTATTACTTCTTTTCCTTGCTCAGACGTTATCATGACTTCTTCTTTTAGAAATTTGAATACCTACTGATGAACAGTCTTTCATAATCTCTAGCTTTTCAATTTGAAGACTTATTTTATCAATTCTCTTGTCTTTAAATAGCTCATCAAAAACATCTTCAGCTAATGTTTCTAGAAAATTATAGTGCTTATTTTTCACTAATTTTTTAATTAGTTTTACTATTCTTGAGTAATTTACTATTGATTTGAGATCTTTATCGTTAGAAGGTTTTTTGTCTACATAATCTATTTCCAGCGAAAATTTAACTTTTTGAGGATTTTCTTTTTCAAAGTCATAATATCCAAGTTTAAGATCTAATAATAAATCTTTAATTAAAACTTTTTTTTCGTAATTAAATAAACTCTTATTTTTGTCTATCTTAACTATTTTAAGGTTATTTTTTTTCATACTAAATTTTTGATTCAATAAATTTTTCTATATCATCAAGATAAGGGGTAAAACAACTTCGATAGGGAATATAATGTCCGCTTGCTTTTTTCATCATTTCCTTTTTTTCATTAGGATCAACAATTGTCCAGGCTTTCTTTTTATGCCCAAGATCTTGATTATGTTTTATTTTCCAGCCACCTCTCATTCTCTTCTTAATTTTGCATTGTTTTCCGTCAATAATGATTTCTTTACCATCTTCACTATTATGATTTGGTAATTCAATCCATTTTGCTCCAGGAATATCTGCCATCCATTTTAAATATCTAGAGTCACTTTGATAATCTATTTCTCCATCAGTTTCGGAATGAAAAATTAAGGCATCAATTTTTTTTGCACTTCTAATTTCATCTAATTCCCATTTTCTAAGTTGAGAATGTTCAGATTTGTCCCAGCAGTTTGGCATCAAAGCTATAGCTGAATTAAATACATCAGGATATAGTGATTCCATTCTTAAACTTCCCATTCCACCACATGAGTGACCTGAAATGAAAAGTTGATTTCTCGGAGTTCCCTTTTGAACAAAAATATCTGCTATGGCAGTATTTAAAGCTGCCCTATTCTTGTAAGCAAAATTACTTACATAAGGTGGTATTTGCAAAATATCTTTTTTTGAAGTTTTTACTTTTTTTAAATAAGTTGGAGGTCCCCAAAGACACTCATACCATGGCGGAGTATAGCCTAACATTTTACCTTTATACTTATGTTTCATTGCACACTTAGTGGTAATACCCATTGTATTTCCCGCTTTCCAAAGTTCTTGGTTTGCCCAAACAACAATTTCTTTTCCTTTAATTTTTCTTCCAGATAATTGTCCTAAGACACCTTCTACTCCTTCTTTATGAAGACAAAATCCTTTGTCCTTTTTTTTAGCACCCCATCCGCCAAAATTAAAAATCATAATTATTTTATTTGCAGGATCTTCAATTTCGAAACCTTTAGTAAACTTTCCTTTTTGACCATCAAAGTAGACAAAACCACTGCTTTTTATTCTTTTACCACCAACTGCACTGCAATCGTATGCAAAAGCAAACTTTGGAATTATTAATAAACAAAATGTTAATAAAAATATTTTTTTCATTCTTTACTTCCCATAATATCGGGTGTTTGCCAGTTTAAACTTTGACCACTATCAATTGAAATTACCTGTCCTGTAATAGATCTATTTTTAATAAAAAAATCAACGGCATTACAGATTTGTTCAACATCTACTTGTCTTTTAAGAGGGGTTGCCATGTATTGCTTTTTGAAGTGTTTTTCAGATTGTCTTTTATTTTTTAAAGTAGGACCGGGAGCTATTCCATTTACTCTTATATTTGGTGCAAGGCTCATAGCACTTGTTTTAGTAAGAGTATAAAGTCCAGCTTTGCTTATTGTATATGAAAAAAAATATGGAGTTAGTTTAAAAACTCTTTGGTCAATTATATTAATTATATTGTTATTTTTCCCTCTAGTATTTTTAGAAAATTCTCTAGATAAAATCGCAGGTGCCCTTAAATTAACTCTTAAATGATGCTCCCAACTAAGAGTAGTAAAATTTTTAAGTTTATCGTTTTCAAATAATGAAGCATTATTAATTAAGCAATCAAAGTATTTTAATTTAGATTTAGCAAATTTTACTATTTTGTTTATATCTTTCTCTTTGCTTAAATCACCTTTTACTAAATAAACTTTTGTTTTATTTTTAGATAATTTTTTTTTTATTTTTTCAGCTTTTAATTTAGATTTATTAAAATGAATTACAATTTCTTTTCCTGGGCCTGATAATTTTTCTGCAACTTCAGCACCAATTCTTGTAGCTCCCCCTGTAATAATTATTTTATTTGCTTCCATTTCTTTTTTCCTTTTTGAGCTCTTGTTCCAGGCATACCCATAGAGGATCTTCCTTTAGGGTACATTTTGTTATTTTTGCTATATTTTTTTACTTTAGGATTAAGTGTAATCTCTAGTTCAGAACTTTCAAGTTTTCTAATTTCATCTCTAATTTTTGCTGCTTCCTCAAATTCCAAGTTACTTGCAGACTCTTTCATTTGTTTACTTAAAGCTTTAAGATGCTTTTTTAGATTTCCTCCAATATTCTCTCCAGTTCCAACTTGAACATAATCTTTTTCATAAACGCTCTCTAGAATATCACTTATTTCTTTTTTAATTGTAGTAGCATTAATTTTATTTTTTTTGTTGTATTCTAGTTGAATATTTCTCCTTCTTTCAGTTTCTTTGATCGCTTTTTTGATGCTTTTTGTTTCTTTATCAGCATACAAGATCACTTTACCGTCCAAGTTTCTTGCAGCTCTTCCAATAGTTTGTATTAGTGATGTTTCAGATCTTAAAAAACCTTCTTTATCAGCATCCAGTATTCCAACCAAAGCACATTCTGGTATATCAAGACCTTCTCTCAATAAGTTAATTCCAACCAAAACATCAAAAACTCCTAATCTTAAGTCTCTCATAATTTCTATTCTTTCAAGTGTGTCAATATCAGAATGTAAGTATCTAACTTTAATTCCATTTTCATGAAGATATTCTGTTAAATCCTCAGCCATTCTTTTTGTTAAGGTTGTGACTAATACTCGATAATTTTTTTCAATAACTTTTTTACATTCATGCATTAAGTCATCAACTTGGTTTTTTGCAGGTCTAATTTCTACATCTGGGTCTATCAAACCAGTTGGTCTTATTACTTGATCAATAAATTTTCCTTTTGTTTGTTCAAGCTCCCATGGTCCAGGAGTAGCAGAAACAAATACAGTTTGAGTTCTCATCATATCCCATTCTTCAAATTTAAGTGGTCTATTATCCATACAAGACGGAAGTCTAAATCCATATTCAGCTAATGTACTTTTTCTTGATCTATCACCTTTAAACATCCCATTTAATTGAGGAACGGTTACATGAGATTCATCTACAAATATTAGTGTATTATCTGGAAAATATTCAAAAAGAGTAGGCGGCGGTTCACCAGGTTTTCTTCCTGATAAAAATCTTGAGTAATTTTCGATTCCAGCACAGGAACCAGTAGCCTCAATCATTTCTAAATCAAATCTAGTTCTTTCTTCTAATCTTTGTGCTTCAAGCAATTTATTTTCAGCCTTATGTTTTTTTAAAGTTACTTCTAATTCTTTCTTAATATTTATAATTGCCTGTTCTACAGTTGGTTTAGGAGTTATGTAATGGCTATTTGCATAAATTTTTATTAAGTTTAATTCTCTGACTTGATCTCCAGTCAATGGATCAAACTCTTCAATTTTTTCAAGCTTATCTCCAAATAAACTTAATCTCCATGCTCTGTCTTCAAGGTGCGAAGGAAAAATTTCAAGATATTCCCCTCTAGCTCTAAAGGTACCTCTATAAAAATTTTGATCATTTCTTTTATATTGAAGAGCAACTAAAGATTTAATTATTTGTTCTCTGTTATAATCATAGTTTTTTTGTAACGTTAAAGTCATCTTGCTATATGCTTCAACCGATCCAAGACCGTAAATACAAGATACACTAGCAACAATTAAAACATCATCTCTTTCCAAAAGAGATCTTGTAGCCGAATGTCTCATTCTATCTATTTGCTCATTAATTGAAGCTTCTTTTTCGATATAAGTGTCCGATCTTGGCACATATGCTTCAGGCGTATAATAATCGTAATAAGAGACAAAATATTCAACAGCATTATCAGGAAAAAAACCTCTCATTTCACCGTAAAGCTGAGCTGCAAGTGTTTTATTTGGAGCTAAAATTAAAGCCGGTCTGTTAGTTGCTTCAATCACTTTGGCCATAGTAAAAGTTTTTCCTGATCCTGTTACTCCAAGAAGAACTTGATTGAATTCTCCTTTATTGGCGCTTTGGACCAATTTTTTTATAGCTTCCGGTTGATCTCCGGCAGGTTTAAAATCAGATTTTATTTTAAATTTTTTACCACCCTCAAGTTTTCCACTAATTTTTGGATTTTTACTCTGAATATCAGCAATTAAATCTTGATAAGTATTTCCCATATATTAAACAACGTATTAGAATAATTTTATATTTCAATGAGCATAATATCAGATAGTTTAAAAAAGATTAAACCATCGCCTACTATAGCTGTTACTCAAAAAGCTAGGGAATTAAGAGCGGCCGGTAAAGATGTAATAGGGCTAGGAGCGGGCGAGCCAGATTTTGATACACCAAACAATATTAAGAATGCAGCTATAAAAGCAATTAGGAATGGTGATACCAAATATACAGCGGTAGACGGAACTACAGCTTTAAAAAAAGCAATAATTAAAAAGTTTAAAAAAGAAAATAATTTAAAGTATTCAAATGAAGAAATAACTGTAGGAACAGGTGGCAAACAAGTTCTTTACAATACATTTATGGCAACCTTAAATAGAGGAGATGAAGTAATTATTCCCGCACCTTTTTGGGTTTCTTATCCTGATATGGTTCTATTAGCAGGTGGTAAACCAAAAATTGTTAAATGCAATGAAAAGGATAATTTTAAATTAACTCCAGAAAAATTAAGAAAAGTTATTTCTAAAAAAACAAAATGGTTAATATTAAATTCACCATCTAATCCTACAGGAGCAAGTTATACAAAAGCAGAGATAAAAAAATTATCTCAAGTATTAATCAAACACAAAAAAGTTCACATTTTAAGTGATGATATCTACGAACATATCACATATAATAAAGCCAAGTTTTTTACTATTGCTCAAATATCTAGTTTAAAAAATAGAACTCTTACTATGAACGGAGTAAGTAAGTCCTATGCCATGACAGGTTGGAGAATTGGTTATGCAGGAGGTCCAAAAGAAATTATTAAATCTATTCGTAAAGTTCAATCTCAATCAACTTCAAACCCTTCGTCAATAAGCCAGGCAGCGGCTGTTGAAGCTTTAAACGGCACTCAAAATTTTATAAAAATAAGATCAAAAGAATTTAAAAAAAGAAGAGATTTTGTAGTCAGTAGCCTAAATAAAATTAGAGGAATTAATTGCTTAACACCCAATGGTGCTTTTTATGTTTTTCCAAGTTGCAAAAAATTACTAGGTAAAAAAACAAAACTAAAGAACGACAGTGAATTTGTTGAAAAGCTGTTAGAAAAAGCAAATGTAGCTGTTGTTCAAGGATCTGCTTTTGGTTTACCTGGCCATTTTAGAATTTCTTATGCAACGTCTATGCGAAAATTAAAAATAGCAATGATAAGAATAGAAACTTTTTGTGAAAGTTTAGAATAGTATAATTTAATTGTTTTCTAATGTGATAAAAATTTTTCAGCTTCAAGTGCAGCCATACACCCCATTCCTGCAGCAGTTACAGCTTGTCTAAAAATTTTGTCTTTTACATCTCCTGCAGCAAAAACACCTGGCACATTTGTTTCTGTTGAATCTGGTTTTGTTGTTAGATAACCCTCTTTATCCATATCTAATTGATCTTTAAATAGTTGAGTTGCAGGATCATGACCTATGGCAACAAATAATCCATCTACTTTTAATTCTTCAATTTTATTTGTTTTTACATTCTTAATTTTTAATCCTTTAACATTTTTAGGCTCATTATCTCCAATAACTTCTTCAACAATACTATCCCAAATAATTTCAATTTTTTTGTTAGCTATTAATTTACTTTGAAGTAATTTTTCAGCTCTTAATGCATTTCTTCTATGAATTAATTTTACTTTAGATGCAAATTTAGTTAGAAACATAGCCTCTTCAACTGCAGCATTTCCTCCCCCAACAACTGCAACAGTTTTATCTTTAAAGAAAAATCCATCACATGTTGCACAAGCAGATACACCAAATCCTCTAAATTTTTGTTCAGACTCAATATTTAACCATCTTGCTTGAGCTCCAGTAGAAATTATAATTGAGTCAGCGGTATATTTTTGACCACCATCTCCAATAGCTTCAAAAGGTTTTGATTTTAAATTTACTGATGAAATATGATCATCTATAATTTCGGTACCAACAGCTTTTGCTTGGTCCCGCATTTCTTCCATAAGCCAGGGTCCCTGAATTACCTTTGCAAATCCTGGATAATTTTCTACATCAGTTGTTGTTGTTAATTGTCCACCTGGTTCCATTCCAGAAACCATAATAGGTTTAAGCATCGCTCTTGCAGCGTAAACCGCCGCAGTATATCCGGCAGGTCCAGATCCAATTATTAACACTTTTGTGTGTTTAGTTGGATTTTGATTCATATCAAAGCTATATAGTAATTAATGAACAAATTAAAAGGGTTATTATTAACTGAAGGATTACACGGCATGATTAGCCAAGTTGAAGGACTGGCTAAAGCTTTAGAATTAGATTTTTTTCACGAAAAAGTTGAATTGAATAGTTTTTGGAATTTGGTTCCACCAAATCTCACACCTGTAAGTAAATTTATTTTCAAAAATAAAATAAATAGAGAATTTGATATAATTATTTCATGTGGCAGAAAGAGCGTAGTTCCGTCAATATATCTTAAAAAAAATTCTAATAAAAAAATAATAAATATTCATATTCAAAACCCTCAAGTATCTCTAGAAAACTTTGATTATATAGTGTCCCCAGAGCATGATGGTCTTAATGGAAAAAATGTAATAAATTCTAAGGGTGCGATTCATTATTTAACTTTAAAAGAAATAAACAATGAAAAACATTATTTAGAAAATAAATTAGAAAAAGATAAAGATATAATCACTTTCATTTTAGGTGGTCCAACAAAGTATTATGATTATAATAATGAAAATATCATAAAAATATTTTCAAAAATAAGTAAACATTTAATTGAAAATAATTTACAACTAATTTTTGTTCCATCTAACAGAACACCCAAAGAAATTATTACTTTTGCAAAAGAATATTTTAATAAAAATCGTTTAATAGTAGAAACTGTAGACAAAAAAGCCTATTTATCGTCCTTAGCCTTATCAAAATATATAGTTGTAACATGCGACTCTAGCTCAATGATTTCAGAAGCGGCGTTAACTGGAAAACCTGTTTATGTCGCAATGATACCACCAAAAAGAAATGATAAAAGATTTAAGAAATTTAGAAGTTTATTTGAGGAATTAAACATTATAAAAGAACTAGGAAATGATCTAACTTCTTGGAGCTATAAAAGCTTAGATGAAACTAACAGAGTAGCTTTAAAAATAAAAGAACAATTAAAATAAATGTCTTTTTTAGATTCAATAACAAATAATTCAAAGAAATACGATGATCCATTTATTCATTGGGAGCTAAACAAGCCTCTAACTGATGAACAAATAAATGAAATAATTAATGCAGATATAGCTAACCCAACTGAGCATAATTTGAATTATGATGGAACGAGAGCAATAGATGGAGGAGAAGGAAAGTTCCGTGAAGGAATTTCTGATGGAGGTAAAGCTTTAAAATTTAGGTGCTTTGTAACAAAAGAAAACTCAAATCAATTTCCTGGATTAACCAAGTTTATTAATGAACTTCAAAATAAAAAAACTTACTCTAAAATATCAGAATTAGTAGGCAAAGACCTTTCCAATTCATTTGTTAGAGTAGAAGTAATCTGTGATAGAAAAGGATTTTGGTTAAAGCCGCATTGTGATATTAAAGAAAAGCTTATATCGTGCTTGCTGTTTGTAAACAAACATAATGAAAGCAAGGAACTTGGTACAGATTTTTATAATTCTGAATTAAAAAAGGTAAAAACTCTTCCATATTTAGATAATTATGGATATTTTTTTTCTAGTGGTCCGAATACTTGGCATGGAATGGAAAAAAAAGAAATTGTTAAGGAAAGACGGTGTCTTCAAGTAAATTATGTTACTTTTAAAACTGATTGGAAAGTTGAAGACTAAATTTCTTGTAAAGTTTTGACTTCTATTTTTTTTGTTTTCAAAGATTTAATCGCCTCCAGAAAAGCATACGCAGTTGACATATTTGTACAATAAGGAACTTTATTTATTAAAGTTGACCTTCTTAAAGATGTAGAATCTTGAATACGGTATGCACGTTTTCCACCCCCAGTATTAATTACTAATGCAATTTTTTTTGAATTTAATACATCAATTATGTGAGGAGAACCTCCGCTAACTTTATTTATTATTTTACACTCCATGCCATTTTTGATAATTCTATTTGCGGTTCCTTCCGTACCACATAATGTAAAGCCTAATTTTATTAATTGTTTTGCCAAGTCCACTCCTTCATTTTTGTGTCTATCTTTAAGAGATATAAATGCCAGTCCTTTAGTTGGTAGAGAATTTTGTGAAGCCATTTGACTTTTGGCATACGCTAGACCAAAATCTTTATCTATTCCCATTACTTCTCCTGTTGATTTCATTTCTGGACCCAACAAAACATCAACATTTGGAAATTTATTGAATGGGAAAACAGCTTCTTTAACAGCAAAAATTTTTTTATTTTTATCTTTTAAATCAAATTTTTTTAATTTTTCTCCTGCCATTATTCTTGAAGCAATTTTGGCTAAAGGAATTCCTTTAGCTTTAGAAACAAAAGGTACAGTTCTGCTGGCTCTTGGATTAACTTCAATAATGTAAATTTCATCATTTTTAATTGCAAACTGGACGTTCATAAAACCTTTAACATTTAATGCTAATGCCAATTTTTTAGTTTGATTATTAATTTCATCAATTAATTCTTTTTTAATAGCTACAGGAGGCATACAACATGCTGAGTCTCCAGAATGAATTCCAGCTTCTTCGATATGCTGCATAACTCCAGCAACAAAAACATCCTTACCGTCAGATATCGCATCAACATCTACTTCCATTGCATTATTAATAAACCTATCAATCAAAATTGGATTATTTTCTGCAGCTTTAAATGCTTCTTGAACAAAATCTTTTAGTTGGTTTTTTTCATGAACTATTTCCATGGCTCTACCCCCCAATACATATGAAGGCCGCACAACAAGTGGTAAGCCAATTTCAGATGCTATTTTTATGGCTTCGTCATATGTTTTTGCAATTCCACTATCTGCTTGTTTTAATTTTAATTTAATTAAAAGTTTTCTAAATCTGTCTCTATCCTCAGCTAAATCAATCGATGAATATTGAGTACCAATAATTGGCAAAGAATTATCATGAAGAAATTTTGCTAATTTAATAGGAGTTTGTCCTCCAAATTGTGCAATTATACCTACTAAACTTCCTTTTGATTTTTCTTTTAAAATTATGTTGTGAACATACTCTTCGATTAAAGGTTCAAAATATAATCTATCACTTGTATCATAATCAGTCGAAACAGTTTCTGGATTACAGTTAATCATTATTGTTTCAAATCCAGCTTCTTTTAAAGAGTAACTTGCCTGACAACAACAATAATCAAACTCAATTCCTTGGCCTATTCTATTTGGCCCACCTCCTAGAATAATAATTTTATTTTTTGTAGAAGGATTGGCCTCACATTCTGTACTTATTGAAAAATTTCTTTGATATGTTGAGTACATATAAGGTGTGAAAGATTTAAATTCGGCAGCACAAGTATCAACCTTTTTAAATACAGGTAAAACTTTTAAAGCAATTCTTTTTTTTCTAACAATTTTCTCATTTAAATTAGTTAGTTGAGATAATTTCTTATCGGAAAATCCTATTGATTTAATTCTATTGAATTCATTAAAGTTTTTAGGTAGGCCTTTTTTAGATATTTTATTTTCTTCATCTACAATCCCTTTAATTTGCTCTAAGAACCAAGGATCTACTTTTGATAATTTGTATATTTTTTTTAAATTAATTTTTTTACGTATTGCTTCTGCTATTAATAAAATTTTATTTGGGATATTTACCTTAAGTTTCTTTTCAATATCACTCTTATTTAAATCAAAAATTCTATCTAAACCTGAAAAACCAATTTCCAAAGATATTAATGCTTTTTGAAGAGATTCCTTAAAGTTTCTTCCAATTGCCATTGCCTCACCGACTGATTTCATTGAAGTTCCTAATATTGCAGGTGAACTAGAAAACTTTTCAAAAGTAAATCTAGGAATTTTTGTAACCACATAATCTATAGTTGGTTCAAAAGATGCTGGAGTAACTTTAGTAATCTCATTTTTTAATTCATCAAGAGTGTAACCAATGGCTAGTTTTGCTGCTACTTTTGCTATCGGAAAACCAGTTGCTTTTGATGCAAGTGCTGAAGATCTAGAAACTCTAGGATTCATTTCTATAATTACCATTCGTCCATTTTTTGGATTAATGGCAAACTGAACGTTTGAACCTCCGGTTTCTACTCCAATTTTTCTTAAGCATGCAATGGAAGCATTTCGCATGACTTGATATTCTTTATCTGTAAGAGTTAAAGCAGGCGCTATTGTAATAGAATCTCCAGTATGAATTCCCATTGGGTCCAAATTTTCTATAGAGCATATTATGATGCAGTTATCTTTTCTGTCTCTAACAACTTCCATTTCAAATTCTTTCCAACCTTCCAAACATTCTTCCACCAGAACTTGATTTACTGGAGATGCATCAAGACCTTCCTCAACACGTTTAAAAAAATCTTTTTTAGTTTTGGCTATACCACTTCCAAGTCCACCAAGAGTAAATGCGGGCCTGATTATTGCTGGCAATCCAACTTTACTTAAAGATTTCTTAATTTGTTTAATATTGTTAACTATTTCTGATTTTGGAAGATTTAATCCAATATCGCTCATATTTTTTCTAAATTTTTTTCTATCCTCAGCATTAGAAATAGCTTTTGAATTTGCTCCAATTAGTTCAATTTTATATTTTTTAAGCAAACCAATTTTTTCTGCTTTTATTGCTAAATTTAGTGCAGTTTGTCCGCCCATAGTTGGCAAAATTGCATCAGGTTTTTCTTTTACTATAATTTTTTCTAAAATATCTATTGTTATTGGCTCAACATAAGTTTTATCTGCAACACCAGGGTCAGTCATAATTGTTGCAGGATTTGAATTTATTAATATTACTTTATAACCTTCATCTTTTAATGCTTTGCAAGCTTGTGTGCCAGAGTAATCAAATTCACATGCTTGACCAATAATTATCGGACCAGCTCCTACTACTAAAATTTTTTTAATATCTTTTCTTTTTGGCATTTTTTTTTACTTCGTTAATAAATTGATTAAACAAATAATGACTATCCTGAGGGCCGGGATTTGATTCTGGATGATATTGAACAGAAAAAACAGGTTTATTTTTTAATTTTATTCCTTCTACAGAATTATCAAATAAAGATTTATGGGTCATTTCAACATTTTTTGGTAAACTTTCTTTAATTACTTCAAATCCATGATTTTGACTTGTTATCTCAACTTTACTATTAATTAGATTTTTTACTGGATGATTTGCACCTCTATGACCCAATTTCATTTTTTTTGTTTTTGCCTTAAGTGCCAAAGCTAACAATTGATGTCCAAGACATATTCCAAATATCGGAATACTTGTTTTAATTAATTTTTGAATTATATCGATTGCATATTTTCCTGTTGCAGCGGGATCTCCAGGTCCATTTGATAAAAAAACACCATCAGGTTTTAATTTAATGATCTCTTTAGCCCCAAGGTTACATGGAACAACAATTACTTGGCAATTAAAATTAGAAAAATATCTTAAAATATTTTTTTTAATTCCATAATCAATTGCAATAATTTTGTATTTTTTCTTTTTATTTTTTTCAAAACCTTTTTCTTTTTTCCAAGTCTTGAAACCTTTCCATATGTAACTTTTTTTGGTTGTAACAATTTTTGCTAAATCAAGACCATTTAATCCAGGCCATTTAATAGAGCTATTAGTTAATTTTTTTAAATTAAAAATGCCTTTATTATTATTAGAAATGGTACCTTTGGGTGCCCCATTATCCCTTATAAAATTGGTTAAACTTCTAGTATCTAATCCTGTTATTCCTACAATTTTATTTTTTTTGAGCCAAGCATCCAGTTTTTTTAAAGATCTATAATTTGATGGATTGGTTATTTCAGTATTAAAAATAACTCCTTTAGTCCAAATCTTGTCAGATTCATGATCTTCTTTATTAGTGCCAACATTTCCAATATGTGGAAAAGTAAAATTGATAATTTGTCCAGCATAAGATGGGTCGGATATAATTTCTTGATAACCTGTTAAAGAAGTGTTGAAGCAAACTTCTCCTGTCGCAGTTCCTTTATATCCAATACCAATACCTTTAAATATTGTTTTATTTTCAAGAACTAAAACGCCCGATGAGAAATGTGAGTAATTTTTTGAGTTTTCTTTTTGCTTTTTGTTCAATTACAACTCATGAGTTAAAGGTTAATACAATAAAACCTAAAATTCCGCAACAGATCTAATGTATATTTTTAAAAAAAAAATTTTTTTTTTTTAAATTGTCTATAGAGTAAAGTTAAAAAATATGTCCCTAAGAGATAAAATTGAAACAGATTATAAAAACTCTTTAAAATCTAAAGATAAAGGCAAAATAACAACTTATAGGCTAATTCTGTCAGCTATAAAAGATTTGGATATATTAAATAGATCTGGATCTAGCAAAAAACAAACCGATGATAATGATATAAAAAAACTCTTAAAAAAAATGATAAAACAAAGATCCGAATCGATAGAACTTTACAAAAAAAGTAATAGATCTGATTTACTTGAAGCCGAAAAGCATGAATTAAGCATTTTATCTTATTATTTGCCAAAACAAATATCAGAGGAAGAAACAAAAAAAATATGCCATGAAATAATTGAAAAGATTGGTGCCACAAGTATAAAGGATATGGGAAAAGTAATGGGAGAACTCAAAAAAGATTATTCTGATACTATAGATTTTTCAAAAGCTGGCAGTATTATAAAAGAGTATTTTAATAAAAAATGAAATATCCCAAAGAATATATTGATGAAATCAGAAGTAGATTAAAAGTTTCGAATGTAGTTTCTAAAAGTGTAAATTTAAAAAAAAGAGGAAAAGAATTTGTTGGGTTGTCACCTTTTAAAACTGAAAAAACTCCTTCCTTTACAGTTAATGACGAAAAAGGTTTTTTTCATTGCTTTAGTAGCGGAGAACATGGCAACATTTTTGATTTTCTTATGAAAACTCAAAATTTAAAATTTGGAGAAGCAGTAAAGACTCTTGCAAATTTAGCAGGCATGAGACCATATACTTTTTCAAAATCTGACGAAATAAGAGAAAAGAAATTTCAAACTTATACCTCTATATATTCAAAATATATAAATTATTATCACAATCAATTAATTGAAAATGAAAACTGCAAAAGTATTCGTGAATATATCAAAAGTAGAAATTTGGGTATTGATGAAGTCAATAAGTTTAAAATTGGATTTGTAAATAAAAACCCAATTTTTTATGAAGCCTTAAAAAAAGATTATAGCGAAGAAGATTTAAAAGAATCTGGTTTATTTTACTTTGATGAAAACAAAAAAATAAATATTGAAAGATTTAGAGATAGAATGATATTTCCAATAAATAATATATCTGGCAAATGTATAGCAATAGGAGGCAGAACCTTAAATCAAACAAAATATATTGCAAAATATATTAATTCGCCTGAAACATTATTTTATAAGAAAGGTTCAAATTTATATAACCTTGATTTAGCTAGAAAATTTTCTAACATAATGGAAAATGTTTATGTTGTAGAAGGCTACATGGATGTAATTGCATTAAACAAACATAAAGTTGAAAATGTTGTAGCAAATCTAGGAACAGCTTTAACAAATAAACAAGCCCAAGTTTTGTATCAATTTTTTAATCATACCATAATATGCTTTGATGGAGATAGTAGCGGATATAAAGCTGCTTTAAGAGCTGCTGAAAACTTAATACAAGAGTTGCAACCTGATAAAAATATATCTTTTTTATTTTTACCTGAAAAAGAAGATCCAGATACATTTATTAATAAAAATGGAAAAGAAAGTTTTTTAAAATATACTGAGGAAAACTTAAATTCAATTTATAGCTTCTTATTCCAGCATTATAATAATGAAACTGATGGATCACCGTCATCCTATGCAAAATTTGAAAAAAAACTTAGATCTTTGGCCAATTCCATCAAAGATGAATTTATTAAAAAATATACTATGGAATTTTTCCTTGAAAAATTAAATAGTTTAACTCCAAACTTAAGAAATTTTTCTAAAAAAAATTTAAAAAATAAAATATATAAAACATTAAATGTAACAAAAAAATATTTTGATGAAACCAAGTCATTAACTTTAGTTGAATTAAAAGAATTTTCGTTTCTATATTTAATATTGAATAATCTTGAATTGGCAAAATTGAATATAGAGCAAATCCAAAAAGTAAAACTTTTTACAAAAGAAAACCAAATAGTATTTGACCAAATTCTAAAAGAATTAAATGAAATTCAAATTAATGAAAATTCACGAATAAATATAGACCCAACTGTGTTGGAAAGGATAAATAAATTTGCGTCTATTAAATACATATTGAAGAATTCAAAAAACGATAAAAGTAAAATAATGGATTTATTAGACGAGATTATAAGAGATCTTAAAAATTATGAATTAGAAAGAAGAATTGAGGAATTAGAATCGAAATTCTCAGAAGATTTGAGTGAAAATACATTTAATAAAATAAAAGAATTAAAAAAGTTACAAAAAATCAATTAATTGGTACTTTTTTTGAATGGATTTTTTTAAAATTGTCATTATATAAGACTTCCTAACTTTTAAATTGTGGAACGAATAATTACTAAATCATTTGCTAGACTAATGGGTCGAGGGCTACATAGGGGATTTATAACCTATGAAGAACTAAATAAATCCTTAGGCAAAAGAAACTTGTCTCCTAGTAACTTAGAACAAGCTTTTATTCACATACTGGATGGTAAAATCACATTAGTCGAAAAAAAATCTGACTTTAAAGTTTTAAGAAAGAAAGAATCATCATCTAAAGAAGAAGGTAAAAGTGTTGAAAAAAGTGATGATCCAATAAGAATGTATTTGAGAGAAATGGGTGGAGTAGAACTTCTTTCGAGAGAGGGTGAAATTGCGATCGCTAAAAGAATTGAAGCAGGTAAAGACGTTATGTTAAATGCTCTTTCACAAAGCCCAATAACAGCACAACAATTTTTTGAGTGGAATCAAAAATTACAGAATGATGAAATACTTGTTAGAGAAATAATAGATATAGATACAAATTATATGGAAGATGAGGATACATCAGCAAATTCTAAACAAAAAAAATCCGAATCGGATTCAAATCAGCAAGAAAATAGTAATACAGAAGATAATTCAGATGATGAATTTAATCCAACGCTAGCAGCAATGGAAACTGAAATAAAACCAAAAATATTAGAAACTGTAAATAAACTTACAAAAGAATATAATAAGTTGATAAAATACCAAAAGGAAAAATTAGATTGTGTATTGAAATCAAGTAATTTCTCAAATTCCAAAGAAAAAAATTATAAAAAAATAGTAGAAAATATTCTCGAAAATATAAAATCTTTACAATTGTCTCCATCTGTACTCGAAGTACTGGTTCAAAGACATTATATAGAAAATAAAAAAATTATCTCATTTGAGGGAAATTTATTAAGATTGGCTATAGATAATAATATTAGTAGAGAAGAATTTATTAAATTTTATATTGGAAATGAAATAAACCCAAATCTAAAATCTTTCTTAGATACAAACGAAACATGGAAAAAGTTCTTTCAAAAAAATAAAGATCAATTCAAAAATATTAGAGAAAGACTAGTAGAAATTAGTAATAAACTTGGAATATCAGTAACTGATTTTAAAAAGTTAGTAAGTAGAATTCAAAAAGGAGAAAAGGAGTCTCGTATTGCAAAAAAAGAAATGGTGGAAGCTAATTTAAGATTAGTTATCTCAATAGCAAAAAAATATACTAATAGAGGTCTCCAGTTTTTAGATTTGATACAAGAGGGCAATATAGGGTTAATGAAAGCTGTTGATAAATTTGAATATAGAAGAGGTTACAAGTTTTCAACTTATGCTACTTGGTGGATAAGACAAGCTATTACAAGGTCAATAGCTGACCAAGCAAGAACTATAAGGATACCTGTGCATATGATTGAAACAATAAATAAAATCGTAAGAACTCAAAGATTAATTCTAAGCGAATTTGGCAGGGAAGCAACTCCTGAAGAGTTAGCTAAAAAACTTAGAATGCCTTTAGAAAAAGTTAGAAAAGTTTTAAAAATTTCAAAAGAGCCAGTCTCTTTAGAAAAACCAGTGGGAGATGAGGAAGATAGTAGCCTAGGCGACTTTATTGAAGATACCAAAGCTTTAGCGCCACTAGAGCAGGCAATTAAATCTAATTTAAGTGAAGCTACTACTAAAATTTTATCAACTTTAACCCCAAGAGAGGAAAGAGTATTAAGAATGAGATTTGGGGTTGGAATGAATACAGATCACACTTTAGAAGAAGTGGGATTGCAATTTTCAGTTACCAGAGAAAGAATTAGACAAATTGAAGCTAAAGCGCTTAGAAAATTGAAACACCCAAGTAGGTCAAAACAATTAAAAAGTTTCTTAGAAAGTTAATTGGGCCGTTAGCTCAATAGTTAGAGTACTGCATTGACATTGCAGGGGTAGTTGGAGCGTAACCAACACGGCCCACCAATCAATATTTTTCTTCAATTGATAACTGCTTAAAAATGATATATTTAAAAAATGTCTTTGGGCGATTAGCTCAGTT
>CACDDC010000003.1 GCA_902551455.1 uncultured Pelagibacteraceae bacterium | reverse complement strand
AAAAAAATTATTATTAATGCCAATTCTTGTTGATGTTAATAAAAATGAAATGTTTCTTTTTAGTGAGAACTCTTTTTATAAAAATTGGAATATGCAAAAGGAAAAATATTATCTTTTAGAATATATTCTACCAAATGAAGATTTAGATGATATAAATTTGATTACTAAAAACTTAGATAATATTGAGGAGTACAACTTTAATAAAATTATATCTAAATATGAATTAAACGACTCAATAATATCTATAATATTTAAAAATGAAAAGGATTTAACAATATTATCTAAAGTTAATATTAATAATAACTTAGTTATTTCTAATCAAAATTTCAAAGAAATTAATATAGAAAATATTAATAATTTAATGGAAGTAATTAACTCTCTAAAAATAATTTATGAAAATCATTGGAAAAAAATTAATCAGATTAATACATCAATTAAATTAACTTTGAATATTTATTTAAATTCAAAAAACTATAAACTTATAAATGGATTTGAAAATTTTTTAAGAAGCTTAGACTTAGTTTCAAATTATTATATAGATAACTTTAATAACAATACAGTACATTTCAAAATTATATATAATGCAACTCCAGATAAATTTATTAAAAAGACTTTAAGTAATGGATTTAATATTGATACATCATCTAATAATTGGAAAATACAATGAATAATTTAAATCAACTTTTATTTAAATTTAATCATAAACAAAATTTTAATTATGATGATTATTTTGTTAGTAAAAGTAATTTTTTTGCATTTCAATTAATCGAAAAATGGCCCAAATGGGAAAAAAATATACTTAATATTCATGGAGAAAAATTTTCAGGAAAAACACATCTTGTTGATATTTTTCTAAAAAAAAATAAAGGTAAAAAAATTCCAACTAATCAATTAGACAATAATTTATTAAAAGAGTTCAAACTTTATGAAAATATAGTATTAGATGACTTTAATGAAATTTTTGATGAAAGATTACTTTACACACTTTTTAATTTGGTAGACAGTGATAACAAATATTTAATAATCAATTCATTCATACCCATTAACGAAATGGATTTTAAATTAAATGATTTAAAATCCAGATGTAAAAATTGTCTTTTTGCTAAAATTGATAATCCAGATGATGAATTAATGTTTGCAATAATATTAAAAAATTTCTCAGATAGACAAATTGAAATTGATAAAAAACTTATTGATTTTATCATTAAAAGAATTGATAGATCGTATGGTAAAATATATGAATTTATATATAAGATTGATGAACTTAGTTTAAAAAAAAAGAAACCAATAGATTTTAAAACGATAAAAGAAATATTATAGGTACAAATTGAGTAAATATAGAACACATACTTGTGGGGAACTAACTATCAATCAAAATGGAAAAGATATAATTTTATCTGGATGGATTAATAAAAAGCGTGATCATGGAAATTTATTATTCGTTGATCTTAGAGATAATTATGGAATAACTCAGTGCGTAGTAGAAAAAAATAATTCTTATTTTCAAAAGTTAGAAAAACTTCCGCTTGAGTCTGTAATTAAAATCTTAGGTAAAGTTGTTAAAAGAAGTAAAGACACTATAAATAGAGAGATCAAAACTGGTGAGATTGAAATATCTATTTCCTCACTTGAATTATTAGGTGCCACAAAAGAATTGCCACTCCCAGTTTTTACTGATCAAGAGTACGCAGAAGAAATAAGATTAAAGTATAGATTTTTAGATTTAAGAAGGAAAAAAATACATCAAAACATAATTTTAAGATCTGAAATTATTTCTTTCATTAGATCCGAAATGCATAAATTAGGTTTTAATGAATTTCAAACACCTATTCTGACATCTTCAAGCCCAGAAGGCGCGCGTGATTTCTTAGTACCCAGCAGGTTAAATCCTGGAAAATTTTATGCTTTACCACAAGCACCGCAACAATTTAAACAATTAATTATGGTTTCTGGTTTTGATAAATATTTTCAAATTGCACCGTGCTTTAGAGATGAAGATGCGAGAGCAGATAGAAGCCCAGGTGAATTTTATCAACTAGATCTTGAAATGTCTTTTGTAGAACAAGAAGATGTTTTTGAAGTTGTGGAAAAACTTATGTCAAAACTATTTAAAAAATTCTCAAATAAAAAATTGTTATTTGAAAAATTTCCAAGAATAAAATTTTCTGACTCTATGATGAAATATGGTACTGATAAGCCTGATCTAAGAAATCCACTTGAAATATATGATATTACAAATATTTTTAAAAGAGATGACGTCAAGTTTGAAATTTTTAAAAATTTAGTAAAAAAAGGTTCAGTAGCTAGATGTATAGTTACAAAAAAAACAAAAGATAAACCTCGAAGTTTTTTTGATGGTATTGATAATTGGGCTAAAGAACAAGGAGCTTCAGGTTTGGCTTATTTTACTTTAGAAAAAGATAAACACTTGACTGGAAAAGGGCCAATAGGAAAATTTTTTGGATCAGATGCTTTACAAGAAATTATGAAAATTTCTTCAGCAGAAATAGGCGATAGTGTTTTTCTAGCATGCGGTAAACAAAATGAGGTTGAAAAGATCCTTTCACACGGTAGACAAAAAATAGCATCTGATTTAAATATAATTGACGAAAACACTTTTGCTTTTTGTTGGATTGTAGATTATCCAATGTTTGAAAAAGATGAAGTTACAAATAAAATTAAATTTAGTCATAACCCATTTTCTATGCCTCAAGGAAATATAAATAACTTAGATCTTAGCAAACCTTTAGAATTAAAAGCTTACCAATATGATATTGTTTGTAATGGAGTTGAATTATCTTCTGGAGCGATTAGGAATCATGTCCCCGAACTTATGTACAAATTATTTGAAGTAGCTGGGTACAATAAAAAAATAGTAGATGAAAAATTTAGTGGAATGATAAATGCTTTAAGTTATGGAGCACCACCTCACGGGGGAATTGCCCCAGGAATTGATAGAATAGTTATGTTACTAGCTGGTGAAAAAAATATTAGAGAGATTACAATGTTCCCTATGAATCAAAATGCACAAGATTTAATGATGAATGCACCATCTACAGTAAACGAAGATCAACTTAAAGAATTAAATTTATCTTTAAAAAAGAAAAAATAGATATTATTTTTTTCCCTTAAGATTTATCCTTATATCAGATAAGTCTACTAATTTTTTTTGATAATTATTTCTCAAAAAACCTTTACTAGTAATATCTTTTACTATTTTTAAAAATTTGTCTTGGTCTTCACCAATTTCTTCAGATTTTTCTTCGCTCAATTTATCTGAACCACTTATAGATGGTGTATGTGCTAAGTCTTCTCTATTTAAATACGATATAGCTAATTCTCTAAAAATATAGTCTAGTATTGAGGACGCGCTTAGTATTCTGTCATTACCATTCACTTCACCTGATGGTTCAAATTTTGTTCCAACATATGCATTAACAAACTCATCAAGAGGCACTCCATATTGCAGTCCTAGAGATATTGCAATTGCAAAATTGTTCATTAATGCTTTAACTAATTCTCCTTCTTTACTTGTATCAATAAAAATTTCTCCTATTTTACCGTCTTCATATTCACCAGTATGTAAATAAACTTTGTGATTTCCAATTGTTGCTTTCTGAATGTAGCCTTTTCTTCTGTCAGGCATTCCAAATCTTTTACTTATTTTTTCATTTAAATTATTAGAAATATTTTGATTATTTTTAGAAACATTTTTAGGTATATTATTTGTTATAACATCAACATTATTAATTTGTTTTTTTGATTCTATTTTGTTTGAATTAGCAGTAAGGTTTTTTGTTCGTCTATTTTCAAGTTTAATATCTAATATTTCAAATTTTCCATCATCTCTTTTCTCAATTTTTTCAAGCTCTTTCTCATTAATATCTTCTAAATAGTGACTAACTTTAAATGTGCAATTATAAAAGGTTTCTACTAGATATTTGGCCATAATTTATTTTAATTTATATTTTTGAGTCTTATGAATTATATTGTATATACAATTTAATATTTTAGTCTAATTTTTTTTTTTACAATTTTGAATTGTATATTTTTTAAAAATTTATGTTGACAATAATTAAAGAAATTTTTATTTGGTGGAATCGTCAGACTTTAGGCACAAGGATTCACACTTTAATTTTTGGAAAACTAGTAGGTAAAGATGACTATGGAAACAAATATTATCAAAGCAAAAATGGAAAAAGATGGGTTATTTATAAAGATGAAATTGATGCTTCAAAAATTCCAAACGAATGGTATTCATGGATTCATTTTACAAATAATAAGATAGAAAATGTTCATGATTATAAGAAGTATAATTGGCAAAAACCACATAAACCAAATCTAACAGGAACATCAAAATCTTATCATCCAAACAAAAATAGTAATGCAACAAACAAAAAATATAAAAGTTGGAAAAATTAAATTATTAAGAAAATTTGTATATTTTTTCTTTTTTTTTGTTTTTACAGTCATTCCAAATTTTTCTTATACCGTAGAGTCCAGCAATATATTGAATGGAGAATTTGTAGAAATCAAAATATTAGATAAAGTAAGTTCTAAAAATAGTAAATTAATTTTAAAAATAGGAGAAGAGAAAAAATTCGAAAATTTATTAATTAAATCTTTAAAATGTAAAAATTCACAGTTTGATGATAATCCTGAAATAACTGCATATTTACAAGTAATAGATATTACAAGCAAAAATAATGATGAGGTTTTTGTATTTAACGGATGGACATTTTATTCGAGTCCATCACTAAGACCTTTTGAACATCCAATTTATGATATATGGTTAACAAAGTGTTTTTAATTAAATAATTTTTTCATTATCTAACCAACCCACATTAAAATCAGAATTTAGAAACTTTTTATGATTTAATAACTTTTGATGTAATTCAATAGTTGTAGCGATTCCGTCTATTACAAATTCATCCAAAGATCTTTGCATTCTTTGTATTGCTTCTTGTCTATTTCTGCCTTGAGTAATAACTTTACATATCATGCTATCATAATAAGGAGTGATTTTATAGCCTTGGTATATTGAACTATCTACTCTTGTTCTAAAGCCAGAGGGTTGATGACACATTCCAATAGTTCCTGGTGATGGTTGAAAATTTTTGCTTGCATCTTCAGCATTTATTCTACATTCGATAGCATGACCTCTAGGAGCAATATCACTTTGTTTTAACGCTGTATCTCCTGTAAATGCTATCCATATCTGCTCTTTAATTATATCAATGCCGGTTACCATTTCAGTTACAGGATGTTCAACTTGAACTCTTGTATTCATTTCTAGAAAATAAAATTTTTCATCTTGATATATAAATTCAACAGTTCCAGCACCTTCATAACCAATTTTACTAACCATGTTGACAGTTTTTTCAAATAAATCTTTTCTTATTATATCATTTAAAACAGGACTTGGTGTTTCCTCGATAAGTTTTTGATGTCTTCTTTGAACAGAACAGTCTCTTTCATGTAGGTGTACCGTTCTATTCTTGCCTGACATAATTTGAACTTCAATATGTCTGGGATTTTGGAAAAATTTTTCTATGTATACTTCATCATTTCCGAAATATTTCAGAGCCTCAGATTTTGCTAATGAAAATAATTCATCAAATTGTTTTTGTTCATGAACAATTTTCATTCCTTTCCCTCCGCCTCCTCCGGCAGCTTTTATTAGTACAGGAAAACTAATTTTTTTACATATTTCTTTTGCCTCAGATAAATTAGATACCCCACTTTCAGAACCTTCAATTACAGGTAAACCATTTTCTTTTGCAATTTTTTTTGCTTGGATTTTATCTCCCATCATTTTTATATGTTTTGACGAAGGACCAATAAATTTAATTTTATTTTCTTCTAAAATCTTTGCAAAATTATAATTTTCTGACAAAAAACCATATCCTGGATGAACTGCTTCAGCATTTGTTAATTCTATTGCTGAAAGTATTGAAGGTATATTAAGATAACTATTAGCTGGTTGATGTGAACCTATACATATACTTTCATCCGCTAAACGAACGTGCATACTGTCTTTATCCACATCAGAATATACAGCGACGGTTGATATACCCCATTCCTTACATGCTCTTATTACTCTAACAGCAATTTCTCCTCTATTTGCAATTAATATTTTTTTAAACATTATTCAAGAACAACAAGATTTTGTCCAAATTCTACAGGCTGCCCATCTTCAACACATACTTTTTTAACAACACCATCTGATGAAGAAGGAACATGATTCATTGTTTTCATAGCTTCTACTATCATTACACTATCTCCTTTTTTAATTTTTTTTCCAACTTCAACAAATTTTTTTGCTCCAGGTTCTGGCGCAAGGTAAGCAGTGCCAACAATTGGACTTTTAATTATAGTACCTGAAATCTCTTCTTCTATTTTTGTTACGTTTGAATTTTCTATTTGAGATAAATCTTTATCTTTTAATGATTTCTTTAATTCATCTAAAGCTTCTACTAATTTTTTTATAATTTTTTTATCTATTTCCATTTTTTAGCAACTCTTGCATTGCATTTATGGCTAAAATATAGCCGTTGGTCCCTAAACCACAAATAATTCCAGAAACAACATCGCTTATAAGAGATTTTTTTCTAAATTCTTCTCTATTATAGATATTTGATATATGAAGCTCGATCTTTGGTTTTTTAAAAATACTTAGAGCATCTCTAATAGAAACTGAAGTATGTGTAAATCCAGCAGCATTTATTATTATACCATCATTGTTATTTCTAGCTTCTTGGATCATATTCACTATTTCACCCTCTAAATTTGACTGTTGAAAATCTAAATTTATATTTAATTCTTTAGACTTTTTTTGACACATTTCTTTTAATTCATTAAAAGTAACAGATCCATATTGGGATTGTTCTCTTTCACCTAATAGATTAAGATTTGGACCATTAATAATTAATATATTATTCACAGATACTTTTATAATACATGAAAAATAAAAATAAAATAAAAATTAAAGTTAATGGTAGAAAATTACAGCTGAATCAAAGTTCAACACTAGATTCAGTAGTTAAAAAACTTAATATACCTTTAAATAAAGTAGCAATAGAACTAAATAGGAAAATAATTAATAAAAAAAAAATTAAAAACATTAAAATAGTTAATAATGATAATGTAGAAATAGTATATTTTATTGGTGGTGGTTAATGAAAAATAAAGATGAATTGGTAATTGCCAAAAGAAAATTTAAATCGAGGTTAATAGTCGGCACTGGAAAATATAGAAATATGTTAGAATGTGCTAAAGCAGTCAAAATCTCAGGAGCTGAAATTGTAACAGTCGCAGTTAGAAGGGTAAATATAATTGATAAAAAGAGACCAATGCTAATGGATTATATTAATCCAAAAAAAATTACATATCTACCAAATACCGCGGGATGTTTTAATTCTGATGAGGCGCTTAGAACCTTAAGGCTTGCAAGAGAAATAGGAGGATGGAAGTTAGTCAAACTAGAGGTTTTAGGAGATAAAAAAAATTTATTCCCCGAAATGATAGAAACTTTAAAATCTACTGAAATATTATCTAAAGAAGGTTTTGAAGTTATGGTTTATTGTAATGATGATCCATTGATGTCTAAAAGGCTAGAGAATGTTGGAGCTTGCGCTATCATGCCATTAGCTGCTCCAATTGGTTCAGGACTTGGAATTCAAAATAAAACAAATATTAAAATTATTTCACAACAAACAAAACTACCAGTAATTATAGATGCAGGTATTGGTGAAGCATCAGATGCTTCTATTGCTATGGAATTAGGATGTGATGGTGTTTTAATAAATACAGCAATTGCAAAAGCTAAAAATCCATTTCAAATGGCTGAGGCTATGAAATTTGCAGTGATTGCAGGAAGAAAATCATATTTATCTGGAAGAATTAAGAAAAATATTTATGGATCTTCTTCTTCTCCTAAAAAAGGTATTATTTAGTTTTTTTCCTATAATATTTTTTTTTATAATTTTTTCTTTTAGATGTTTTTTTTATTTTTTCTTTTTGATTTAATGTACTCTCTGTTTTTTTAAGAACAGAAACCTCCTCCACGGTATCAATAATTTTATTTGTTTTAGTTAAAAATTGAATTTTATAATCAGAAAAACTCAATGATTTATCATTTTCTAAATTGATATTTATTTTATTTTTTTTTTTAAAATAATTTATGTCTTTCAAGTAGTTTTCTTCTATAAAATTAGCAATTTTTTCATTAAGATATATTTTAACAACTTTAGATTTGTTTTGAATCGACTTAAGTTCAACAAATTTTAGTATTTTGAGAGCGAAAGACTCATTTGATAAATTGATTTTCCATTTTACATTACTTTCCCTTAGTCTTTGTCTTGACATTTCCAAAAGACCAAAATTACTAATTCTACCAATTTGTATTCTAGCTCTGTCAGATCTACATCTATCTTTTAATCTTCTTTCAACTTGCCTTCTATTTCCATAGATCAACATATCTATAAAATCTATTATTATTAATCCTGACAAGTCGCGAAGTTTAATTTGTCTTGCAATTTCCTCTGCTGCTTCTAAATTTGTATCTACAGCTGTACTTTCAACATTTTTTTGTTTAATAGATTTACCAGAATTTACATCAATAGAAACAAGGGCTTCTGTAGGATTAATTACCAAATATCCACCAGAAGATAATTTTACCTCTGTTTCAAAAATTTCATAAAGTTTAGTCTCAATTTTTTCTTTAACAAAAAGAGGTATTTTATCTCTATATTTCTTAATTTTTTTTGTATGATTGGGCATTAATATCTTCATATAGTTTTTAGTTCTTTGGTAAGCATCACTTCCTTCAATAACAATATTTTGAGTATCATCATCATACATATCTCTTATTGCTCTTTTAATGACGTCACTTTCTTTATGAACTATCGAAGGAGCCATGGAATTCATTGCTTTTTCTTTAATACTATCCCAACCTTTAATTAAATTATTTAAATCATTTTCAATTTCATTTTTTGTTTTATTTGAACCAGCTGTTCTAACAATAATTCCCATCTCTCTAGGAATTTCAATTTCATTTAAAATGACTCTAATTTTTTTTCTTTCTGTAGGATTAAATATTTTTCTAGAGATGCCTCCTCCTTTAGGAGTATTGGGCATTAAAACGATATATTTTCCAGCAATTGAAATGAAAGTGGTTAAAGCAGCACCTTTCATACCTCTCTCATCTTTTATAACTTGAACAAGAATTACTTGGTTTGGTTTTATAACCTCTTGGATTTTATATCTTCTAGATTTAAATTTAAAATTGTTTGTTTTATTTTCTGAACTATTTTCTATTTGAGTTTTATTAATTGGATCTTGATTATTAATTTCTGTTTCGTTTTCATTAATTATATTTTCTTCACTCTTTTCACTTTCTTTAATAAGCTCCTCTCTAGCCTTCTCTTCCTCCTCTTTTATTTTTTGTAAATCACTTGTAGGTAATTGGTAATAGTCAGATTGAATATCATTAAATGGCAGAAATCCATGACGTTCTCTTCCAAAATCTACAAAAGCAGCCTGCAAAGAAGGTTCAATCCTACTTACTTTTCCTAAATAAATATTGTTCTTAATTAGAGTGTTATTTATACTTTCGTATTCGTAATCCTCAATATTTTCATTGGATTTAAGTACAACTCTTGTCTCACTTGGATGCGATGCATCAATGTACAAATTCTTTGCCATAATGTTTGATTAATATATTTCATTTTTAATTTATAAATTCTGTGCCATAACATTAACAAATTCGTTAGCTAAATAAAACTAAAATGAGCATGTTATTAAAAAAAATACTAATTTTGATTACATCAGTATTTTTAATATTATTTATATCAATTATTGCTGTACTTTGGACTTATTCAAATACATTGCCTGACTACAAGTTCTTGAAAAGTTATAAACCACCAGTATCAAGCAAGTTGTATTCTGGAGTAGGAGAATTAGTTAGCGATTTTTCATCTGAGAAGAGAATATTTGTTCCATACAATTCTATTCCTCAAAAGGTAGTTTATTCGTTTTTATCTGCGGAAGATAAAAATTTTTTCTCTCACCCAGGAGTAGATGCAAAAGGAATTATTCGTGCGGTAATAAAAAATATTTCAAATATAATAAATGCAAAAAGATTAGAAGGAGCATCTACTATTACACAACAAGTAGCTAAGAATTTTTTACTAAGCAATGAAATAAGTGTAAATAGGAAAATAAAAGAGGCTATTCTAGCTTTCAGAATTGAAAGAGCATTATCAAAAGAAAGAATTCTAGAATTATATCTTAATCAAATTTATTTAGGTGAAGGAGCATACGGCATTGCATCAGCAAGCTTAGCTTACTTTGACAAACCAATTAGCAAGCTAAATTTTGAAGAAGCTGCATTATTAGCCGCACTTCCAAAAGCTCCTAGTAGATATAATCCTTATAAAAACATTCAATTAGCAAAATATAGAAGAAATTTAGTAATACAAAATCTTTTTGAAAATTCTTATATAGATGAAAATTTGTATAAAAAATTAATTAATACTGAAATAAAACTTAATAAAAGAAAAAAAATTTACTTAGAAGACTCTAGATATTATGTTGAAGATGTAAGAAAATTTATAGTAGATATTTATGGTTTTGATAAAGTTTATAAACAAGGTTTTAATATAAAATCACCTTTAAATTTAAATCTACAATCGATTGCTACCCAATCTTTAAGAAAAGGTTTGATTAATTATGATCAAAGAAAAGGTTGGAGAGGGCCAATAGCTAATACAAAAAATTTATCTGATTGGATTAAGGAAACAAAAAAATATAAATTGGAGAAATCTATTGGTTGGGACTTAGCAATAGTTAAAAAAATAAATGATTTTTCAATTGAAATAGAAACGGATCAACAAGACTCAGGAAAAATAGAATTTAATGATCTAGAGTGGATTAAGAAAAATCCAGAGGTAATATTTAAAATAGGGGACATTATATATGTAAAAAAAATTAAAGATAAATCATTTACATTAGAACAATTACCCGAAGCAAATGGAGGTATAATCGTCATGGATCCATATACCGGTAGAGTATTGGCAATGTCTGGAGGATTTAGTTTTAAAAAAAGTGAATTTAATAGAGCATCACAAGCATTAAGACAACCTGGTTCAGCATTTAAACCATTCATTTATGCACTAGCATTAGAAAATAATTTTACACCTTCATCATTAATTTTGGATGCTCCAATTGTTTTAGATCAGGGAGAAGACCTAAAACTTTGGAAGCCTGAAAACTATGGAAAAAAATTTTACGGTCCATCAACTTTGAGAACAGGTATAGAAAAATCTAGAAATCTTATGACTGTAAGAATAGCACAGGACCTAGGAATTAAAAAAATTACAGAATTTTCAAAACAATTAAATATATATGATAATCCAGATGAACTTATGTCAATATCTCTTGGTTCGGCCGAAACTACATTGCTAAAACTTACAAGCGCATACTGCTCGTTTATTAATGGAGGGAAATTAGTTAAGCCAATTTTTGTTGATAGAATTCAAGATAGCGCAGGTAACACTATTTTTAATTCTGAGAAAAGAAAATGTATTAAATGTAGCGAAATTTCTTTTTTAGGAAATGAATATCCAAAAATTAAAGATAATTTTCCACAAATTTTTTCACCTGAGACAGCATATCAAATTACCTCAATGTTAGAAGGAGTTGTGAAAAGAGGAACTGGAAAAAAACTTAGAGATTTAAATTTAGATTTAGCTGGAAAAACTGGAACAACAAATAAAAATACTGATGCATGGTTTGTAGGATTTACCTCAAATCTAGTTGTTGGCGTTTATATTGGTTTTGATGAACCAAAAACTCTTGGAAAATTCGAAACTGGTGGAAAAACCGCTTTACCAATATTCAAATCATTTATTAAAAATGCAGTTGAAAAGACTGACGCAAGACCATTTAAAGTTGCAAAAAATATTAAAATGATGGTTGTAGACCCATTGACTGGAAAAAAAGCTAATTTTGCCTCAAAAAAAACCATAATAGAAGTTTTTAAAAAAAATAAAATTGAAAATAATAATTTAGAGGTTAAAGATGATTTATATTTAAAAATAAATAAAAATAATATTTTAAAATTTTATTAATGGAACAAGACATAACATCATACAAAATTGAAATTGAAAAAATAAATAATAGAATCAAGGAGTATCTTTGAACAAAATAATATTTATTCAAAATTAGATGAAATTAATTTAAAAATTGTAGACCAAAATTTTTGGAAAAAAAAAAATCAAGCAGAACAAACTCTCAAAGATAAAAAATTATTTGAAGATATAGTGAATACTTATAGTTCGTCAATGAAAGAGTGCAGTGAACTTATTGATTTATATGAGCTAGCAGTTGAAGAAAACAATAAAACAATAATTAATGACTCTTTTAATAATTTAAAGAAATTATTAAATATTGTTAAAAAAAACGAAATAAAATGTTTTTTGTCTAATGAAACAGATAGTTTAAACGCTTATCTTGAAATTCACGCTGGTGCCGGTGGTACAGAAAGCCAGGATTGGGCAGAAATGCTTAGGAGGATGTATATGAAATGGTCTTCCAACAGAAATTTTACAACTCATATGATAAGTGAACACAAAGGAGATGAGGCTGGTATCAAATCATCAATAATTAAAATTGTAGGAGAATATGTATTTGGGTATTTAAAATCTGAGTCTGGAATACATAGATTAGTTAGAATTTCTCCATTTGATTCAGGCGCAAGAAGACATACAAGTTTTGCCAGTGTTTGGGTCTATCCAGTAGTTGATGAAAATATAAATATAGAGATTTTGGATAAAGATTTAAGAATAGATACATACAGATCTAGTGGTGCAGGCGGACAGCATGTAAATACAACTGATAGCGCAGTTAGAATAACACATATTCCAACAAAAATAGTAGTTCAATGTCAAAACGAAAGATCTCAACACAAAAATAAAGAAACTTGCATGAACATGCTTAAAGCAAGACTTTATGAACATGAATTAAAAAAGAAGGAAGAGGTGTCTAAAAATTTAGAAAATAGTAAAACAGATATTGGCTGGGGACATCAGATAAGATCTTATGTTTTACATCCCTACAGATTGGTAAAAGATAATAGAACTAATGTTGAAAACACAAGTCCTGATAAAGTATTAAATGGACAAATAGATGAATTTTTAGAAAGCTCTTTATACAAAATTAATGATTAAAAGATTTTTATTATTTTTTTTATTTTTAATATTTTTATTAATTAGTTTTATAGGTTATTTAAATTTTATAGGATTAGAAACTAACAAATTTAATTCAACAATTAAAAATCAAATAAAATCATATGATAGTCGAATTAGTGTTGATTTAAATAAAGTAAAATTACTTTTAGATATAATTAATTTGTCAATAAAGATTCAAACGAAAAATCCAACATTATACTTTGATGATAAGATAGTAAATATTGAGAGTATAAGTTCTAACATTTCTATTAAATCTTATTTAATAAATGATTTTGGAATAAAAAACTTATTTATTAAAACAAAAAAAAATAAAATCAAAGATATAATATATATTACAAGACAAATTGATAATTCACCTACATATTTAATTTTATCTCAATTTATAAAACAAGGTAATATAGAAGCAACAATACAACTAGAATTCAATGCAAAAGGTAAAATAAAATCAAACTATGTTATCAAAGGCAATATTGATGATGGAAAAATAAAATATTTAAATAATTATTCATATGATCAGATTAAACTTGATTTTAAATATATAAAAAATGATTTAGAAATTAAAAATATTAATTTAAATTTAGAAAATACTAAATTTAATTCAGATTTAATTGAAATAAAAAAAATTAATTCAGATTATTTTTTCCAAGGCAGTATAAATAATAATAAAACAAATTTTAATTTAAAATTGCTAAAACTATTCAATTTAAATGAAATTAATTTTTTTAAAATCAACAATTCAGAATTCGAAAATTCAAGCAAATTTTCATTTAAATTAAATAAAAAATTTAAAATAAAAAATTTAGAAGTTAATTCTGTATTAAGTATTTACGATATAGATTATGTTGGAGATGTAAAAATTTTAAAAAATTATCTACCAGATTATAAAGATAAAATTAATTTAAAAAAAATTAATTTAAATATTATTTACAATAAAAAAAATCTTAAAATATCTGGTGACACTATTTATAAAATAAATAACAATGAAGATCAGATAAAATTTGATATAAAAAGCACAAAAGGTATTTATAATTTTGATGTAAATGTCGATATTAATCAAAATAAATTAATTCTAAATGAAATAAGTTATTTAAAAGATACTCAAATTAAATCTAATTTAAATATAGTAGGAAAATACGAAAAAAATAAAAATTTAATTTTAAAAAAAATAATTTATTCTGAAAGCAATAACAATTTCTCAATAAATGAACTTAAATTAAATCCAAAAAATAAAATATTAAATTTTAAAAAAGCAACTTTTAATTATTTGACTAACAATAATATTATTAATCAATTTAATATCATATATGATAAACCAAATTATTTTATATCTGGAAAAAGTTACGATAGTATTAAATTAATAGAAAATATTACAGATACTGAAAAACAAACAAACTTTTTTGATATATTCAAAGAAATAAATTCTAAAATTAGTATAGATTTAAAAAAAGTTTATCTAGATAAAGATACTATTGCTCTAAATTTAAATGGAAATCTTAAATTAAAAAAAAATAATATTGTAGACTTAAATTTAAATTCTATTTTTTCTAAAAATGATAAATTTTTTTTAACAATAAAATCTCTACAAAGTAATGAAAAAGTTACAACTTTATATTCAGATAGAGCTTTACCTTTTGTAAGAAATTTTAAATTTATCAAAGGTTTTGAAGATGGTGTTTTAGATTATTCTTCTACACAAAATACAAATAAAACTGTTTCACAAATCAAAATATATGATTTTAAAGTTAAAAAAGTTCCAATTTTAGCAAAACTATTAACCCTTGCTTCTTTACAGGGTATAGCTGACTTGCTTACTGGAGAAGGTATAAGATTTGATGAATTTGAAATGAATTATTCAACTAAAGATAAATTAATTACTATTGATGAAATTTATTCTATAGGTCCATCAATTTCAATTCTAATGGAAGGCTACATCCAGTCAAATGAATTAATCAGTTTAAGGGGTACATTAGTACCCGCAACGACTATAAATAAATTTATAGGAAAAATTAAAGTCATTGGTAAAATTTTGGTTGGAAAGAAAAAAGGAGAAGGAGTTTTTGGAGTAAGTTTTAAAATTAAAGGCCCTCCGAAAAATTTAAAAACTACAGTTAATCCAATAAAAACATTAACACCGAGATTTATAACTAGAACACTGGAGAAAATAAAAAAATCTAATCAATAATTACTTTTATATGTTTTTTCTTTCCTATTGATAATTTAAAAAAACCTTGATCATTTAAAAGATTTTTTTTTATTTCGAGTTTGTCATTTTCTACAACTATATTATTAACTTTAATACCATTTCCTTTTATTAATCTTCTTATCTCACTTTTTGAGCTTTCGAGTTTAGAGATAATAATAACATCTACTATGTTAATATTTTCTTTTACTTTTATAGAAGGCAAACTGTCTCCTGATAAATTTTCTTCAAAAGTTTTTTTTGCAGTTTTTTCTGCTTTTTCAGATTCTAATTTTCCATGCAACATAGCAGTTGCTTCATTAGCTAAAATGATTTTGAGTTTATTAATATCTTTATTTTTAATTTTATCAATTTTATCTAAATCTAAGTCAGTGAACATTTTTAGAAATTTTTGAACATCTCTATCATCGGTATTTCTCCAAAACTGCCAATAATCATAAGAAGATAAAAGTTTATTATCTAGCCAAACGGCACCTTTCTCTGTTTTACCCATCTTAGCACCTGAAGCCAAAGTTATTAGAGGAGTTGTTAAACCAAAGACTTGTTTACTGGAATGTCTTTTAATAAGATCAACACCATTTACAATATTACCCCATTGATCTGATCCACCTATTTGCATGACACAATTCTTTGATTTATTTAGTTCAAGAAAATCATAAGCCTGTAAAATCATATAATTAAATTCCATATAGCTGAGAGATTGCTCTCTATCTAATCTCAACTTAACACTATCAAAACTTAACATTTTATTAATAGTAAAATGTTTTCCAATTTCTCTTAAAAATTTAATATAATTTAATTTTCCAAGCCATTTATAATTATTTACAAAGATTGGCTTTAATTTTGGATTACTTGTTTTCAAATATATTTTGAAAACTTTTTCAATATTTTTAATATTTTTTTCAATATGTTTTTCTGAGAGTATTTTTCTAGTTTCTTCCTTACCAGAAGGATCCCCAATTCTTGTTGTACCTCCACCCAACAATACAATAGGCTGGTGTCCATGTTTTTGTAGTAGTCTAAGACACATTATTTGCAATAAACTTCCCACATGTAGACTTGGCGCAGTACAATCAAAGCCAATATATGCTTTGATTTTTTTTTTATTCATCAATTGTTCTAACTCTTGAGAATTAGTACATTGATTAAAATATTCTCTATCTTTGAATTCTTTTAGAAATGAATTTTCCATATTTTTAAAAACAGTGTAGAATCAATATACTTTATTTAAATTAATTAAAAAATATATGAATAAAAGCTATTATAGTCTCGGTTTAATGAGCGGAACATCAATGGATGGAGTTGATGCATCAATTATTCAAACAGATGGAAAGTCTGAATATAAGGTAATTTTAGATAAGTATTTTGAATATCCTAAAAATATCTATAAAAATTTAACAACTCTTAGAGATAAAATAAAAAGCTCAAAAGATCTAAAAAAACATCAAAAACTAATAAAATCTGTTGAAAAAGAGATAACAATTTTTCATGCTAAAGCAGTTAATGAAATTCTAAAGAAAAAGAAAGTAAATATAGATTTTATAGGATTTCATGGCCAAACTATTTTTCACAATGATGATAAAAAAATTACCAAACAACTTGGTGATGGAAAACTTCTGTCAAAATTAACTAAGAAAACAGTTGTTTATGACTTTAGACAAAATGATTTAAAAAATGGTGGTAGAGGAGCTCCTCTTGCACCAATATTTCATCAATTAATAGTTAAAAAAATAAAAGTTAATTTGCCAGTTACAGTTTTAAATATAGGTGGCATAGCAAATCATACTTATATAAAAAATTATAAGCTTGATGATGTAACTGCTGGTGACATAGGGCCAGGAAATTGTATGATTGATGAATGGATTAGAAAAAAAACAAAAAATAAATTCGATAACAAAGGTTTAATAGCCAAGAAAGGCAAAATAAATAATATATGTTTGACTGAAATAGAATTCTATAATTCTTATTTTTTTAACAATCGGGAGCCATCATCTTCGTTTGATATAAAAGATTTTAAATTTGTAGATAGTTTTAATAAATTATCTCTAGAAGATGGTGCCGCAACATTGACAGAACTTACTGCTATAAGATTAGATTGTATAATCCATAGTGACAAAGAAAAAATAATTTTATGTGGTGGTGGAAGAAAAAATAATTTTTTGGTCGAAAAATTAAAAAAAAAAAGTACAGAAATAAAATTAATTGATAAATATGGGATTGACGGAGATTTTGTAGAATCTCAAGCTTTTGCTTATCTTGCAATAAGATCATACCTTAAATTACCAATTTCTTTTCCAAAAACTACTGGTTGCAAAAAACCATGTACTGGTGGAGTATTGGTAAAAAATTTTTAATATAAAGCTGACTCTTTTTTAATATATTTATCCAAAGATTTGATTAATGATTGTTCTGCTTTTGCAAAAAAATGATTGGCATCTGCTATAAGATCAAATTTAACGTCAATTCCTTTTTGAGCACTTAATCTTTTATTTAATTCATTTATATTTTCTGTAGGAACAAGTTCATCTTTTTTTCCATATATCATTAAACCAGAAGTAGGGCATGGTGATAGAAAAGAAAAATCATATACATTTGGTTGTGGAGAGATTGCAATAAATCTATTTATTTCAGGTCTCCTCATGAGCAATTGCATCGCAATTAGAGAACCAAATGAAAATCCTGATATCCAACATTGTGAATTATCAAAATTTTCTCTCTCCAACCAATCTAATGCAGCAGCAGCGTCAGCTAATTCTCCTTGTCCATTATCAAATTCACCATCACTTTTACCAACACCACGAAAATTTACTCTACAAACTGAAAAGTTATTTTCCATAAAAACATGAAAAGTGTCTACAACAACTTTATTGTTCATTGTTCCGCCATATTGAGGATGTGGGTGTAGAACTAAAGCTATAGGTGATGTATTTTTTTTACTTTTAAAATATTTAGCTTCCAACCTGCCAGCAGGCCCAGGAATAAATATTTCAACAATTTTGCTATCCATAAAAGTTAATGATAATCAATCTCAAAAATTTTTTTATTTTGTACCAAAGTAGAGTGCTAAAATGCAAGTTTTAATCTCTAAATACTTGACTAAATTAGTCGGGTATATATATATAAATCGCATAAATAAAGGATTATGAAGCTTACTACCAAAGGAAGATATGCTGTTATGGCTCTTGCTGATCTTGCTAAATTTGATCCAAAGGGTCCTGTTTCACTTAGAGATATATCTCTAAGACAAGGTATTTCTTTACTATATCTAGAACAAATATTTTTAAAATTAAAAAAAAAAAATATTGTAAATAGTACAAGAGGTATAAATGGTGGTTATCTTTTAAACAAAGAACCTTCAAAAATTAAACTGTCTGAAATTTTTTATGCAGTAGACGAGAAAGTAAAAACAGTTAAGTGCAACAAAAAATCAAAAAAAGCATGTAATGGAAAATCTACAAAATGTATAACTCATAATCTTTGGGATGAACTCGAGACTTATATAAATATTTTTTTTGAAAAGAAAAATTTAAATGATTTAATTAATCAGCAGATAGAGAATAAATGAGAGAAAAAGAGCTAGAAAAATTAAAGGAGTATAAATATGGTTTTTCAACAGACATTGAGACTATAAAGGCACCAAAAGGACTTAACGAAGAAGTAATAAAATTTATTTCAAAAATAAAAAAAGAACCAAAATGGTTACTCGATTGGAGACTTAAAGCTTACAAAAGACTAAAAGTTCTAAAGGAACCTAATTGGCAGAAACCCAAATATCCTAAAATCAATTATCAAGATTTATATTATTACTCCGCACCAAAAAGTTTTAAAGAAAAGCCAAAAAGTCTTGATGAATTAGATCCAAAATTATTAGAAACATATAAAAAACTTGGTATTCCTCTCCAAGAACAAAAGAGATTAAATAATATAGCGGTAGATGCAGTTTTTGACTCAGTTTCAGTTGCAACCACTTTTAAAGAAAAATTAACAGAGAAAGGTATAATTTTTTGTTCGATATCTGAAGCAATACAAAAACATCCAGACCTTGTTAAAAAATATTTAGGCTCTGTAATACCAATAACAGATCATTATTTTGCAACTTTGAACTCAGCTGTTTTCACCGATGGATCATTTGTATACATACCTGAAAACGTAAGATGTCCAATGGAATTATCTACTTATTTTAGGATAAATGCATCCCAAACAGGTCAATTTGAAAGAACTTTAATTATTGCAGATAAAGGAAGCTATGTAAGTTATCTTGAAGGATGTACTGCACCAATGAGAGATGAAAATCAACTTCACGCAGCTAATGTAGAACTCGTAGCATTAGATGATGCGGAAATAAAATATTCAACTGTACAAAATTGGTATCCGGGAGACAAAGATGGAAAAGGAGGAATTTATAATTTTGTTACTAAAAGAGGATTATGTAAAGGTAAAAACTCAAAAATATCATGGACTCAAGTAGAAACTGGATCAGCTATAACCTGGAAATATCCAAGCTGTATTTTGATGGGGGATAATTCAATAGGAGAATTTTATTCAATTGCTATTACAAATAATTACCAAAAAGCAGACACTGGTACAAAAATGACTCATTTAGGAAAAAATACAAAAAGTAAAATTATTTCAAAAGGAATTTCTGCAGGATTTGCCGACAATACATACAGAGGACTCGTAGATATTGGAAGAAATGCAATTAATTCAAGAAATTATACTCAATGTGACTCACTACTGATTGGAAATAAATGTGGTGCACATACTGTACCTTATATTAGAAACAAAAATTCATTAGCTAATGTGGAACACGAAGCTACAACATCAAAAATTAGCGATGAACAATTATTTTATTGTAATCAAAGAGGCTTAAATCAAGAAGAAGCTGTTAGTTTAATTGTAAATGGATTTTGTAAAGAAGTTTTACAACAATTGCCTATGGAATTTGCAGTAGAGGCCCAAAAACTTGTAGGTATTAGTTTGGAAGGTAGCGTAGGCTAATGTTAAATATTCATAATCTTTCTGCAAAAATAGATAAAAAGTCTATATTAAATGGCTTATCTTTAAAAATTAAGCCAGGGGAAGTGCATGCGATTATGGGACCTAATGGATCTGGTAAAAGCACATTAGCAAATATTCTTTCAGGAAAAAAAGGTTATGATATTTCAGGAAAAGTTAGTTATGAAAATAATGATTTATTTAATTTAGCGATTGAAGAGAGAGCTCACAAAGGTTTATTTTTAGCTTTTCAATATCCTTTAGAAATACCAGGAGTGAATACATCAAATTTTTTAAAAACATCTTTAAATGCAATTAGAAAATCAAAAGGACAAAAAGAACTTGATGCATTAGAATTTTTAAAAATTGTTAAAAAAAAAGCATCAGAATTAAAAATAGATGAGAAAATTTTAAATAGACAATTAAATGTTGGATTTTCAGGAGGCGAAAAGAAAAAAAATGAAATTCTTCAAATGTCGTTGATTGAGCCAAAAATGGCTATACTAGATGAGACAGATTCTGGACTTGATATTGATGCTTTAAAAATTGTAGCAAAAGGTGTTAACGCTTTAAGAGGTAAAGAAAGATCTTTTTTAATAATAACACACTATCAAAGATTACTTGATTACATCAAACCTGATTTTGTTCATGTACTGATGAACGGAAAAATCGCTAAATCTGGATGCATGGAATTAGCAGAAGAACTTGAAAAAACAGGATATGAAAAAATATGATTGAAAACTTAAAAAAAACTTTTGAGAGTTTTAATAAAAAATTTATTAGTTGGCCGAATAACAACCGGGATAAATTTTTTAACAAGTTTATGAAAATGGGATTCCCAAATAATAAAATTGAAGATTGGAAGTTTTCAAATTTTAATAATTTTGTTTCTAAAAATTTTAAAAGTCTTAATACAAATTTTGAAAATTTAACCTCTTTTAAATTTGATAAATATGTTAATAGTTTTGATCATAATAAAATTATATTTATAAATGGTGAGTTTAAAGATAAAAATTTTGGAAATGAAGAAAAAGAAAAATTTGTTTGTAGTGATATAAAAAGTTTTGGTGAACACTTACGCCTAACTATTGAGGATGAATGTGAAAATTCTCTAAATTTATTAAACAATGCTTTTTATTTAGATGGTCTTTCTTTAATTATTGAAAAAGAATATGAATTTAAAAAACCTTTAATAATTTACAATGTTTTTAAAACAAAAAAAGAAAATAATTTTTTTAATCAAAAAATAAAAATCAAAGTTGGTGAAAATTCTAAAATTGATATTTTATTATTAAATATTAATTTAGGATCAGAACCAATTTTTTTAAATATTTATAATAATATTTCTCTAAAAAAAGATGCTATAGTAAAATTATATAGTTCTAGTGATTTAGGAGAAAAAGATATTTTTTATAATTTTAACAGTGTAGATGTTTTAAATAATTCTATATTTGAAAATTTTATATTTTCTAATTCAGCAAATTTTTACAAAAATGAGATTAAATGTAGTTTAAATGAAAAATATTCATCGAGTTTTATCAATGGTGCAATCTTCTCACAAAATGAACAGACTCATGAAATTAAAAGTAGAATAGAACATAATGATGAAAACACAAAGAGTTATCAAAAAATAAAATCTGTCCTTGATAAAAAAAGTAAGTCTGTCTTTCAAGGAAAAATTTTTGTAAGTTCAAAAGCCCAAAAAACTGATGGTTATCAATTAAGCAAAGCAATTCTGCTTGACAAAGAAAGTGAATTTGACTCAAAACCAGAATTAGAAATTTATGCTGATGACGTAAAATGTTCTCATGGTTCTACATCAGGTAATTTAGATGAAGATGCAATTTTTTATTTAATGTCTAGAGGCTTAAGTGAATTTGAGGCGAAAAAGTTATTAATAAAAGGTTTTTTAAATGATGCTGTTGAAACAATTACTAACAATGAAATTAGAAAATATTTTTCATCAAAAATAGAAAGTAAAATAAATGAATATAGATAATATAAAAAAAGAATTTCCTATTTTTGATAATAAAATTCAAAATAATGACTTAGTTTATTTAGATAGTGCTAATTCTTCTCAAAAACCGAAAGTGGTTGTAGATAGAATTTATGACTTTTATACTAAAGAATTCTCCAATGTAGGAAGAAGTGTTCACTATTTAGCTGTTGCTGCTACAAACATGTATGAAAATACCCGAGTATCTGTTCAAAAATTTATAAATGCTAAAGATAAAGATGAAATTGTTTTTACCAAAGGTGCAACCGAGGCAATTAATTTAGTTGCGAGTACGTATGGTCAAAAATATCTAAAACCGGGAGATGAAGTATTATTGACCGAATTGGAGCATCATTCAAATTATGTGCCTTGGCATTATTTAAGAAAATCTAAAGGAGTAAAACTAGAGTTTGCCGATATAAATGATGAAGGTGAAATTACACTTGAAAGCATAGAAAAAAAAATTACCACTAAAACAAAAATGATAGCTTTAACCCATTTATCAAATGTTACGGGAGCTATTTTGCCGATAAAAGTAATAACTGAACTAGCTCATTCAAAAAATATACCTGTTCTAGTAGATGGATGTCAGAGTGCACCCCATTTAAAATTGGATATGCAAGACTTAGACTGTGACTTTTATGCTATCTCTTGTCATAAAATGTATGGACCAACAGGCTTAGGTATTCTTTATGCAAAAAAGAAATGGCTTGAAGAACTACCGCCTTACCAAGGAGGTGGTGGAATGATTAGAGAAGTTAAAAAAGAAGGAATAACTTACGGAGATTTACCAAATAAATATGAAGCTGGTACGATGCAAACAGCTCAAGTAATTGCTTTTAATGAATCTATCAAATTTTTAAATACAGTTGGTATGAAAAATGTCATGGAACATGAAAAAAAATTAATCAACTATGGACAAGAAGTTTTAAGAAAAAACAACTCTGTTAAACTAATAGGAAACCCAAAAAATAGAGGTGCAGTATTATCATTTACAATTGAAGGTATGCACCCTCATGATATTGCCACCATTCTAGACGAAGATGGAGTCGCAATAAGAGCTGGACATCATTGTTGTCAAATTCTTCACGATAAACTTGGTTTAACAGCTAGTGCAAGAGCTTCTTTAGGAGTTTATAATACAAAAGATGATTTTGATAAATTGAACTCATCAATTAATAAATGTAAGAAAATATTTGAATTAAAATGAAATTAACAGAGCTATATCAAGAAATAATTTTAGATCATGGTAAAAATCCAAGAAATTTAAGGAAAACAGAAAATTTTAATAAAGATGCAAAGGGATATAATCCATTATGTGGAGACAAAGTGCATATTTATTTAAAACTTAATGAAAATAAAAAAGTAGAAGATGTTTCATTTGAGGGAGAGGGCTGCGCTATATCTATGGCTTCAGCATCTATAATGACGGACTTAGTTAAAGGTAAGGAAGAAAATGAAGTAAAAGAGATTGTAGAGGATTTTTTAAAAATGATTAAAGAAACAGATCAGATCAATACAAAACTTTTAAAAGACGATGAAAAAACTAAACTAATGTGCTTATCTGGAGTTAAACAATATCCAATGAGAGTTAAATGTGCCACTCTTTCGTGGCATACTTTAACTTCAGCTATTGATAAATCTCAAAATGAAATTAATTCTGAAAAAATGGAAATTTAATGGAACTTAAAAATAAAGTTATTAATGAAATAAAAAAAATTTATGATCCAGAAATACCTGTGAATATATATGAACTGGGTTTAATCTATGATATTTCAATTAATAATAAAAATGTTTCTATTAAAATGACTCTAACAACTCCAAATTGCCCAGTAGCAGAAAGTTTGCCGAAAGAAGTTAAAAATAGTATACAAGAAATTGATGGTGTTGATAAAGTTGATCTTGACTTAGTTTGGGAGCCACCATGGGACAAATCAATGATGTCAGAAGCTGCAAAATTAGAATTAAATTTATGACAAAACAAATAATATCTTTAAGCGAAAATGCTGCCAATAGAATAAAAGAGATTATGTCCAAAGCCGAAAAAGACTCTTTGGGAGTTAGAGTTGGAGTAAAATCTGGAGGGTGTGCAGGCATGTCTTATATAATGGAGTATACTAAGGAAATTAAGCCCAGTGATGAGGTTATTGAGGACAAAGGGGTTAAATTATTCATTGACCCTGGAGCAATCATGTATCTTTTAGGTACAGAAATGGACTACAAAAAAGAGCAGTTTTCTTCATCTTTTGTATTTAAAAATCCTAACGAAACTGAAAGATGTGGATGTGGGGAATCATTTAAGGTATAATATTAATTATGAGAGACACTAAGCATTTAGAAAAACATGCAAATAAAATTGCAGAAAAACAAAAAGAAAAACTGCTTTTTAGAACTCAGCGTAAAGCCGTTGAAGCAGGTGCTCATGGCACTTTAGACTACACTATAAAAGAAGGTGTTAATAAAGATAAAGTTGCTGATGACAAAATAATTAAAAATAAAAAATAATTTTAACTACTATAATACATATCGAACTCAATTGGATGTGGAGTATGTTCGAAGTTATGTATTTCTTCAAATTTTAAGGCGATATAAGCATCTATTTGATCATCAGTAAATACATTGCCTTTTTTCAAAAAAGCTCTGTCAGTATCCAAACTTTCCATTGCTTCTCTTAAAGAACCACATACAGTTGGAACTTTTTTAACTTCTTCTTCACTTAATGAGTATAAATCTTTATCAAATGATTTTCCTGGATTTATTTTATTTTTAATTCCATCTAAACCAGCCATTAACATTGCAGCAAATGTTAGATATGGATTTCCCGCAGCATCTGGGAATCTTATTTCACACCTAGCTCCCTTTTTACTCAATGTAATTGGAATTCTGCAAGATGCTGATCTATTTCTAGCAGAGTATGCTAATAATACAGGTGCTTCAAAACCTGGAATTAATCTTTTATAACTATTTGTTGTTGCGTTTGAAAAAGCATTGATAGCCTTAGCATGTTTTAAAATTCCTCCTATGTAATGAAGAGCTGTATCTGACAATCCAGCATATTTATTTCCAGAAAAGACTGGAGTTTTTCCTTTCCATATAGATTGATGTGTATGCATACCAGATCCATTATCACCTTTAACAGGCTTAGGCATAAATGTTGCTGTTTTACCAAAAGAATGAGACACCATTTGAACAACATATTTATACAATTGAACATTATCTGCTTGATCTACTAAAGTTCCAAAATACATTCCTAATTCATGTTGACTCGGCGCTACTTCATGGTGATGTTTTTCAACTTTTATTCCTACATCTCTTAGACCTTTTAAATATTCACTTCTCATATCTTGTGCGCTGTCAACAGGTGGAACAGGGAAATATCCTCCTTTAATTCCAGGTCTATGACCCATATTTCCGTTTTCATATTTTCTTCCTGAATTGTATGGACCTTCTGAGCTATCGATTGAAAAACCAATTTCATTCATATCATTTTTAATTCTAACATCATCAAATACAAAAAATTCTGGCTCTGGTCCGAAGTATGCCTTATCTCCAATACCTGTTGATTTCAAATAAGCTTCAGCCTTTTTAGCTATACCTCTCGGATCTCTTTCGTATGAATTTTTTTTAACAGCATCAAATATATCACAAAACAATATTAGTGTATTATGCGAGGTAAATGGATCTATTACTGTTCTAGATAAGTCAGGTTTTAAAATCATATCTGACTCATTTATTGCTTTCCATCCAGCTATAGACGAGCCATCAAAAAAAAACACCATCATTTAACATGTCATTATCCACAGCTGTAGAATCTATAGTTAAATGTTGTAATTTTCCTCTTGGGTCAGTGAATCTAAGGTCAATATATTCGACCTTATTATCTTTAATTGTTTTTAAAACTTTGTTTGAACTCATAATTTTTTACTTAAATTTTTATGCTTAATAACAAAAAAATTCATTTTAATATTGCTTATTAAACAAATACCACCTATGCAATTTACTCATAGGTATTAATCGTATAAACAGTGCATAAGCAATCAATTAATAATTGAATGAATAACTTATTAGATAAAGAACCAGTGCAAAGAGTTGAAAAAATTCTTGCTCAATTTGATCAATCTATAAAGATTCAAATTTTGGATAAAACAGCAAGAACTGCCAAAGATGCAGCAGAAAGCCTAAATACTGAAGTTGGTTCAATTGTTAAAAGCTTATTGCTTAGAACAAAAACCTCTTTCTTGTTATGCTTGGTAGCTGGTGATAAAAGATGTTCTCTTAATAAAGTTAAAAAATTACTAAATCAAAAGGATATAAGTATGGCGAATGCAGAACAAGTAAAAGAAATTACAGGCTTTACTATAGGAGGTGTTTCACCAGTAGGTCATTTAAATAAAATTGATATTTATATAGATGAGTCTTTAAAAAGATTTGAAAAAATTTTTGCTGCCGCAGGACACCCTAATGCAATTTTTAAAATTGATTTTAAGAACTTAAAAGAAATAACCAACGGCATGATCATGGATGTTTCAGAATGAGACAACCTACATTAATTGATTATATCTTTCTTGTTGTATTAGCTATTATTTGGGCTTCTGCTTTTTTTAATATTAAAATTGCAACATATTCATATGGGCCAGTAACAATCGCATTTCTTAGAATATTATTAGGTGCAATTCCAGTTGTTGGACTTTGTTTTTTTAAAAAAATTAAAATAGAAGCTTTTTCAAAAGATTGGTATTGGTTTGCAGCAATTGGAATTATAAATTTAGTTATACCTTTTTTTTTAATAGCATATGGAGTTCAAAAAGTTCAAAGTAATCTTGCCGCTATTTTAATGGCAAGCACTCCATTAAGTGCAACTGTTTTAGCTCATTTTTTTACCAATAATGAAAAAATAAATTTTATAAAAGTCTTGGGCGTAATGATTGGATTTTCAGGAATTGTTTTTTTATTTTCAGATAATATTTTAATTAACGAGAATAACATTATTTCAGCTCTATTAATTTTAGGAGGATCAACTTTTTATGTTATAGGTGGTTTATTAACATTAAAAGTTAGTAATAAAAAAAATGAAAACGTTACAGCATCAATATTAATATGGGCGACAATATTTTTATTACCAATTACAGCATATACCGAACAACCTTGGAATTTAAATCCTCGCTTAGATTCAACAATTTCATTAATTTATCTTGGTATATTTTCTACTGGTCTTGCTTGGTTGATGAGATTTAGAATATTAAAAAACAACGGTTTAGTTTTCCAAGCTCAGGTAGCATATTTAATTCCGATATTTGGAATTATACTAGGTTATATTTTCTTAAACGAAATAATTACACCAAAAGTAATTGTTGCAGTAGTTGCTGTAGTTTTAGGAATTTATTTTGTTAGACGTTCTATTAAAAATAATATTACTTAAGTTTTGCAATTTCTTTTATATGGTGAGGCTTTGTCTCACAACAACCACCAATAATAGTTGCTCCATGATTTTTTATTTTTTTTGCAAAATCACAAAATATCTTACCTGTTATATCATCTCTACTTCCCAGAGTAATATTTGGATTGTTTCCAATTTCATTACTTTTTGCTCTGTTAAATTTATGTACAGGCAAAGGTTCATCTACTCTCCACAAATTAGCTTTAAAACCATAAGGAACATTTAAATTTTTTATTTCAGATATAGTTTTATTAATAATTTCAAGTGAAACACAAGCGGTAATTAAACCTAACCAATTATTATTTTTATATTTTTGTACTACTTCTGATATTGTTTCACCAGATGGAAGTCTCCCATTTTTTTTAACATGCAAACCAACCAAGACAGGTAAATTAATTTTTTCTGTAACTTCAAGAGCAGCTTCAACTTCTCTTCCGCTAGAAACTACATCAAGATAGAAAAAATCTACATATGGCTTAATTATATTTGCTTGGTCATAAAAATTTTTTTTAATTAAACTTATTTCTCTTTCATCAGCGACATAAGTATCGTTCTGTCCAGGTAAACCTCCACCTATTAAAATATTTTTTTTAGACTTATTTCTCGCCCTAATAGCTAGTTCACCAGATTTTTTATTTAAATAATCAAATTTGCTTTCAATATTATTTTGTATTAATCTTTGCCTTCTACTGCTGAAGTTATTGGTAATAATTACATCTGCACCAGATTGGATAAAAGATAAGTGGGTATCTACTACAAGATCATGATATTTTTCTTCTAACAAAGCAGTTGAGGACCACAATGTTCCTTTAGCAATTAAACCATTTGATAGAAGTTCTTGACCCATACCACCATCTAATATTCTTACTTTATTGAAATAATTCAATTCCATTTTAAATAAATAATTTTATTCCCATCCTTACTGCAACAAATAAAACTAGACAAGATGTTACTAAAGCCAATACTCTAGTTGGAAATATTTTTAAATTTAAAACATTTCCGATCTGACCCCCAATGATTACTGCCAATATTAAATACCAATAATTTGAGACTTCAATCAAAACATCATTTTTACTTAATTGTCCAACTACTCCTGAAATTGAATTTATTAATATAAATAAAGAAGCAGTCGTCACTATGTATTTCGGTTTACCTGCTCTTAATAAAAAAAGAATTGGGCTTAAAAAAATACCTCCTCCAATTCCAACTACACCAGATATAAAACCTAATAATCCACCTATTATTACAGAAAAAAAATTAGGTATATCTCTATAACTTTTTTTATTATCGTCATACGATTTGAAGTTTATTAATAATAATCCTCCAGCAAAACTCAAAACTATAAACAAAAGCACTTCAAAAAGATTTTTTTCTATGGATAATGAACCTCCAAAATAAGCCAAAGGGATAGATCCAATTAGATATGGGACTAATAATTTTGAACTAAAATTTCCAGCTTTAATGTAGTTAAAACTATTTCCAGATACTACAAATATATTACAAATTAATGCTAATACTGGAAATATATAGTATGGAACTTCCCATATTAACAACAAGGCCAAGTAAGTTGAACCACCTCCAAAACCAACACTAGAATACAATATAGCAGTTACAAAAAATAAAATTGATAATATAATCATTTTAAATTTATGAATGTGAATATAGCACTTTTAACAGTTACTGATACTAGAACTTTAGATACAGATAAATCTGGCAATATTCTTGAAAAAAAAATTAAAAAAGCAAATCATAAACTAATTGATAGGAAAATTTGCAAAGATAGCAAAAAAGAAATTAAAAAAATTATTAAAAAGTGGCTAAAAAAAAAGAAAATTGATGTCATAATAACCACCGGAGGAACTGGTCTAACAGGTAGAGACATAACTCCAGAAGCTTTAAATGAGATTGCAGATAAACATATACCAGGATTTGGGGAAGTTTTTAGAACTTTGAGTTTAAAAACAGTTGGAACTTCTACTATTCAATCAAGAGCATGTGCAATTCTTGCTAACGGCAAATATATATTTGCTTTACCAGGTTCTTCTGGCGGTGTTACAGATGCGTGGGATAAAATTTTAAAATATCAGTTAGATGTTAATCATAAACCATGCAATTTTGTGGAATTATTTCCTAGATTGAAAGAAAAATAAAAATTCTATTTATTTTCTCTTGTAGCTATAAAAACTCCAATCGAAGCAATTGCAAATCCTAAAAAGTCATAGATATTTAAAGTTTCATTTAAAAAAATCCAAGCAATGATAGCTGAAGTGGCTGGAATAAGGAAAAATAGAGACACAGTTTTGCTGGCTGAATTATGCTTAATTAAATACATTAAAATAGTGAATGCACCAAAGGAAACCAGCAAAATTTGATGAGACATTGCAATAATGAAAGTCGAAGAAAAATTAATGTAAGGTTTGGTTAAAAATAAAATTATTAAAAAATGAAATAAAAATCCACCAATAGCTTGATACATATTGCTTACCGGCAGAGATAAATTATTACTTAATTTTTTTTGCCATAATGTTGCGCTCGTAACAGCTAATAAAGATATAAATACTGCAATTATTCCTATAGTTGGAAGTGACTTACCAACATCAAATCCGAGAACAATTAAAGCTCCCAAAAAACCTAGTATCACACCAGTCCACTGTCTAAATGTAACTTTCTCATTTAATAATGGACCAGCTAAAGCGTTAGTCAAAACTGGATTAAGTGTAACTATTAATGCTGCGATTCCAGTAGGAAGACCTCTAGATATAGAAAAAAAAACACCTCCCAAATAAATACCATGAAACAATACACCACTTAAAATAGACTCAATTACTTTTTTTTTAGATACTAAAATTTTTTCTTTTTTTAAAATTGAAAATAAAAAAAAACCAAAAGCTACTATTGAAAACCTAAAAGCTAAAGCAGCAAAAGGATCGCTATAATCTACTATGGGTTTAGTAGTGATAAAAGCTGAAGACCAAAGAAGAATAAATATTATTGGAAAAAGTCTTATCATTTAAAATGGAAATACTTATTTTTGATATTTTTCTTTCCATTCAGAATAAGGCATGCCATAAACATGTTTTCTCGCTTCTGGGTCTGAAATTTCAATTCCTTTCTTTTCAGCTTCTTCTCTGTACCATTTAGATAAACAGTTTCTACAAAAACCTGCAAGATTCATCAGGTCTAAATTTTGAACGTCTTTTCTGTCTCTTAAATGATTAATTAGTCTTTCAAACGCTGCAGACTGTAATTCTTTTTTTATATTATCATCCATAATTAATTGTGTTAAGTATTTGTTATAATGAAACTTGTAGGATCTTATCAAATTAGTTTAAAAAAACAAAAAGTTTGGGAAGCACTAAATGATCCTGAAATATTAAAACAATCAATACCAGGATGTGAAGAATTCAAAAAAAATTCAGAAACAGAATTTGAAGCAACGGCAACTAATAAAATTGGACCGTTTAATGCAAGTTTTACTGGAAATATTGAGCTAAAAGAAATTAACGCACCAAATAGCTATATAATTGAAGGGTCAGGAAATTCACCAGTTGGGTTTGCTACAGGAAGCGCTAAAGTAAATTTAGAAGACCATGAGAATGGTACAAAACTAACTTACGAGGTTAACGCTAATGTTGGTGGAAAAATTGCTCAAGTTGGGTCTAGGCTAATAGATATGACAGCAAAAAAAATGGCTGACATATTTTTTGGTAAATTTTCAGAATTAATTGAAGATAAAAAAATTCCACGTGAAACAGAAATTAAACCAAAAATTGAAAAAGATAAAAAAAATTTATTTAATTATAAAAACAAAAGCAAAACTATAATTTATATAACCTCAGCGGTTTTAATTGCTTTTGCAATATACCTTGTTTTCTGAGTCGCGTTAAACTAGAAAACTAATTTTAAAACAATTGATCAATACACACTTATGTGCTTAAATGTCTCAGCTTTTTTATATAGAGCGGAACCTATGAAAAAGATTAATGTTGAAGTAAACGGAAAAAAAATAACTAAAGAGATTTCGGATCATACTGTTCTCTCTTCTTTTTTTAAGAGAAATTTTAAATCTTACAGGCACACATATAGGATGTGATACAAGCCAGTGTGGGGCTTGCGTGGTTCATGTTGATGGAAAATCAATAAAAAGTTGTACAGCCTTTGCAGCAGATGTTGATGGCTCTAAAATTATAACTATAGAGGGTTTAACAAAAAACGGAAAGATGCATCCTATGCAAGAAGCATTTAAAAAACATCATGGTTTACAATGTGGATTTTGTACACCTGGAATGGTTATGAGCGCTATTGACTTATTAAAAAATAATAAAAAACCTACCGATCAAGAAATAAGAGATTGGTTAGAAGGAAATATTTGTAGATGTACAGGATACCAAAATATTGTAGCAGCTGTAAAAGAAGCTGCTTCTAAAATGTAGGAGAAGAATATGGCAAGTTTGGTTGGATCTAGAGTTGAAAGAAAAGAAGATAAAAGATTTTTAACTGGAAAAGGGAGATATACAGCAGACATAAACATTGTAAATCAGACTTATGCAATTTTTATAAGATCTCCACACGCAAGAGCAAAAATTAAAAAAATTGATATTTCAAAAGCATTAAAATCTTCAGGCGTAGTTGATATTTTAACTGGAGAACATATAGCAAAAGATAAAATAGGTGGATTAATAGCTGGATGGGCAATTAGAAGTGAGGATAATTCAGAAATGAAATGTCCTGCAAACCCACCTTTGGCAAAAGATAATGTAAATTTTGTCGGCGATCCAATTGCAGTCGTTTTAGCAGAATCATTGGACGAGGCAAAAGATGCTGCAGAATTAGTTAAAATTGATTACAAAATTTTAGAAGCAGTTACAAATTTAGGAACATCAATGGAAAGTGAAGCTATACATGAAGGTATAGATAAAAATTTATGTTATGATTGGTTACTTGGAGATAGACAAAAAGTTAAAGAAGCTTTCGAAAAAGCTGACAAAATAATCAAATTGGATATTACAAATAATAGGCTTATTCCAAATGCTATGGAACCTAGAGCTTGTGTTATAGATTATAACACTGCGTCAGAAGAAATAACTTGTTATACAACTAGTCAAAATCCTCATCTGTCTAGATTAATAATGTCAGCTTTTGGAGGAGTTGCACCTGAAAATAAATTAAGAGTTGTTGCCCCAGATGTTGGAGGAGGTTTTGGTTCAAAAATTAATTTATATAATGAAGAGATAGTTTGTAGCTGGGCATCAAAAAAAATTGAAAGACCAATCAAATGGGTTGCTGAGAGAACAGAGTCTTTTTTAACCGACACACATGGAAGAGATCATATCACACATGCAGAACTCGCAGTAACTAACGATGGAAAATTTTTAGGTTTTAAAAACGAAACAATAGCTAATTTAGGTGCATATGCTCGAGTTTTTGGAACTGTAACTCCGACATATTTATTTGGTCCATGTGCCACTGGTGTTTATATAATGCCTGCAGCATATTCAAATGTAAAAGCTGTTTATACAAATACAGCGCCTGTTGACGCATATAGAGGGGCTGGAAGACCAGAAGCAACATACACTATTGAAAGAATTGTTGACAAAGCTGCTATAGAACTTGGAATAGATCCAATAGAAATTAGAATGAAAAATTTTCCCACAGAGTTTCCTTTTAAGCAAACTTTAGTTCACCAAATTGATTCAGGAGATTATGTGGCTGGTTTAAATAAAGCTAAAGAAATGTCAGATTATGATGGTTTTACAGCTAGAAAAAAAGAATCAGAATCTAGAGGTAAATTAAGAGGTATTGGAGTTACAACTTATTTTGAAGCCTGTGGTATTGCACCATCCCCAGTAGTAATGATGTTAGGATGTGGGGTAGGTTTATGGGAATCTGCAGAGGTCAGATTTAATCCTACAGGTCAGGTTACAATATACACCGGATCACATAGTCATGGACAAAGTCACCAAACTACTTTTGCTCAAATTGCAGCAGATGAACTTGGTGTTCCAATTGAAAATATAGATATCGTTCATGGAGATACGGACAAAGGTACTTTTGGTATGGGAACTTATGGATCAAGGTCACTTACAGTTGGTGGTATTGCCATTGTAAATGCATGTAAAAAAATAGTTGCTAAAGGAAAAAGAATTGCTGCGAAAATGCTTGAAGTAAGTGAAGATGAGATAGATTTTAATAACGGTGAGTATCTAGTAGCTAAATCGAATAAAAAGAAAACAATAGGAGAAGTAGCATTTGCAAGCTATCTACCAGGTGTAAGAGATGAAGTGAAGTCACCACTGCCTGAAGGCGATGAACCTGGTTTAATAGAGTCATCATTTTATGATCCTGCCAACTTTTCTTTTCCTGCAGGGTCTCATATTGCAGAAGTAGAAATTGATCCTGAAACTGGAAACGTAAAATTAGATAAGTATACAGCAGTAGATGATTTTGGAACTATTGTTAATCCGATAATAGTTGAAGGACAAGTCCACGGAGGTTTAGCTCAAGGAATTGGTCAAGCATTAACTGAAAATGCTCAATATGATGATACTGGTCAATTAATAACAGCATCTTATATGGATTATACAATGCCAAGAGCTGATAACTTTCCAGAATTTAATTTAGGTTTTACATGTACAAAAGCAACTACAAATCCTTTAGGAGTGAAAGGATGCGGTGAAGCAGGAGCAATCGCAGCCCCACCAACAGTAATGAATGCTGTCATAAATGCTTTAGGTGGAAGAGAAATTGATATGCCTGCTACAGCAGAAAAAGTTTGGGAAGCTTGCAATGAAATGAAAAAGACTAATTCAGAGGCAGCGTAATAAATTATGAAAAATTTTGATTATCATTCGCCAAAAGAAGTAAAAGAAGCATCTAAATTAGCTTCTTCAAAATCAGTTTTTCTAGCAGGAGGCATGACTACTATTCCTTCAATGAAATTAGGTCTAGCAACTTATAAAGACGTAATTAATTTAAAAGGAATAAAAAAATTATCAGGAATAAAAGTATCTGGAAAAGTTGTAAAAATCGGGGCAACCACTCAACATGCTGAAGTTGCTAAATCAAAAGAAATAAAAAAATCTATTCCATCACTTGCTGCACTAGCTGAAGGAATAGGAGACCCCCAAGTAAGAAATAGAGGCACTATTGGTGGATCAATAGCAAATAATGATCCAGCAGCCGATTATCCTTCTGCATGTTTAGCTCTTAATGCTGTTATAAATACTAACAATAGAAGTATTAATGCTGAAAATTTTTTTAAAGGAATGTACGAAACTTCTTTGAAAAGTGGAGAGATAATAGAGTCAATTGAATTTGAAATACCATCTAAATCAAATTATCAAAAACTACCTAATCCTGCTTCAAGATATGCAGTAATTGGAGTTTATGTTGCAAGATACAAAGGAGATAATGTCAACGTAGCAGTTACTGGAGCAAAATCTTGTGCATATTTAGATAAAAATTTATCAGACGCTCTTTCAAAAGACTTTTCAACATCATCAATAAATGGTGTTAATATATCTTCTAAGGGATTAAATTCAGACATACATGCATCAGCTGATTATAGAGCAAATATGATTAAAGTTTTTTGCTAAAAAAGCTGTTGAGGCTTGCTAATTTATCACATCAGTAATAACTTTAAATCAAATGAAAAATTCATTTGATGAAAAAATCTTAGAAGAAGCTTTGGATTGGATAGAAGCTAGTCAAAAAGTAGTTTTAGCAACAGTAATTCAAACCTGGGGATCATCTCCAAGGCAAGTTGGAAGTAGAATGATTGTTAATGAAAAAGGAGATTTTTCTGGATCTGTTTCAGGCGGCTGTGTTGAGTCAGCAGTAGTTAGAGAATGTATGGATTTAATCAAAGATAATAAACCCTGCAAGAAAATAGAATTTAAAGTTTCCAATGAAAGTGCTTGGGAAGTTGGACTTGCTTGTGGTGGAGAAATTGCTGTCTACTTAGAACAAGTTAATTAATGAAATTACAAACATTAAAATCTATTATTGAAAAAAAGAAAAATAAATCTGAGTTTGCAATAATTACTAATTTATCGACTGGAGAGAGTGAACTTTTTGAAAAAAATAAACCATTAAGTAAAGAAATGGAGGCTTATTCAAACAAAATAAATGAATTTTTCAAAAACAAAAAAAATGGAGTTATCGAAAATTCAGAAATATTTATCGAAACTTACGTATTGCCAATAAAAGTTATTGTAGTTGGAGCAGTGCATATCGCTCAATACTTAGTAGATTATGCAAAGAATTTGAATTTTGAAATTACTATAATAGATCCAAGGGGTTATTTTGCATCTGAACAAAGGTTTCCTGATATGAAAATAATTAATAAATGGCCAGATGAAGCTTTTAAAGAAATTGAAACTAACGAAAATACAGCTTTAATAGCTTTAACTCACGATCCAAAGATAGATGATCCAGCTCTTCAACATGCTTTAAAGAAAAAATTTTATTTTATAGGTGCACTTGGAAGTAAAAAAACTCATGAAAATAGATGCCAAAGATTAAAAGATTCAGGTTTTAGTGAAAAAGAAATTAATTCAATTCATGGACCGATTGGTATAAAATTAGGAGGAAAATCTGCACCAGAGATTGCCCTATCAATTATTGCCCAACTTGTTGCAGAGACTTATATAAAATGAAAAAACTTTTATGGTTTCAGCTATCTTTTTAGCGGCAGGACAATCAAAAAGGCTTATTAAAGAAAACAAACTAACAAAAATCTTTAAAAAAAAACCTTTAATAAATCACTCTTTGAATTCATTAGTTAAAAGCAAAGTATCTAATATATACGTAGTCTTAGGTCATGAAAAAAACAATGTTAAGAAAATATTAATTAATAGTAAAAAAATTAGTTTTATTTTTAATAAAAATTTTAGAAAAGGAATTTCCACATCAATAAAATGTGGATTGAATAAAATATCAAAAAAAAATAAAGGTTTTATTATTGTTCAGTCAGATATGCCTTTTATCAAAACAAATCATATTAATAGAATTTGCAGTTCAATAAAAAAGAAAAACCATCTTGTACATGCTTTGAGATTTAAAAATAGAGTAGGTAATCCTATTGGATTCGATATATCTGTTTTAAGTAAATTTAGAAAGATTAAGGGAGAATATGGTGCTAAATTTATGGTTAAAAAATTAAAAAAAAAAACAAATTTTATTAAAGTTTCATCTAGTAAAATATTTAAAGATTTTGATTTAAAAAAAGATTTTAATTAGTCTGAATTGGGTTTCCTTTAAGCCATTCGCTTTCTTCATTTTCATAATGTTCTTTTTTCCAAATTGGAGATCTTTTTTTAATTTCTTCTATTATATATCTGGACAAATCATATGCTTCAGATCTGTGAGGACAGGCTACGGCAATAACAATACTTATTTCACCAAGCCGAACATATCCTTTAACGTGTTCAATAAAAACAGCTTTATCTTTTATATGCAATTTTTCATCTACTTCTTTATATATTTCTTCAAAACTTTTAATAACTAAATCATCGTGGCTATCGTAAGTTATACCAGTTACTTTTTTATTTTCATTTACATCTCTAACTGTTCCAGTAAAAAATATTGAAGCCCCAAATTTTGAAGAAGCAACAAACTGTTCTGCTCTTGAAATTTCAATTTTTTCTTTTTTGATTTCTATAACTTTAGCGTGAAGCATTAACCGCCTCCAATAGGAGGAATAATTCCAATTTTTTTATCTTTTATAATTTTATAATTATCAGAAACAATATTATTATCTTCTGAACAAAATGTAGATGTTTCAATTATTTTTTTAAAATTGTAATTACCTTTAAATTTATCATCAACATAATTTATTAGTTTTTTTCTTAACTCCTTGATTGAACTTTTTTCATCAATATTGAATTCCAAATAATCTTTATTACTTAAATCTCTACTTGCTCCAAATAATTCAAGTTTTATTTTCATATTAAAATATATTTTCTAAAAACTTTGGTAAACCATCTGGGTTTTTCCATACACCACTTTTTCCACCTTCTTTAATTAACAATTTTATATTATCAATTTTCAAATGTGGATTAACAATTTTACTTAAATCATAAATAGTAATTAATGCGGCATTAACTCCCATAATTGCTTCCATTTCAACACCAGTTTTTGCAAAAGCTGACACTACACAAAAAACTTCTAATGAACGATCAACTTCATTCATTATAATTTTTGTAGCCGTATGATCAATTGGCAAAGGGTGGCATAAAGGTATAAGTTCACTTGTCTTTTTTACTCCCAATACTGCAGATATTTCAGCTAAACTTATGGGATCTCCCTTAGGCATTTCTTTATTTTTTATTAAACTAAAAACTTCTTTACCAACATAAATCTTTCCTGAAGCTAATGCTCTTCTAAAAGTTTCTTTTTTTGACGAAACATCAACCATATTAAATGAATTTTTTTTAAAAATTTCTTTAGCCCAATCTTTTAATTCTTTTTGATTTACTATTTTTAATTTAGTCAATTATCCTCCAGTTTTAGATAAATTTTTTGTAGAACCTGTTTCTCCAAGTTCTAAATAATGAGACTCTTTTTTAAATCTCATTTGACCTAATATTAGATCTTTTAATTCACTAAGTTGTTCATCTTTTTGCAACAAATGTCTAACACTTATTCCAGTGTTTCCAAATAAACAGAGTCTTAAATCTCCTCTAGATGTAATTCTTAAACGATTACAAGTTCTACAAAAATCTTTTGAATAAGGAGCAATTATTCCAAACTTACCTTTATATTCTGGGTTTATATAATTTAAAGCAGGACCAGAATCTTTTCCCATTGTTTGATATATCCACTTATGTGTATTTAAATAATTTTTAAATACTTTAGATGAAACATGAAACTTTTTAAAATAGTCTAAATTATCACCAGTTTGCATTAATTCTATATATCTAAAATCAACTTTATTTTTTTGAATAAAATTTGACCATTTATCAAAATCTTTTTCTGATGAATTAATACCATTTAATAAAACAGCATTAATTTTAATATTTTCAAATCCTAAATTTTGTAAATTTTTTATCCCCTGTAAAATTTCTGGTAATCTATCATGACCAGTAACATTTCTAAAAGTTTCACGGTCAAGACTATCTATACTTATATTTATTCCATTTAAACCAGCATCTACCAATTGTTTAGCTTTTTGATCTAAGTGATAGCCATTTGTTGTAATTACAACCTTTTTTATTCCAGATTCATATTTTAAAACTTTAATAATTTCAAAAAAATCTTTTCTTACAGTTGGCTCTCCACCAGTAATTCTAATTTTGCAAACTCCTAATTCAGAAAAGCATTTTGCAAGACGTTTAATTTCATCCAAATGTAGAAATTTTCTATTATCACTTTTATCGACCTGGTAACCATTTGGTAAACAATAGCCGCATTTAAAATTACAAACATCTGTAATCGACATTCTTATGTAAGGGAATTTTCTACCAAAACTATCTTCTAAATGCATACCAATAACTTATACTAGAAAAAATAATTTAGAAATTTAAAATTTTTTAATCTTTTAGGCAAAAATAAATAAATTACAACTTTAAATTGTAAAGCTAAAAATTGTAATTAATTTTTTTTTTTTATTACTGAAAGACAAATAATTTGTTAAAATAAAGATGTTTGGTAAGGAGGATAAAATGAAAAAAACAAATAATAAACTAAATCTTAGAAGAAGAAACTTTTTAACGGGTACTGCAACACTAGCTGGTTTAGCAGCAACAGCTTCAGTTGTTCCCATAACTATAGCAAACGCAAATCATAAAGAGGGTGAAAAAGGTTTACCAGAATTTATAAATTGGAAAAATAGAGATGCGCTTATCGTACATTCAGATAAAGGAATTGAAACACATAGAAGTGCTATAGGAGAAAGTTTAATTACTCCAAATAGAAATGTCTATATAAGAAATAATATGCCAACTATGTCAGATGGACAAATTGGTGACAGAAATGAGTGGAAAGTTTCTATTGAAGGAGTCAAAAATCCAAAAACTTTTTCATTAGCCGAGCTGAAAAAGTTAGGCCATACAACAATGGCTACAATCTTACAGTGCTCAGGTAATGGTAGAGGTTTTTTTGCACATAAAGTAAGAGGTTCGCAGTGGAAAACAGGAGCGGCAGCTTGTGTTTTTTGGACTGGTGTACCTATGAAAGCAGTTGTTGATGCATGTGGAGGAATTAATGGTAGCGCTGTATATATGACATCGGCTGGAGTTGATCATGAGCCAACTGGATTAGATCCTAAAAAAGCAATGGTTGAAAGATCAGTTCCGAAGAAAGCTTTTAAAGATGCAATGTTAGCTTGGGAGATGAATGGTGTTCCATTGCCAAATGCCCACGGAGGCCCTTTAAGAATGGTTACTCCAGGTTACTTTGGAATTAATAATGTTAAGCATCTTGGAAAAGTAGCTTTCACTGAAAAAGAGTCATCTGTAAAATACATGAAATCAAGTTATAGAATTTCACCTATTGGCAAAAAAGGATCTCAATATCCTTCTTGTTGGGAAATGCCAGTTAAATCTTGGATAACTAGACCAACTGATGAAACAGGAACTGTAAAAGCTGGTAAAGTTCAAATAGTAGGTGTTGCTATGGGTGGTACCAAAAAAGTTAGAAGTGTAAAAGTTTCTGTAGACGGAGGAAAAAGTTGGAAAAGAGCTAAATTCATTGGACCTGACCTAGGTAAATATGCTTGGAGACAGTTTGCGCTTGAGACAACTTTAGATTCAGGCACTTATAATATTGCTAGTTTAGCGTCTAACAGTTCCGATAAACAACCTGAGTTAAGAATGGAAAATAGAAGAGGTTACGCCCATAACGGTTGGAAAGATCATAGCGTTAATATTAAAGTGGTATAATATTTAAAAAAGTTTTAAAATTCATTAATGAAAATTTTAAAATTTTTATTATTCACTATAGTTGTATTCATATTAAACTTTCAAGTTGCTTTTTCAGATGAAGAAAAAATGAAAAAAGGACTTGAAATATTTAATGAGACTGCCGGTTGTGCTGGATGTCATATTCTCAAAGCAGCAGGTGCAGAAGGAAATATTGGCCCCAACTTAGATACTGTTAGTGTAACTAAAGAATATATAGTTGAGATGGTCACTTGGGGACTTGGTGTTATGCCAGCTTATGGTGAAGAAGGAATTTTAACAAAAGAGGAAATAGATATTGTATCTTTCTATGTAGCAAATTCTGCAGGTAAATGAGTAAAATTTTAACCGAAACTGAAATCAATAATTTTAAAAAGGACGGAGCAATATATTTAAAAGGTAAATTTGATAAAAGTTGGATTAATAAGCTTCAAAAAGGAATAGAGAGAGATATAAAAAATCCTAGTCCTAGGTTTAAATCTCATACCATGGAAAAAGGAGTACCTGCTTATTTAGAAGATTATTGGACGTGGGATTTAGTTCCAGAATTTAATGACTTTGTATTTAACTCACCTTATCCAAAAATTGCTTCTGAATTAATGTCAGCAAAAAAAATAAATTTAGTAATGGACAACTGGTTTTTGAGAGAAGGTGGATCAAAATCCTCAACACCTTTTCATCATGATGTTAGTTATTTTGATATGGATGGAACAATGTGTGTTCTTTGGTTGCCATTGCAAGTTACAGGAAAAAATGAAGGAGTTGTTTGGGTAAAAGGTTCACATTTATGGAATAAACTTTTTTTAAGAGTTTTGTTTAAAGATGGTCATAAAGTTGAAGGTAAAGAATGTATTATTGATGGAAAAAAATATGAACTCCCACCAGATATTTTAGGAAATAAAGATAAATATGAATTTTTGCAATGGGATTGTGAATTAGGAGATTGTGTTGTATTTGACATGAGAACTCTTCATGGAACCTTAAGCTCTACAATACCAAACAAAACACTTAGCCGTTATACTTTAAGAGTGGCAAAAGAAGATGCTAAAATTAGTTATGTTGGAGATTGGACGAGTTATAATTATAGAAAAGCTATGCAAGATGCGGGATACAAGAACGGTGATCCTTTAGGCGGAAAAATGTTTCCTACTTTATATGAGTCTATTTAACTTCTAGCCTTTAAAACTAGAAGTTAAATTTTAATTACTTAGCCAGCTGGCTTGTAAACACCTAGTGCTTTGGCTGCCATTTCGGCAGTTTTGCCCATGTCCATTTCTTCAAGAATAGTAAAATTAGTGATTGCTCCAGAAGCTTCTACTGCTAATTTTACTGCAGCAGCTCCTTCAAAACTTGTACCACTTACCACTCCAACAAAATCATATGAACCTCTAGTAATAGAAAATGATTCCATTTTACCTCCAACAGCTTGAGATAATGCTGTAGCTGCAGCAGCTCTGTCTTGTTTGGGATCTTTTAAAAACCCTTTAAAAGCTTGCGCTGTATAATTTCCCATAACATAATATTTTGCCATGTGACCTCCTATTTTAATAATTTAATTATAACAAATTAAACAATTATTAGATATGTTTTTTAATTATTTCAGATATGAATTTTTTGTTAAATTAATTCTTAGAAATTCTATCCATTTCTTTTAATTCAACTTCAAGTTTATCTAATTCTTCTCCACCAGCCATCATACTTAAAAGTTTTTCTCTTGTTAAATCTTTTTTTGCATATGTTCCCAAACTTTTTCCTCTATTTAATACTGTAAAACTATTTCCAACAGGAAAAGCATGATGAACGTTATGAGTTATTAAAATTACAGCAAGGCCTTGAGAAGCTGCTTTAACAATATATTTTAAAACAACTGATGCTTGATGAACTCCCAATGCTGATGTTGGTTCATCTAATATTAAAACTTTAGCACCAAAATATATTGCTCTTGATATAGCAAGGCATTGTCTTTCACCTCCTGACATTGTGCCTACTGCTTGAGAAGGATCTCTTATATCAATACCAATTTGACCCATTCTTTCCGCTGCAATATTATTTGCTTTTTCAATATCAAAAGTTTTGAAAAAAGGTATTCCTTTTTGAGGCTCTCTTCCCATAAAAAAATTCCTTGTAACACTCATTAATGATACCAAAGCTAAATCTTGATAAACTGTAGCTATACCCATATCCAATGCATCTTTAGGTGAGTCAAATATCTTTTTTTTCCCTTCTATAATTATTTCACCTTCATCAGGTTTATGAACTCCTGATAAAGTTTTTATTAAGGTAGACTTTCCGGCTCCATTATCTCCAAGAAGACACATTATTTCACCTTTTTTAACTTTCATAGTTACATCTTTTAGGGCAATAACTTTTCCAAAAAATTTACTTATTCCATTAAATTCTATTAAGTTTTCAGACATTATTTACTCTCAGTAACTTTTTTTCTAATATAGTTATTAAATACAACTGCTATAAGCATCATAGCTCCTAAAAAAACTTTAAACCAATCAGTATCAACATCTGTATAAAAAATACCCATTGATACTGTTCCAAAAATTAATGCTCCAAAAGCTGCTCCTATAGCGGATCCATATCCTCCAGTTAACAGACACCCACCAACTACTGCTGCAGCAATTGCCTCTAATTCTTTTAATGTTCCTCTCATTGTGTCAGCAGATCCAGCATCTAATACTTGAATACATGCGAAAAGCGTTGCTGCACATGCTGTTCCGATGAATAAGCTAATTTTAACTTTTCCTACTGGCACACCAACGTTGGTTGCCCCTACCTTGTCTCCTCCAGATGCAAAAATCCAATTTCCATATCTAGTTTTCATTAAAATCCAAGTTGCTATAATTGTAAGTAAAACAAACCATATTACTGAAGGTGGTATTCCTGTTGCTAAAGGAGTTCCATCGGTTCTTAATTCAATTAATTTCATAGAACCTAACCATGTAAACAGCCATTTAAATGTGTCAGTAGCAAACATCCATGCAATTGGATCATTATCAATTAAAACTCTAAGTCCTGGAACTTGCGTTCTTCCTGTTATTAATCTTGTAATTGCTAATGTGGCTCCTCTTAAAATAAACAACATGGCTAGAGTTACAATAAAAGATGGAAGTCCAGTTCTAACTACTAATATTCCATTAAAATAACCAACTAGAACAGCCATCGCAAAAGCAAAAACTATACTCATCCATAATGGCCACCCCCAATAAATTGCAGGTATTGCAATACAAATTCCAGCAAAACCAATCATTGATCCTATTGAAAGATCAAATTCACCACCTATCATTAACATAGCAGCAGCAATTGCAATTATGCCTAAGTTAGCAGAAACATCTAAAAAGTTTAATGTTCCATAAGCACTAAACATTCCAGTATCACCAGCTACTATTCCGAAAAATATAAATACTAATATTGACCCTCCAAGAGCACCTAGTTCAGGCCTGTTTAGTAGAATTTTTAATCTAGAAACTTTTTTTAATCTTTCATCTTGAGAAAACTGTTTTTTTGAATCTATACTCTTTGATTTTTCAGACATTTTAACTTTTTAAAGAAAAAAGGCCTGACTAAAAAAATAGCCAGGCCTTTAAATTATATTTTATCTATAACCTTGAGCTGCCCACTTAATTACAGCACTAGCATTTTTTGGTGTTACGAAACCAGGTCCAGTCATAACTACTCCAGCTGGCATAGTTCCCCATCTCATATACTGTGCAAAAATTGCAATTGGTAGGTAACCTTGAAGATATTGTTGTTGGTCAATTAAAAACTCTACTTTTCCTGCAGCAGCTGCTTTTAACATATTAGGAGACATATCAAATGTACCTAACTTAACACTTCCAACTTTTCCTGCAGCTTCAAGAGCTTTAAGAGCCGCTTCACCAGATAAACCTGCACCTAAAGTTAAGATTGTATCATATCCAGCACCTAACTTAGCAGCTACAGCTTTTTGAATTTCAGTTGGGTCGTTAGAAGTACCTAAAATATCTACACTTCCTCCAAAACCTTTTTTGAAACCTGCACATCTTCTATCTAGCGCAACGTTTCCAACTTCGTGGTTAACACATAAAGCTTTTTTACCGCCAGCAGCTTTCATTTTTTGTCCACCACCAACACCAGCTTCAAACTCAGTTTGTCCAACGTGAGCACTGATTCCTAAAGAAGCATAATCATCTGAACCAGAGTTCATTGAGATTACTGGTATACCAGCAGCAATTGCAGCTTTAACTGATTTTCCTAAAGCAGCCGCATCTGGCAACGTAATAACAATACCTTTTGGTTTTTGAGATACTGCGTTATCAATTAATTTTGCCATTTCTACCATGTCAAAAGTTCCTGGAGCTGTATACTTGCAAGATATTCCCATATCTTTACAAGCCGCATCAACACCATTTTTTGCTACTGACCAAAAAGGGTCATTAGCTTGACCATGTGAAACAACGATTACATCTGTAGCTAAAGCAGACACAGACATCATTGCCCATGCAGCCATTGCTAAGATAAAGTTTTTTAATGTTTTCATTAAATTTTCCCTCTTGTTGTTAAAAGTTAACTTTTAAAAACAAAATTTAACCAAACTTAAATATAAAAGTAAAGGTGATAGGATGTACTCTCGTTAAAGTTGATTCTGTTAAAAGTTAAGTTTTTCAAACCTTTTAGATGATAGAGATTTTTTTGCAGCATTAGCCATTATTAATGCTCTTCTTCCTTCTTCAAACTCAGCAAGAGGTTTTATATTTTTTCTAATAAACTTTGAAAAATCATAAAGCTGATTTTTGTAAGCCTCTTTATATCTTTCAACAAAAAAATGCATCAAAGGAGCCTTATTTGATGTTGAATTAGATGAATAAAAAGATGTCTCATTTTCTCTTTTATTATCTGAAATAATCATTCCTTTTGATCCAAACAACTCAACTCTTTGATCGTAACCAAAACTGCAATGCCTTGAATTTGTAATTATACATTGAACTCCATTTTTAGATTTAATCATACAAGAAGCCAACTCATAGTCTTTAATTTTATTAAATTTTTTATTTAAAATATTACTACCAGATGCAATCAGGCTAGCTGGCTCATCATTGCCTAAATAAAATCTAACCAAATCAAAATCATGAATCATCATATCCCGAAAAATACCTCCCGACTCTTTTAAGTATTTTATGGATGGAGGGGCAGGGTCTCTACTAGTAATTATTATTTTTTCTAATCTTCCTATATTTCCTTTTAAAAGTTGTTTTTTTAAATTGTTATGTCCTGGGTCATACCTTCTATTAAATCCTAATTGAATTTTAGGATTAGATTTTTTTATTTTTTTTTTACAATCATTAATTTTTTCTATATTTAAGTCTAAAGGTTTTTCACAAAATATTGCTTTTTTATAACTCGTAGCTTGAAGTATGAGTTTAATATGAGTCGATGTTGATGAAGCAACAAATACAGCGTCTAATTTTTTATCTTTAAAAGCTATTGACGGACTATTAATGGGATGAGATTTTAAAATTTTAGAAACTTTGTTTGTTAAACCTTTGTTTAGATCATAAACATACTTTAAATTAAAATCTTTGTTCCTCATAAGATTTTTTCCGTGCATTAATCCAATTCTACCCAGCCCAAATAATGCTATATTAATCATTTTTTATTTGAATTTAATTATTAATTTATTATCTTAACTAAAATTAATTATTATGTCAGTAAAATTAGGAGTAGCACCTATCGCCTGGAGCAATGATGATATGCCTGAATTAGGAGGTGATACTACCCTAGAACAGTGTCTAGCCGAAGCAAGACAAGCTGGATATATAGGAATAGAGTCTGGTGGAAAATTTCCAAAAAAATCATCTGAATTAATACCTAAGCTAAATAAATTTAATTTAAATTTATGTTCTGGATGGTATGGAGCAAATCTAAGAAAAAATTCAATTGATGATGAAAAAAAATCAATTCAAGAACAACTTAAATTGTTTAAAGATTGTAAAGCTCCCTGTATAGTTTTTGCTGAAGTATCTGGTTCAATCCAAGGCGATCCAAATAGAAAATTATCTTCTCGACCTCAAATGGATAAAGATGAGTGGAAAAAATTTTGTGAAAAAATTTCAGAAATGGGAAAATATTTAGATGATCAAGGAATGCCTTTGGCATACCATCATCACATGGGAACTGTAATTGAAACACAAAATGATACTGAAAGACTATTAGACAACACTCATGACAGTGTAAAACTTACTTTAGATACAGGCCACATGTTGTTTGCAAAAGGAGATTCAAAAAAAATATTAGAAAACTATAAGGATCGCCTTGGCCATGTTCACTGCAAAGATATAAGAAAAAATGTTCTAGAAAAATCACTTAAAGAAGACCTAAGTTTTAGAGGAGCTTTTCTTGAGGGTGCTTTTACAGTACCAGGAGATGGTTGTATAGATTACAGACCATTTTTCGATGTACTTAAAAAAAATAACTATTCAGGTTGGTTAGTTGTAGAAGCTGAACAAGATCCAAAAAAAGCCAATCCCTTAGAATATGCAATTAAAGGTTATAAATATTTAATTGAAACTCTTAAACAATCTAATATTGAGATAGAGAAGAAATAGTTATCTATAAATTGAAGTAAGTTCGTTATTTCCAGCAGCAACACAAGGTGACTTAAAACAAGTTCCAACTATCCACTCAGATCCAGGTTCTGGTTGGAAATTTGATGACATTAGAAATATAACCCCCATTTCTGTTGATTGACCTGCTTTACCCTCAGCTTTGATTCTTGGGTCAGGATCTGTTTTAACTTTTGCATCATCTGAGAATGGATTTTCAATTTCTAAATTATTATTAATATATTTTACTACTTTGTCAGCAATCCATTCAGAATTACAAGGATCACCCCAAACAGTATTTTTATTTTCAGAATTACCGCATTGATTAACTTCGTTATTAATAAAATCCACAACTTTTTTATGGTTTTCTTTAACTTGATTTGCTTTTGCTTCCACTGCTGGTCTTGTGCTAACTGTCCATAACAGCATTGCTATAACATAGACTAATGATAAAATTACAATTGTTTCTAATAATCCAAAATTTTTAATATTTAGTCTCATGATTATAATTTTATAATTTTAGAGTTTTCTAACTTTTTATCAAAAAAATCAATGATATTTTGTACTGTCTCTTTTGCCATTCTTCTAAGACATTCTTCAGTAAATGCCGCAGTATGAGGACTTAAAAATACTTTATCATTTTTTAATAATGGATTATCTATACTAGGAGGTTCAACTTCAAAAACATCCAAGCCAGCTCCATAGATTAAATTTTCATTTAAAGCTTTGTTTAAGTCATTCTCATTAATAATTCCACCTCGTGCAGCGTTGATTATAATACAATTTTTTTTCATAGTTTTTAATAAGTCATAATTTATAATATTTTTTGTTTTATTATTTAAAGGCATATGAAGAGATATAACGTCCATAGACTTAACAATTTCAACTAAATCATCTGCTTTTTTTCCTCCAAGCAACTCTACTTTTTCTTTCGAAACAAATGGATCAAAAACAAAAACATTCATTTCAAAACCAAGGCATCTTTTAATTAAATTTTGGCCAATTCTGCCAAATCCTGCTATTAAAATATTTTTTTTCCAGATCTCCATAGTTTTAGGAAGTTTATTTCTATTTATGAAATTTCCTGATTTTACACTTTCGTCATACATGCTTTTTCTCTTAGCTATATTTAAAAGCATAAACATTACGTGTTCAGATACAGCAATGGCATTTGCTGTAGCTGTAATAGCAATAGTTATATTATTTGTTTTTGCACTGTTTAGATCAATATTATCGTACCCAACTCCATGTCTAGAAATAATTTTAAGCTTTTTACCTGCACTAATTATTTCATCGTTTAATTTTGCAGTTCTTAATGAAACTCCATCGCAATCTTTTATTTTATTTTTTAAATTTTCTTTTGACAAATCATCTACAATTTCAAAATCAAAATTTGAATCATTTTCTAATAAATCAATACCTGACTTATGAATTGACTCTATAATTAAAATTTTTTTTTTATTTGGCACTTAATTAATAGGTTTTAGACTCAACACCTTTTGATTTACCTTTAAGTTTTTCAATTGCATTTTTTGCTCCTGCTGTCATAAATCTCTGTTCAGATCCAACAGTAACTAATTGAAAACCTTTTTCTATCATTTTTTGTGCATATTCTGGTGTCATATTATGAATTCCAGCAAATATATTATTTTTTTTTGCATGTTCTAATATTTTCATGATTGTTGGAAAAACTGGGTCAGAGTCTGGTTTATCGAAACTTGGTTTTTTTCCCAAAGCTAAACTTAAATCTGCTGGTCCTATATAAATTCCATCAACACCAGGTGTTTTCATTATTTCATCTAGTTTTTCTAGAGCTTCCTTGGTTTCTATCATTGCAATTTTTAATATTTCTTCATTTGCATGATCGCCATAATCTGCCCCACCATATAAAAGTCCTCTTATGGGTCCAAAACTTCTGTATCCTTTAGGAGGATACATGCAAGCTTGTACAAATTTTTCTGCTTGTTCTTTATTACTTACCATTGGGCAAATAACCCCATAGGAGCCTGCATCTAATATTTTCATTATTTGACCAGGTTCATTCCAATTAACTCTGGCCATTGGAGTAGTTTCTGTAGTAGATATTGCTTGTAACATTTGTAGAGAATTAGGGTAATCAATCACACCATGCTGCATGTCTATAGTTAGAGAGTCCCATCCCTGTTTTGCCATTACTTCTGCTGAAAAAGAATTTGGTATTTGAAGCCAACCATTAATTATGGCCTTACCATCTTTGATTATTTTTTTTAAAGGATTTTTTTTCATTTTGAAAATAGATATATCAGTAAAATTATCCAAATCACTGCATAGTAATAAGGTATATATTTTTTTGCGAAAAGCATTGGGATGGATTCGGTATTCGATTTCTTTCTTTTTGACATTATCCTTTTATACCTAAATGAGTATATTTAATATTCAGATAATCTTTAATTGCCATTGAACCACCTTCACGTCCATATCCAGTCTGTTTAATTCCTCCAAATGGTGCCTCAGCTAATGCTACTACTGGCGTGTTAACTGCTACCGTCCCTGTTTCCATGAGCTCAGATGCTCTATGAGCTTGATCCATGGAATTTGTACAAATATAACTACATAATCCCAAATCATTTTTATTTGATCTTTCAATGATTTCATCAAAATCTTTAAATGAAAGAATTGGAACTAGAGGACCAAAAGGTTCTTCTTTCATAATTGTAAAATTATCTTTAACATTATCAAAAACTGTTGGTTCATAAAAATACCCTTTGTTAAATCCTGCTGGTCTTTTTCCTCCCATTAAAACTTTTGCGCCTTCTTTTTTTGTTGTTTCAACAAGTTGCTCAACTTCATTAAGTCTTTTTTCTGTTGTTAAAGGACCTAGTTGAACATCTTTATCCATTCCATTTCCAATTTTCAGTTTTTTGGCTTTACCTATAAAAGAATTAATAAATTCTTCTTTTTTCTTTTCTTGGATATAAAATCTATTAGGTGAAATGCATACTTGTCCATTATTTCTAAATTTAGATGTAATTGCTATGTCGGTTGCTTTATTAATATCTGCATCATCAAAAACTATAAAAGGTGAGTGACCACTTAACTCCATTGTTACTCTTTGAACTTTATTCGCAGCTTGTTTTAAAATTAATTTCCCAACTCTTGTTGATCCTGTAATTGAAACTTTTTTTATTATATCTGAATTAATAAGTTGTTCAGATATTGATGCTGGATCACCAGATAAAAGGTTTACTACTCCTGGAGGAACTCCTGCTTCTTTGCATATGTCTACTAGTTCCATAACAGCTCCGGGGGTAATAACATCAGGTTTACAGATTACAGAGCATCCTGCTGCTAATGCAGTAGAAATTTTTCTTGATGCTAATACTATTGGAAAATTCCATGGAACTAATGCAGCCACAACTCCTACAGGCTGATAATATACATGTACCCTTGTATCAGGAAATCTACTTTCAACTGTTTGTCCATATATTCTTTTTGTTTCTTCTGCATTCCATTCAAAAATATCTGCTGCCCCCCCAACTTCACCAACACCTTCTGCCAAAGGTTTTCCAACTTCTAACGTTAACCATTTAGCGAGAACATCTTTTTTTTCTCTCATTAAATCTGCAATTTTTCGAATAATATATGCCCGTTGCCATGGGGGAGTTGAACGCCAAACCTTCAAACCTTTTTCTGCAGATTTTAAGGCTTTATCTACATCAACAGATGTTGCTTTCGAGGCCTTGCCTATAACTTCTTCAGTTGCAGGATTAATAACATCATAGGTTTCTTTTTTTTCAGCTTGTTGCCATTTTCCATCTATGAACTGTCCAAATTTACTATACATAATACAATTTTATGGTTTACTAGTTGAGATATATTTATTTAAAATATAACTTTAATTATGAAAAAAATAAAGCTTACATGTGCTTATGCAATTGTAAAACACTTAATTGCTCAAAAAATTTTAATTGATGGTAAAAAAGAACCATTATTTGCTGGTGCTTTTGGAATATTTGGCCATGGAAATGTTGCATGTTTAGGACAAGCTTTAGAGGAAAATAAAGATAAACTTCCTACTTGGAGAGGTCATCATGAACAAAATATGGCTTTAACAGGAATAGCATATGCTAGAGCTAAAAGAAGAAAACAAATTTTTGTAGCAACAAGCTCAGTAGGGCCAGGATCTACAAACATGATTACCTCTGCAGCAGTTGCAATGAGTAATAGACTGCCTATTTTATTTTTACCTGGAGATACTTATGCAAATAGGATTCCAGATCCTGTGCTTCAACAAGTAGAACATTTTAATAATCCTGGAATAACTGCAAATGATGCTTTTAAACCAGTAACAAAATATTTTGATAGAATTTCAAGACCAGAACAAATTTTACAATCATTACCTCAAGCAATTCAAACCATGTTAGATCCCGCAGATTGTGGACCAGCATGTATATCAATGTCCCAAGATGTTCAAGGAGAGGTATTTGAATATCCTGAGGAGTTTTTTAAAGAAAGAGTACATAATATCAGAAGACCAAAACCAGATGATTATCAAATAAAAGAGGCTGTAGAAAAAATTAAAAAATCTAAAAACCCAATTATTATTTCTGGTGGTGGAGTTTTTTATTCGGATGCAATGGAAGAGCTTTCTTCGTTTTCGATTAAACACAATATACCAGTTACCCAAACTGTAATGGGATATTCAACTATGAAAAGAGATCATTCTCATTTTCTTGGACCTATAGGTGGACTAGGAGGAAAAGCAGCAAATAATTTTGCTAAACAAACTGATTTAGCTATTGCGATAGGTACAAAATTGGGAGATTTTACAACTGGGTCTTGGTCAAACTTTGAAAATCCAAATTTTGGATTAGTCTCTATTAATGTTACTAGATTTGATGCAAATAAACATATGGCACAATCTGTAATTGGAGATGCAAAAGTTTCTTTAATTGAGCTTTCACAAGCTTTAGGAAATTGGAAAGCACCAGATGACTGGCATAAAAAATCAAGAAAAGAACTAAAATCATGGAATGAATATGTTGATAAAGAAAGTGGACCAACAAATCAAAAGCTCCCGAGCTACGCACATGCTGTCGGAGCTATTTATAGAAACTCAGAAGCAACAGATATTGCTGTGACAGCTGCTGGTGGATTAGTTGGAGAAGTAGTTCAAGTATGGAGACCTAGAGAATTAAATACTCATGAAACAGAGTGGGGTTTTAGTTGTATGGGATATGAGATATCTGGAGCACTTGGAATAAAAATGGCCAATCCTAAAAAAGATGTAATAGTTTTTGTAGGTGATGGATCTTATCTATTAAACAATTCAGATATTTATTCTTCAGTAATTACAAATAATAAATTAATTATTGTGGTTTGTGATAATGGTGGGCACGCAGTAATTAATAGGCTGCAACTTTTTAAAGGAGGAAAAGAATTTAATTGTTTGTTTGAAAGCTCTAAAAATTCTAATTTAGTTGGAATAAATTTTGCTCAACATGCTTCAAGTATGGGAGCTAAATCAGAAGAAGTTTCTTCAATTAGTGAATTAGAGGAGGCTTTTAAAAGAGCTAAAAAATCTGAAATAACTTACGTTATCTCAATAAAAACACACTCATATCAATGGTTAGATGGATCTGCTTACTGGGAAAGTCCCACTTTAGAAATTCCAAAAACAAAAGAAAACGAAGAAGCATTAAAACTTCATAAAGAAGGAAAAGCTAAACAAAGACAAGGTGTTTAACCCTTTTCATGAACAAAATATTTAAAGTTGGTTTGATAGGTTGTGGTCATATAGCCGAAACTTATTTTAGAGCACACAAATATTTTAACAATTTTAAAATAATTAAATGTGCTGATATTAGACATGATGCAGCAAAAAAATGTGCTTCTACATACGGAATAGAAGCATTAAGTGTAAAAGAATTGTTAAACGATAGAGAAATTGAAATCATTTTAAATCTTACAATACCAAAAGCTCACTACGAAGTAGCCAAAAAAGCTTTATTACATAACAAACATGTTTACTCAGAAAAACCAATGGCAATCAATTTAAATCACGGTAAAGAATTATTAAAAATAGCAAAAAAAAATAAACTTTATATTGGTAACGCACCAGATACATTTTTAGGTGGTGGAAACCAAAAATCAAAAGAACTTCTAGAAAATAATTCAATTGGTAAAATTAATTTAGGTAATGCGATTTTTGCATTTCCAGGAGTCCAATCCTATCATCCAAATCCAGAACCATGGTTTGCAAAAAAAGAAGGTGGTCCAGTTATTGATATGGGTCCTTATTATATAACCGCATTAGTAAATTTGTTAGGACCTGCAAAAGAAGTTAGCGGAAGTATTATGAAAGGAGTAAAAAAAAGAACTATAGGAATAGGTCCCAAAAAAGGGAGAAAGTTTAAAGTAAAATGTGCTACCACATATCTTTCAACAATAGTTTTTGAAAATAATACTATAATACGATTCACTTTATCTTTTGATGTAATTGCTCATCAAAGAAATCATATAGAATTTTATGGGAATAAAGGATCAATGATAGTTCCAGATCCAAATATGTTTGGAGGATCAGTTTATTTATGTAAAAAATTAGGACAAACATGGAAAGAGTATAAAACTGGAAAAATGCATCTTGGAAAAATTAATATAAGATCTAAAAGTTTAAGGGCAAATGAGTCCCCTATAAACGCAAACTATAGAGGTGCAGGTCTAGCTGAGATGGCATACTGTATTGAAAATAGAAAACTACACAGGTGCAATGGAGAGCTGTCACTACACGTGTTAGATATTATACAGTCAACAATGAAAGCATCAATTAGCGGCAAGAAACAAAAAATAAAAACAACATGTAAAATACCTAAAAGATTTAGTCAAAAGGAAATTAAAAAAATATTAAAATAACTTATGCAAATAGGAATAGATGTTGGTGCAACAAAAATTGAATATATTCTTCTACATGATAATGGTGAAGAAACAAATAGATCAAGAATAAATTGTCCAACAGATTATTCTTCAGTAATTAAAAATATTAAAGAAATTGTTACTAAAATAGAGAGAGATTTAAAGAAAAAGGTACCAGTTGGAGTTTGCCATCCTGGAATTCATTCTATAGAAACTGGATTGATTAAAAATTCACCAAATTGTGATTGGATAAACAACAAACCTTTCCAAAAAGATTTAAGAAATGCAATAGGTAGAGAAATATTTTGTGAAAACGATGCAAATTGTTTTACTCTTTCAGAGTCTATAGATGGAAATGGAAAACATTACAAAATTGTCTTTGGGATAATTTTAGGCTCAGGTGTTGGAGGAGGTTTAGTTATAGATAAAAAAATTGTATCTGGAGCTAATGGTATAACAGGAGAATGGGGACACAATCAATTACCAAGATTAAATATTAATGAATTAAAAAATAAGAAAAAATTGAGAGATGGAGAGATAGAAAGTTTTTTATCTGGCTTAAGTTTATCTAGAATATTTAAAGAAAAATTTAAAAAAAATTTAACAGCTGAAAAAATTTTTGGTCTATATAGAAATCACGACATTGAAGCAGAAAAAATTATAGATATATATAAAGAAAATTTAGCAATTTCTCTTTCTTCAATAGTAAATATTTTAGACCCAGATGCGTTTGTTTTTGGCGGAGGTTTATCTAATGAAATTGATTTTTTTGGTGAAATGCAGAATAGAATTAAAAAATATGTTGCTGGAGGCGAATATGAAGGAGTATTTCTTAAACCAAAATTTGGTGATGCCAGCGGTGTTAGAGGTGCCGCAAGACTAGGAAGAACAGCTAATTATTGATAATATAAATAAAATGAAATTATTAAGAATAGGAAATAAAGGAAAAGAAAAACCGGCCATCTTAGATAAAGATGGAAAAATCAGGGACCTGAGTTCAGAGGTAAATGATTTTACTCCTGAGAATTTAAATAATTTAATAATTAATAAAATAAAAAATTTAGATTTAAGCAGTTTACCTGAATTGTCTAATAAACAAAGAGTAGGTGCTTGCATTAATAAGCCTGGAAAATTTGTTGCTATAGGATTGAACTACTCAGATCATGCTGAAGAAACTGGATTAAAAGTTCCAACAGAGCCAATTGTTTTTATGAAAGCAACAAACTGTGTTTGTGGACCTAATGATAATATTGAATTAGCCATTGGATCAAAAAAGTTAGATTGGGAGGTGGAGTTAGGAATAGTTATAGGAAAAGAAGCTAAGAATATTTCTGAAAAAGATTCAATAAATCATATTTTTGGCTATTGTTTGGTTAACGATGTGAGTGAGAGAGAGTGGCAAATTGAAAAATTAGGTCAATGGACAAAAGGAAAATCTCATGACACATATGGACCAATTGGCCCATATATTGTTACTCCAGATGAGATAAAAGATATTAATAATTTAAATTTAAGCTTAGATGTAAATGGACAAAGAATGCAAACAGGTAACACAAATAAAATGGTGTTTAATGTTTACTACTTGGTATCTTATTTGAGTAAGTATATGTCACTACAACCTGGTGATTTAATTACAACAGGCACCCCACCTGGAGTCGGTATGGGTAAAAAACCTCAAGTATTTTTAAAAAATGGAGATACGTTAAGATTGTCAATTGATAATTTAGGAGAACAAAATTCAAAAGTTAAAAATATAAACTAAATAAAATGTTTGAACTGTTTTTATCTTTTGCCGCAGGTTTTATAAGTTTTTTATCTCCTTGTGTGCTACCTCTAATTCCAGGATATGTATCTTATATTTCTGGAAGTACTTTAAATGAACTTCTGGAAAAAAAAGAAATTAATTTAATTCCTTTAGTTTTATTTACATTAGGATTTTCTATTGTATTTATTTTCTTTGGAGCAACTGCAACATTTATAGGCAAGATATTACTCAATAATTCTATACAGCTCAGAATATTTGCAGGTGTTATTATTATAATATTTTCACTTCAAATACTTGGATTGATTAATTTAAAATTTCTTAATTACGAAAAAAGAATTCAATCTAAAACAAAACAAGGTTTATTGATGCCTTTATTAGTAGGTATGGCTTTTGGATTTGGATGGACACCATGCATTGGTCCAATTTTGGGTTCAATTTTAGTTTTAGCCTCGACTACTGAAAGTTTACCTAAGGGAATAATTTTGTTATGTTTGTATTCTTTAGGTCTAGCAATTCCTTTTATTTTATCAGGATACTTAATTCAAAAGTTTATGTTGATATCTAAAAATCTTAAAAGAAATATGAATTTAATAAATAAAGTTGGTGGAGTATTATTATTTCTAACAGGAATTTTAATTTTAACTAATCAACTTCAAATTTTAGGATTTTATTTACTTGAATATTTACCTTTTTTAGAAAAATTTGGTTAGTTATTATTTTCTGGTTTAGTAAATACTATCATCATTACACCAATAATAATTATAGCTCCACCAATAAATAATTCTTTTGTTGGTTCTTCACCTAAAAGTAATATTGCTGCTAGCAGTCCAGTTGGAGGTATACCCATAGTAACAATAGGCAAAACTTTATATAAAGGATTATTTTTCAAAACGTAGTAGAAACATCCATAAGTTATTGGTTGCATAATAAATCCTAAATAAAGTGCAATCATCCAAGTTTCAAAACTTGCATTTTTAAAGTAGTTAATTGTATTTCCATCAAAAATAGCTGACAGCCCTATTAATATGGGGCCAGAAAATAAACCTAACCAAGCAACGAGTGCCAGAGGATTTATTTCTTTACTTAACGGTTTCACCAAAACTTGTCCCAAGGCCCAAACACCTGATCCTATAATTACTAAAGTTACACCAACATATTTACCATCTAAATTAGGTGACCCAGTTAAAATATAAACACCAACAAATGCAATGCTTATTCCTATTAAAGCTTTTAGTGTTGGTTTTTCTCTTAGCATAAAATATGCGAAAATTACTCCAAAAGGAACTTCGGTTTGAACAAGTAATACAGCCGCCGATGCATCTATTAAACTTAAACCAGTATAAGTGATGCTGTACTGCATTGTATTTGCTATTAGAGATACGAAGAATATTTTTTTTAGAAAACCTCTTGGTATAGGAAACCACCAAATTAACATTGAAGCCACAAAAGTAAATCGCAAACCCATTAATAAAAAAGGAGGCAGTTCTTGCATTGCTGGCTTAGCAATAACAAAACCAAAACCTAAAAATATTGGAACTAGACCAGCTATTAAAGAGTCGCGAAGTGTCAAATATTACTTTCTTTAATAATGGCTGTAGGGTTTTCTTGCAAATATTTCTTTGACCATTGGTTTAAAGAATTCAAGTGAGTAAGATTTATATTTTGGATCGAATGAAGATTGGTCATATTTTTCACAGAAGTCTATACATGCTTGATAATATTTGTGACCTTTATATTTATCTCTTTTGTTTCTGTCACCTCCTAAATGATGAGCATAATAATATGTTTGAAATTCCCCATGTTTTTCAATAATCCAATGTGTTTTTTCAGAAACATAAGGTTTTAGAACTGCAGCAGCATACTCTGAATGGTTCATCGGCGCTAGTTCATCTCCTATGTCGTGTAATAATGTGGCTACAACCATTTCTTTATTTTCTTTATTTTTGTGAGCTCTAGTAGCACTTTGAAGACAATGTTCTAACCTTGATACTTGATAACCCTCTAATGTTTCAGTTAAACCTGACATAAATTTTAGAATTCTATCTGCTGTTCCTTCTGCATATTTTTTTTCATATTTATCTAAAAGAATGTAATCTTCTTTTGTTCCATTTTTCATTTCTTTAAAACTTACTTTAGTCATCAATATTAAATTTTTTTTTTAAGTGTCTTAATTTTCCTTCAGTACTATCATAATCTATGTAACATCCTTGTAAAAATCTATTACCTTGGCTGGCATCAAAAGAGGTTCTACCATGTAAGGATCTATGATTATCCATCATCAATAGATCACCCGGCATTAATTTAAATTCTATTCTATATTTTTGAGAATTATATAAATCAGACAATTTTTTTCTTGCTTTGTAATATAAATCCAATTTTTTTTTTTCTAATATTGGAACATAATCTAATCTAGTACTAAATCTTATTTGTTTAAAATTTTTATTTTCATCTAATTGAATTAACTCAGACCAACTTTCTAATTCAACTTCTTTATCTTTAAATTGAAATCTTACTTTTACCTCAGTCAATATATTATAATAATCAGGATTTTCTTTTTTTAAATCTTCAGTAACAGTATATCCATCGACTAAAGTTGAATAACCTCCCTCAACTTCATTATCTATACAATGCAAAATTTGAATACATGGTACTGGATTTCTATAAGGATTATCAGTATGTGGAGATAAACGAAGGCTTGTATATGCTAAATCATTGGGATCTGGTTTAGATTTTACATTAAAATGTTCACCAAAATTTGTTCTCCTCACACTTCCAATTGAATTGGCAAATTTAACTAAATAATTATCTTTTGTTGGTACATTTTTAATTATAACAAAACCATATTTATAAAAAGAAACTAAGATTTCGTGCATTTCTTTTGACTCATACAAATTATCCGAAAAATTAAATTTTTTTACATTCCCAAGTTTCGAGTCCCATTTTATTTTTTCAATAGGTTTTATTACATTATCTTCACCAGAAAATTCGCTTGCTATTTTATCTAAATCTATTTTTGAATTAACGCCATCATTGAATTTTAGTTCTAAAAAATTATCTTTTATTTTTGCTTCATCAATCTTAACTTGACTGTCAAGAGAAGCGGGATCAAAAAGTCTTTGATTTGTACCTTTATCAAGATATTTTTCTTCACTTACTCTTTCTCTTAACCAAAACGGGTGTATTTCCTGTTTTGTTAGGCCATTATTGAATAATACTTTGTTTTCTAGCAATTCAATTTTCATATTATTAACAAGGATTATTAAAAAATAAGCTTTTATCAAGTTAAATTAAATAGTAATAGGAGTTTCAATATTATGGTTAATAGAACATTCAAAAACTATAGGATTTATTATAATTTTTTAAACTCGCTAGCAAAAGAATTAACAAAATTTTATTACAAGAAACTAGATAAGCCTTTTAAAGTTTCAGATAAATCTAAAGGAAAAAAAAGGTATGATCCGGTTACAACTTCAGACAGAGCCTTTGAAAAATTTATAAGAAGTAAAATAAAAAAAAAATTTCCCAAGCATCAAATAACAGGAGAGGAGTTTGGATTTAAAAAAAGTAATAGTGAATTTTCTTGGGTAATAGATCCAATTGATGGAACAAGGTCATATGTGATTGGGAACCCAACTTGGAGTAATTTAATTTCCCTAAATTACAAAGGATATCCAGTATTAGGATTGGCAAATTTTCCTAAGTTAAAAAAATATTATCTAAATTATAATGATAAGATTGCTTATGTATTTGAAAATAATAAAAAAAAAAAATTATCAGTTCAAAAAAAAGTTTCATTCACTCAAATAAAATTAGCTGGAAATTTTCATGGCTGGCTATCTTTAAAAAAACAACAAAAAATTCCCAAACTTCTTAATTTAATGAATTTTCCATGTTTTGATGCTTTAAGTTATACGCATCTTGCTGAAGGAAAATTAGATGTAGTATTACAATGTTCAAATAAGATTTGGGATATTCATCCAATTATACCAATTTTAAAAGCTGCAGGTGGAACAGTGACCACATGGAGTAATAGAGATCCAGTTTTTGCTGGCAATATTGTAGCCTCAGGAAACAAATTAAATCACAAAAAAATAATTAAATTATTAAGGCCAGTAGCTAAATAATGGAAGTAATTGTTCTTCAACATATAAATATTGAGGACCCTGGATATATTAAAGATCTTATGATAGCTGATGGAGTTCAACTAACAACAGTTGAGCTAGACGAAGGTCAAAAAATTCCTGAAAACTTATCCAAATTTGATGCAATGTTTTGCATGGGTGGTCCAATGGATACATGGATGGAAAAAGATTATCCATGGATAATTGAAGAACGAAAAAAAATTAAAGAATTTGTTGTAGATTTAAAAAAACCTTATTTAGGTTTTTGTCTTGGTTGCCAGTTGCTTGGAGAAGTAGTTGGTGGAAAAGTAGTTAGGTCAAAAAATCCCGAAATAGGAATGCTTAATGTTAATTTTTCAGAATATAAATCACAAGATCCATTATTTTACAAGTTTCCAGATAAAATTACATCTCTGCAATGGCATTCTTATGAAGTTCAAGGTTTAGAAAATAATAATGATGTAACCCTTTTAGCTTCCTCGTCTGAAACAAAATATCAGATTTTTAAATATCAAGAACATGCCTATGGAATTCAGTTTCATATAGAAGTTAAAGATACAACGGTAGGGGAATGGGGGTGTGTTCCTGAGTATAAGTCTGCTTTAGAAAAACAACTAGGTGAAGGAGCGCTAGATAAATTTGAGAAAGATTCTAAACAGCATATGCCCAGTCTGAACAAATATTCTGAAGTTTTGTTCGAAAACTTCAAAAAATTGATGAAATAAAACTTCTTTAGTTTCTCTTATTATTAAGCTAAATTTTTGTTTAAATAATTAGGAGGGGAAAATGAAACCTAAAAACTTGATTAAATTATTATTGGCAATTTTTTTTGTTTTTGCATCAACTCAATCATTTGCAAAAACTATAAAATGGTCAATGCAAGGAGATAGTTTAACCTTAGATCCTCATGCTCAAAACGAAGGACCTACAACCATGGTATCAAGACAAATTTACGAAGCGCTTGTTACCAGAGGTTTAGATATGTCTATAGGACCTCAATTAGCTACGGACTGGAAAACTACAAATCCAACAACGTGGGTTTTTAATCTTAGAAAAGATGTAAAATTCAGTGATGGACAAAAAATGACATCTGAAGATGTGGTGTTTAGTATATTAAGAGCTCAACAACCTACATCGGATTTCAAAGAATATATTAGCACTGTTACATCAGTTAAAGCATTGGATGAATTTACAGTCGAGATTCAAACAAGAGATCCAAACCCAATTTTGTTAAACCAATTATCAAATATATTTGTGATGTCTAAAAAATGGTGTCATGAAAATTTTGCAATTGTTCCACAAAACTGGGATGCAGGACAAGAAACATTTTCTGCAACTAACTCAATGGGAACTGGACCATTTAAAATTACTTTAAGAGAACCAAATACTAAAACTGTTTTCAAAAAGAATACTAGATGGTGGGGTAACGTTGAGCATAATATAACTCAAATTCAATTACTTCCAATTAAAAACGCAGCAACAAGAGTAGCTGCTTTATTATCTGGAGAAATTGATTTAGTTACAGATGCACCTGTACAAGATTTAGATCGTATTAGAAGTTCAGGAGGACACAAAGTAGAAAGTACACCGCAAATGCGTACAATTTTTCTTGGAATGGATCAAGCGGCAGATAAATTGAGATCTGGTAATACTGGTGATAATCCGTTTAAGAAAAAAGAAGTTAGACAAGCTTTTTATCAAGCAATTGATATACAAGCTATCAAGAAAAAAGTTATGAGAGGTTTAAGTGAACCAGCGGGAATTATAACTTTCCCAGGTGTTACAGGTTACACAAAGGAGCTTGATAAAAGATTACCTTATGACGTTAATGCAGCAAAACAATTATTGGCTGAAGCAGGTTATCCAGATGGTTTTGATATTGAACTAAGATGTCCAAATGACAGATATGTAAATGATGAAGCGATTTGCACAGCTGTTGTAGGAATGTTAGGAAAAATTGGCGTTAATGTAAATCTATTTGCTCAAACTAAGAGTAAACATTTTAAAGAACTTAAAGACAATCAAGGTGATTTTTATATGCTAGGTTGGGGTGTTCCTACTTTAGACAGTCATTATGTATTCCACTATCTATATGAAAGCGGTGCAAGCTGGAACAAAGTTAATTTTAGTGATCCAGAAGTTGATGCTGCAATTAGAGTAATGGAAGGTGAAGTTGATCTAGATAAAAGAAATGCCGCAATAGCAAAAGCTTGGAAGATTGTAAGAGATAATATTGCTTATCTTCCACTACATCACCAAGTAATTTCTTGGGCATCTAAAAAGAATGTGAACGTACCTATAAGACCGAATAATGAACCATTATTCCGTTTTTCTAGTGTAGACTAAAATATTTTTTACAAGCCCTTTTTTAAAAAAGGGCTTGTAATTTTAAGCTTTCGTAAATTGATTAAATATTTTTTTAAAAGATTGTTTCAATCAGTCCTAGTGATGCTGATTGTTGCTTTTGTTTCTTTTTCACTTTTCAACTTTGTTGGAGATCCAATAAACAACATGGTTGGTGAAGAAACTTCTGATGAAGAAAGAGATGAGTTAAGAGAGACACTCGGTTTAAACGATCCAATACATATTCAATTTTCAAGATTTGTTATTAATGCATCAAAAGGAGAATTTGGAATATCATACCAACTAAGAAGACCAGTTTCAGAATTAATTTCTGAAAGATTGCCAGCTACAATCGAATTAGTTTTAATTTCTGCATTAATTGCATTAGTGTCAGGTACTTTATTAGGCGTTTATACAGGGATAAACAGAAGAGGTTTTCTGAGTGACATCATATTAGCTATTTCTTTACTTGGAGTATCTCTCCCCACATTTGTTATTGGTATACTGTTTATATATCTTTTTGCAGTAATTTTAGGAGTACTTCCTTCTTTTGGAAGAGGTGAGGTTGTTGATCTTGGTTTTTGGTCTACAGGTTTTTTAACAATTTCTGGTTTAAAGGCTATAATTCTTCCTTCAGTAACACTTAGCCTTTTTCAAATGACTTATATTATTAGGCTAGTTCGAGCAGAGATGATGGAAATACTTCAGACAGATTATATTAAGTTTGCAAGAGCAAGAGGGATAAATGAAAAAAATATTCATTACAAGCATGCATTAAAAAATGGCTTAATACCTGTAATTACAATCGCAGGAATAAATATTGGTACATTAATTGCATTTTCAATAATTACAGAAACAGTTTTTCAATGGCCTGGTATGGGATTCTTATTTATTCAAGCTGTTCAATTCGTAGATATACCAATTATGTCTGCTTACTTAGTTTTTATTGCATTTGTATTTGTAATGATAAATTTTATAGTAGACATTTTGTATTACTTCATTGATCCCAGAATTAGAGTTAAATCGGAGGCAGTAAGTGGCTAGTAAAAATTTAACATTTCTTAATAGAATTAAAGATAGTGATATTTATTTTAGTTTTATTAAATCACCAACAGCCATTGTATCAACTACTATATTAATAATAATTTTCTTTTGTTCTTTTTTTGTTGAATTTGTAACGCCTTATAATCCATTTGACCCATCATCTTTATCTTTAATGGATGCATTTACACCACCCTCATGGACAGAAGATGGCCTTGCTAAATTTATTTTAGGAACTGATGGACAAGGTAGAGATATGTTGGCAACAATCCTTTATGGATCAAGGATTTCTTTAATTGTAGGTTTTTCAGCGGTTATATTTGCTTTGATATTAGGAGTGGCATTGGGATTAACAGCAGGATACTTCGGAGGAAAATATGAAATGATTGTTATGAGGTTAACAGATGTACAATTAACTGTTCCAAGTATTTTAATGGCTCTTTTAGTCGATGGAATTGCACGTGGAATTATTTCAAGAGAATTACATGATGAAATGGCAATTTATGTATTAATTTTTGCAATTGGTATTTCAGAGTGGCCTCAGTTTGCAAGAGTATCAAGAGCTGCTACTTTGGTCGAAAAAAATAAAGACTATGTTTCTGCTTCAACAATTATTGGAGTTTCAAATTTAATTATTATGTTTAAACACATCTTGCCAAATATTTTAAGACCAGTTTTAGTAATTGGAACAATAGGGTTAGCGCTTGCAATAATAGCAGAGGCAACATTGAGCTTTTTGGGTGTTGGCGTCCCTCCAACAACACCTTCATTAGGAACATTAATTAGGCTTGGCAATGATTTTTTGTTTTCCGGTGAGTGGTGGATTACTTTTTTTCCAGCAATTTTTTTAGTTATATTAGCTTTTTCAATTAATCTATTAGGAGATTGGATGAGAGACACTCTTAATCCAAAATTAAATTAATGAGTTTTTTAAAAATAAATAATTTAAGTGTAGACTATAAAATGAGGAGAGAGACAGTTTATGCAGCTAAAAATGTAAATATAGAAGTTGGTAAAGGAGAAATCTTAGGATTAGTAGGTGAGTCTGGCTCTGGAAAAAGTACAGTAGCTAATGCGATCATAAATCTAATAGATGAACCGGGAAAAGTTTCTAATGGTTCAATATTTTTAGGTGATATAAATATTCATAAAGATCCAGAAAATATTGTTAAGTATAGAGGTAAAAAGGTGGGTTTAATTTTTCAGGATCCACAAACATCATTAAACCCTATATTTACAATAGGTGAACAATTAATTGAAACAATACAAACTCATTTGAACTTGAACACTGAAGAGGCAAAAAATAAAGCTATCACTTTGTTAAAAGAGGTTGGAATTAAAGATGCTGAAAAAAGATTTGACAATTACCCTCATCAATTTTCAGGCGGAATGAGACAGAGAGTTGTAATTTCTCTAGCACTTTGTTGCGAACCTGAATTATTAATAGCAGATGAGCCAACAACAGCTTTAGATGTATCAATACAATCTCAAATTTTAGATTTAATTAAAAAATTAACTAAAGAAAGAAATTTAGCTGTAATACTTATTACTCATGACATGGGAGTTATTGCTGAAACTACTGACAGAGTAGCTGTAATGAAAAATGGACATCTAGTTGAAATTGGACCTACTAAAGAAATATTAACTAAACCAAAGGAAATTTATACAAAGAGTCTTGTAAGTTCTGTGCCACCAACAAATAAAAAAATTGAAAGATTTATAATTATTGAAAAAGAAAATAAAAGCCAAAGTGAAACAAATATTAAAATTTTAAATAGATGGACAAAAAAAGAAATTGTTGATCAAGATTTAGTTCAAATTAAAAACTTAAACAAATCATTTGATGATAGTTTTTTTACTGAAAATTCAAAGAATGCAGTGATAGCCGTAGATGATGTGTCATTTAGCATAAAAGAAGGTCAATCATTTGGCTTGGTGGGAGAGAGTGGAAGCGGAAAATCGACAATTGCTAAAATGATTGTTAATTTATTTAGGCCGAGTTCGGGAGATATTTATTTTGATAATGTTTGTATAACAAAAATTAAAAGTAATAAAGAAATGTTAAAGTTTAGAAAACAAATTCAAATGATATTTCAAGATCCGTACTCTTCATTGAATGGAAGATTAAAAGTTAAAGATATAGTCGCTGAACCTATTAAACTTCACAATCCTTCAATTAATTCAAGAGATATAGATAGTTATATTTATGATTTATTAGAGTCTGTTGAACTAACACAACGATCAGCCGAACGTTATCCTCATGAATTTTCAGGAGGTCAAAGACAAAGAATATCAATAGCAAGAGCTCTTGCTACCCAACCAAGACTGCTTGTTTGTGATGAACCAACTTCTGCTTTAGATGTGAGCATTCAAGCTCAAATATTGAATTTATTAAAGGATTTACAAGAACAGTTAAATCTGACAATCTTATTTATAAGCCATGATTTACCTGTAGTAAGACAAATGTGTGATCGTATAGCTGTTTTAAAAAATGGTAAAATTTGTGAGATTTCAAAAACTGAGAACCTATTTAAAAATCCATCACATGATTACACAAAAGAACTACTAACATTAATGCCAAAAATTGAATCTATTTATAATTAAGGAGGAAAAATGCCAATGTTTAAACCAATCCAAGAAAATGAAGCTAAAGGAAAAGTAAAGGAAGTTTTTGATGAGATAAAAAGTTCTAGAAAAATTACAGAAGTTCCAAATTTCTGGAAATATCTTGCAAATAGCCCAGAAACTTTGGAAAGAACCTGGTCTTCGTTAAAACAAGTAATGAAAGAAGGTGCCTTAGACCCTGTAACAAAAGAATTAATTTATGTTGCAGTATCAATTACAAATAGTTGCGAATATTGCACAAGATCTCACACTGCTGCTGCAAAAAAAAAGGGTGCAACAGAAGATATGATTAAAGAAATGATTGATGTAGTAGGTATAGCAAATCAAAATAATAAATTAGTAGAAGCTTACCAAGTTGAAGTAGACGAAATATATAAGTAAATAAGAGCAATCCTTGGCATTTTAGAGTGATAAAACCTGTCACAGCCATATATATAAATTTTATATATATATATTTATTTCATGAAATTATTTTTAATTCTGGGCAATCAACTATTTCCTTTAAAGAATATAGATAAATATAAAAAAGATCATTTATTTTACATGGCCGAGGATTATGAATTATGTACTTATGAAAAACATCATAAATTAAAGATATTGTTATTTCTATCGTCAATGAGATCGTACGCTGAAGACTTAAATAAAAATAAATATAAATTAGAATATTCAAAATTGGATAGCTCTGACTTTAAAAAAAATTACCTTGAAAAATTAAAAAAAATTATAAATTCAAACAAAATCAACGAAATAACAAGTTTTGAAATTGAAGATAAATTTTTTGAAAAAAAAATCAAGACTTTACAAAGTAATTTAAATTTAAAATGGAACATCATTAAATCTCCAATGTTTATAAATTCAAGAGATGATTTTAAAAATTATTTATCAAAAACAAAAAAACCCTTTATGGCCAACTTTTATAAAGAAAGAAGACAAAAACTAAATATTTTAATGAATAAAGATGGTACGCCAGAAGGGGGTAAGTGGAGTTTTGATGAAGAAAATCGCAGAAAATTACCAAAGGTTATAAACATACCTAAATTTCCTAGGATTAAAGAAACAAATCATACTAAAATTCTAAAACCATTGATTGAAAAATTATTTAAAAATCATCCTGGAAACACAGACACTTTTTGGTTAGCAACTGAACATAGAGATGTCGTTAATTTATTAAATTTTTTTATTAATCAAAAATCTAATTTATTTGGTGATTACGAAGATGCTGTTGACCAGAATAACAATATTTTATTTCATAGTGTTCTTAGTCCATATTTAAACTTAGGTTTGATAACTCCTGATTTTGTTATTAATAAAATTTTAGAATTTCATAAAAAAAATAAAATAAAATTAAATTCTCTAGAAGGATATATTAGACAAGTAATTGGTTGGCGCGAATTTATGAGAGGTATATATCAAAATTATAGTAAAGAAATGGAAACAAGAAATTTTTTTAAACAAAATAGAAAAATGAAAAACTCTTGGTACAAAGGTACAACTGGTTTACCTCCGCTAGATCATGCGATTAAAAATGCTTTAGAGAATGGTTGGTCTCATCATATTGAAAGGTTAATGATATTATCTAACATCATGAACCTTTGTGAAATCAAACCAAAATTAGTTTATAAATGGTTTATGGAAATGTTTGTAGACTCATCTGATTGGGTTATGGTTCCCAATGTATATGGAATGGGATTATTTAGCGATGGAGGAATATTTGCTACTAAACCATACATATGTGGCTCAAGCTATTTTATGAAAATGATGGATTTTAAAAAAGGTGATTGGTGCAATACAATGGATGGTCTTTATTGGAGATTCATTAATAAAAATAGAAAATTTTTTTTAAAAAATCCAAGACTTTCTATGATGGTTAAAATTTTTGATAAGATAAAAATGGAAAGAAAAAAATTAATTCTTTCCGAAGCAGAAAAATTTATAAATAACAATACTTATGGGAATTAAAGTTTTTTTTAACAATTCTTGTAATATTTGTAGGTTTGAAATTAACCATTATAAAAAAAATTCAGACAATAAATTACAATGGATTGATATTACAAATAATGAGGAAGCTTTAAAACTAACATCAAAATCAAGAAAAGAATTACTTAGAAGACTTCATGTAATTGATGATGGTAGAGTAATAGGTGGGGCTAAAGCATTTGTAATAATTTGGTCTAAAATTCCAAAATACAAATTCTTATACAAAATATTCTCAATCAAGCCTTTATTTATAATTTTTCATTATCTCTATGAAGTAGCTGCCTTTTTTTTATTTTTAAAAAACAAACATCAACTAAAATGAAAAAACAACATCTTCCATCAAAAATATGTACAACTTGTAAAAGACCATTTTTATGGAGAAAGAAATGGAAACTTAATTGGGATAAAGTTAAATATTGTTCAAAAAAATGTTCACCTAGAAGTTAATCAATAGGATAATTCCAAGCATCTCCACCAACAACTTTTGATATAGCTGAAAAATCTTTCGTATCATTTCCTTCTTCACAAAATTTATTATAAATTTCCAATGCCATAGATCCAAGTGGAGTAGAAGCTTTAACTTGCTTTGCACACTCATTTGCTAATTTTAAATCTTTGTTCATCATTCCTGCTGAAAATCCAGGACGATAATTATTATTTGATGGCGTTCCGTCTATTAATCCTGGCAAGGGCGGATAAACAGATATAGGCCAGCTATTTCCAGATGCATTTTTCATAATTTCATGAACTTTTTTAATGTCTATGTTTAACCTTTTTGCGAGCATTAAAGATTCTGAGGCAGCAATCATAGTAATACCCAAAGACATATTATTGCAAATTTTTGCACCATTACCGCTCCCTATTTCTCCCGCATGAAATATATTTTTACCCATGATTTTTAGTAATGGTAAAGCAAGTTCAAATGCTTCTTTAGTTCCACCTACCATAATATTTAAGGTTGCTTTTTGTGCACCCATAACCCCACCACTGACAGGCGCATCAATCATTTTAATTCCTTTTTCTTTAGCTTTTTTCCCAATTTCGATTGATGTTTGAATATCAATTGTAGAACAATCAATCAGAAGACAATTTTTAGAAACTTTATTAATTATACCTTTCTCTCCTAAATAAACTTCTTTAGAATTTTTACCCTCAGGAAGCATTGTGATTACAGTTGTTACTTCATTTGTAATTAAATCATCTAAGTTTTCTACAACATCTAATTTTTTTTCTTTTGCTTTTTGGATCATGTTTTTTGAAACATCAAAAACTTTAACTTTTTTTCCTTCTTTAACTAAATTCAGTGCCATTGGGTTTCCCATATTTCCAACTCCAATGAACGCTACTAGTTCTGACATATTTTCCTCCTTCTATTAAATTTAACTTACTTTACCTAGTAAATTTACAATTAAGACTCCAGCTATAATTAAAATAATTCCTATCAAACCATATAAGTTGGGGATTTGATTATATTTAATGATTCCAAATATAAGTATAGATGCAACCGTTACAGCACTGTATGTTGCGTAAGCAAAACCAACTGGTATTGCATACATACCTTTTGCAAGTGAAAACATAGTTACACACATTAAAAGTAAACAAGCAATAGATGGAGTTAATTTTGAAAATCCATCAGATATTTTTGCAAAACTGTTTGCAGCTATCCCACAAGATATGGCAATAAATAGAAAAATATACCCAGTGATTGGTTTCATTTTAATTAGCTTTTCCTAATAAGTTAACAATTAAGACGCCAGCTATAATTAAAATTAATCCAGCAATTGTATAAATATCTGGCATCTGATTAAATTTATAAATTCCAACCATTGTAGTTGCGATAATACATAATCCTGCAAACGAAGCATAAGTAATACCAACTGGAATTGTTTTCATAACAATTGATAACGTGAACATACACCCAACAATAGTTATTGCTGTCAAAATGCTTGGAACTAATAAAGTGAAACCTTGAGCCCCTTTAGCAAAACCATTAGAGGCAGTTCCCAAAATAACGGCAATAATTAAAATTATATAAGCTGATATATTACTCACAAAAGTAAGAATATTATTATTTCGTGATTTTATCTACAAATCTTTTAGCTATAGGGCCTACCAATAGTGATGTGATTATAGCTATTGGTAAACCGACCGTCCATGCTTTAAGAAATCTATTTGGATAACCATTGTCCATACCAGTATTAATATATGTAATGATTAAGGTCATAAACAAACTCATTCCAAAACCCATTATTAGTACAAAAATTAAATTAGAATATTTTTTTGGAAACATTTAAAATTGAAATTTTATAGTTTTATTTTTTCCATTTTTTAAACCATTTCTCTTCTGCATATTCTGTCAATTTATAAGTACACCACTCATTTTTTCTACCTTTGAGTAATTTTTTATGGGTGTATCTTGCTGGAATTTCATAATTTCCTGGAGGATTACCTCTTTTCATTTGGCCTAAAGCACAAGCTATTTGAAGTGGATCAAAAGGATTATCTGAAGTAGGAGTTAAGTAAACAGAGTCTTTTAAATCTGGACAAGTTGGATCGTTATGATCATAAACCCCACTTCCAAATTTTAGTGAGAGTTGTTGGCTAAGTATACCAGTAGCTTTATGAGCTCCATCCATTACTCCTTTGGTGCAAGGCATAGCAAAACCATTACCATGAAGTAATTCGTGAATTGAAATTTTAGTAATTTGACCTGAAGCTCTTCCTATAAATAAATATCCATGATGTGGTCCCATTTGTCCTCCGTCTCCACTGGCCGCATCCGTAAATGAGAAATACAATTTTTTTGGATTATTAAATCCTTGTTTTTGTAAATAATAATCTGGATAATTTACATTCCATCCCCCTTTTTTTGCTTTTCGATCCATTCTTGCAAAAGAAATATCAAGCTTACCATCTTCTCGGTAATCAAACTTTAATCTTTGCTTATCACCAGTCATTTTAAAAAATGCATCATCTATTTTTTTTACTTCTTTTTCTATCCAGCCATTAATATCTCTTTCTTTATCTTTTGTATTTTTAGCTAAAAAATAAATAAAATGAATTTGAAAATCATCTGTTACATCAGGTTGGTCTTCAAAAAATCTCCCTGGTTTTTCATCTGCAGCAAATAATGATGAACAAAATAGACAAAGTATTAATGTTAAAATAAATTTTTTCATATACTTTATTTATTTAGGCATTGGGGTTGCACCAGTTTCTAAACTAATGATTTTTCCATCTTTATATTTATAAACTGCCATTACAGCTTCAACATTTCCATCATCAAATGTTACGAATGAATGGTGTATACCAACTTCATCATTTTCATAAACCACTCTGTCTTTATCTTGTTTAATGTCACCACTCATTGCCCATTTGATAACATCAGCTTTAACTAAAACATTTCCTGATTTATGCATTGTAAACTTAAAATCATCATGCAAAAGTTCATTCATAGCTGCTTCATCTTTATTTTTTATAGCAGCACTATATTTTTGTATTATAGACATTTTTTTTCCCCTATTTATTATTTATTAAGAATAAATTTTATCTGCTAAACCGTAACAAAGAATTGCACTTAAAATTGTAAAAACTAATGGTGCAATTACACCTTCGTTGGAGTCATTTTTTATTCCAGTTTTATCAATCTTTATAGAATAAGTATTCACTAAAAAGATGCATAAGTTTTGTACAAAAACTAAGTTAAAAAATCCCCATGTTCCTTCAACTCCTCCTGGTCTAACAAACATAATGTAAATTGCCATTAAGACTGCACCAAGAAAAAGAGCTCCACACATTCTCATCATAGTAGATGCTGTTTCATCTATTTGAAATTTTTCACGAAATTTTTTTGTTCCTATTATTAATTGGAAAGCG
>CACDDC010000002.1 GCA_902551455.1 uncultured Pelagibacteraceae bacterium | reverse complement strand
ATTTAGATCTAAAAATAAAATATTAAGTAATTTAAGAAATTCCAATATTGGCGAAAGTGATAAAGATCGAGAAAAAATTATTAAATGCATGTGGGGTAATTATGGAAGAATTTTAGCGGAATATGTGCATTTGAAAAAGTTTAAAAATAATACTTTTAGCAAATATATTTCTATAGAAGGATCAGAATACTTGGAGGAAATAAAAAAAAATAAAAAAAAAGTAGTGTTTGTATCTGGGCATTTTAATAACTTTGAGCTTATGGCAATGCAAATAGAAAACTTTGGCATAGACCTTGCTGCAATTTATAGACCTTTAAATAATATTTTTTTAAATAAAATCATGGAAAATATAAGAAGGAATCATATTTGCAGAATACAAATAAAAAAAGGAATTTCAGGAACAAGGGAGTTGCTGGAATTTTTTAAAAAAGGTCATTCTATTGCCTTGATGATTGATCAAAGAGTCAGTGAAGGTACTAAAGTTAAATTATTTAATAATAATGCATATACTACAACAATACCTGCTCAGCTTGTAAAAAAATATCTTTGTGATGTGGTTCCAATATATATTCATAGATTAAATGGTGTTTATTTTAAAATGAAAATTTATGAACCAATCCAATTTAGTAAAGATTTGCCACTAGAAAATATAACACAAGAATTAAATTATAAACTTGAGAAAATGATATTAGAGAATCCGGATCAATGGATATGGTCACATAATAGATGGAAATAACTCATTTTTTTTTGATAAGTTGATCTTTTTTAATCGAAGCTTCAATGTGGGAATAGTAGGCTTCTTGTAAGTCAACATTCCAATAGGTAAGTTTTTCTAAACTAATTTCCTTACCTGAAACAGAGCAAACCACATGATCTCCATTCTCAATAATTTCAAAATTATTTGGATGATATTTTAATTTTGCTAATTTTTTAAACATTTATAGTTTATAAAGTATTACATGAATATAGGAATAATTGGAAGTGGTGCTAGAGAACATGCATTATGCTATAAATTAAAACAATCAAGATCTGTAAAAAAAATATATTGTATTCCTGGTAATGCTGGTACATCAGAAATATGTGAAAATTTAGAAGTTGACTTAAATAATTTTGAAGAACTTTATAAAGTTGTTATTTCAAAAAAAATTGATTTATTGGTAATAGGGCCGGAGATACCTTTAGTTAATGGTATTACAGACTTTTTTGAAGAAAAAAAAATAAAAGTTTTTGGACCTAGCAAATCAGCATCTCAGCTGGAAGGATCTAAAGCATTTATGAAAAAAATTTGTAAAGAGTTTTCTATTCCATCTGCAAAATACGAATTTGTAAATAAAATTGAGCAAGTTGAAGATGTTATAAATAAATTTAATTTACCAATAGTCGTAAAGTCAGATGGTCTAGCGGCTGGCAAAGGTGTTAGTATTTGTAAATCTAAAAAGGAAGCAATTAATGATATTAAAAGCATATTAAATGGTAAATTTAAAACTTCAAAAAATGTTATAGTTGAAGAATTTTTAGATGGAGAGGAAGTAAGTTATTTTGTAATAACAGATGGTGAAAATTATATTCCTATAGGCAGTGCCCAAGACCATAAAAGAATTGGTGAAAATGATACTGGTCTCAATACAGGAGGTATGGGTGCTTATTCGCCATCACTATTAATTACCAGTGAAATTGATTCAAAAATAAGAAAAAAAATTATTGAACCAACAATTAAAGCTATGAAGCAAAAAGGATATCCCTATAAAGGAATATTATATGCTGGATTAATAATTAATAATTCTGAACCTAAACTTATTGAGTACAATATACGTTTTGGTGATCCAGAATGCCAAGTATTAATGATGAGATTAAAAAGTGATTTATTAAAAATAATTCAGTCAACTTTAAATAAAACATTGGATAAAATTAATATCAAGTGGATTAAAGAATATTGTATAACTGTTGTAGCTGCTAGCAAAGGTTATCCTGAAAAATTTGAAAAATATAAAGAGATAAAAAAAATTGGAGATATAAAGCAAGATTCTAGCCAGCAAATATTTCAAGCTTCTACGATCAAAGATAAACAGGGTAGAGTTTATTCTAACGGTGGTCGAGTATTAAGTGCCACAGTGATCAATTCATCCTTGGAAGACGCAAGAAATAGAGCTTTAAAAATGTTAGATAATCTTGAATGGGAAAATAAGTACTACAGAAGAGATATTGGATACAAGGTTATTAAAAAATGAGAATTATATCTGGTTCATATAAAGGAAAAAAATTATTTCAACCCACTGACAGTAAAACAAGGCCTCTTAAAGACTTAACGAAAGAGTCAATATTTAATTTATTAATACACTCTAAATTTAAAAAATTTGATTTAGAAAAATCAATTGTATTAGATTTATTTTCTGGAAGTGGGTCATTTGGGCTGGAATGTCTTTCAAGAAAAGTTAAACATGTAACATTTGTTGAAAATTATAAGCCTGCAATTAGAACTTTTTATAAAAATATACAATATTTAAATAATATAAAAAATTATGATTTAATTGAAAAAGATATATTTGATATAAAAATTAAAAAACATCTCAATAAAAATTTTGATTTAATTTTTGCTGACCCACCATATAAGGAAAAAAGAATATCTAGTTTATTTTCTATAATTGAAAAAAATAATTTTTTAAATAAAAATGGTTTACTTATTCTTCATAGAAACAAAAAAACAAATGACCCATTAAATGATAAATTTCATATTATTAATACTAGATTTTATGGAATATCAAAAATAATATTTTATAAATTAAAATAGCTTTTTTGTTTCATTTTTTATTAGTTCTACTGACGGTTGGTCATAAGGATTTACATTCAAAGCTTTTCCTAACAAAATAGTTTCCAATATAAAGAAACAAAAAAGAGATCCTATTACTTTTTCTGATCTTTGGTTGATGGTGAAATTTCTAAATGGAATTTTTTTTCTTAAAAACACATTCCTAGTTGCATTTTTTTGAGCATTTATAATTTCGTTAATGTTCTTTTTATGAAATTTTTTTTGATTTAATAATAAATTTTTATTATCTAATTTAGCTGACCCCTTTTCATTTACAGAAAAAAAGGTATAAAAGTTTTGTTTTGGGCCATCTAAAAAATATTGCATTAAACTATGATTATCTTTTGGCATTGTAGATATTATTGGAAGAATACCTCTAGATTTTTTTCCTAGGCTTTCTGCTACCAATTGTTGGTACCATTTAAAAAAGCTATCTGATTTCTCATCATAATTTAAAATGATTGAGTTTTGTTTTTTTTTATTTAATTCTATTAAGTTGCTTACATTCAGGATTAATTTTTTTTTAAAAGAATTATTTTTTATTAAATTATTAAATTGTTTAAATTTTTTTTCTTCAAAACCCATCAATACAGCTGGAACCATTCCAACTTCAGAAAGAACTGAATATCTGCCACCAATAAAATTATTATGTTCAATTATCTCACATTTGAGTTTATTTGCTAAATTGAATAGATAATTATTTTTCTTTTCAGTAATAATGATCTTTTTATCTGTTTTTTTTATATACAAATTAACATTTGCGATTGTCTCAAGAGTGTTACCAGATTTTGAAATAATTATATTTGTCGTTTTTTTTTTTTCTATATTCTTAAGTGTATTTTGAAGATTATTTATAAAATAAAATTTTTTTTTACATTTTAAAAAATTATAAATTGCTTCCGCACCCAATATAGATCCACCCATACCAATTATTTTAAATATTTTTTCTCTTTTAAATTTTTTTAATCTATTTTCGATAAAACTATAATTATAATTTGGCGTAAGTGATTTTAATAATTGATCACTAGTAGATCTATTAATTAAATTATCTAAAATTTTTATTATTTTTTTATTTTTTTTTTTTGAGGAAAAATTTTCAAATTTAATTATTTTATTAAACATCAATTTTTATTTAATTCTTCTAAAATTAAACTTTCTACTTCGCTTATTTCACCTGAATCACTATTGGATTGATTTTTTCCAAGTATATTTTTTATTTCATCTGAATTATTTTCATCAGGTATATTTTCTTCCTCAGTAGGAGTAGGCAGATCACCAAAACTAGGCGGCAAACTTAATGGATTTTTCTTTTTAATTAAAAATTCATCTCCACTTACACTTCTTCTTTTTCCTTCCAAAGCATCTTTAATTCCAGATCCACAGGAACTTAGTATAAACATACTAAGAATTAACAATATTAATATAGATTTATTTTTCATTTTTTTTATTAAAAATAAATAACTCTGTAATTATAAGACATATAATGCCTATAGAAATAAAAATATCCGCAACATTAAATATAAACCAATGAAAACCATTATAATTTAAGTCAATAAAATCAGGTACAGCAGAATAATAAATTCGATCAAACAAATTACCTAATGATCCACCTAATATAATTAATAGAAAGTAAATTCTGTAATCGTTAGCCTTAATAATCATGTAGATTATCAATAAATTAATAAATATTATTATAAGAGTGACTAAATGATAAAATATACTTCCTTCGAAAGAAAATAAACCAAATCCAATCCCTGAATTCCAAACTAAAATGAAATTTAAAAATGGATTAACATATATGTCTATACTTCCATTAACTTCAACATAGTTTAATATATAAACTTTAGTAAATCTATCTAAAAGAAAAGTAAAAAAAATTATTGAAATATAAAATATATTTTTTTTTGAAAGTAAATTGCTCATTTTTTAAATGTTATGTCTATCACATTTTTCTTTTTTAATTTTCCAACAAACATTACATTTTTCACCTTCTGCTTTAAATGTTTCTACAATAATTTCATTACTTATACTATCATCATTAATTAATTCTGCACCTGAAGTAATACACAATTCTGCAAAATCAAATTCTTTTGCAAGTTTGTATAAATCTTTTTTAAGTTTAATCTTAATTGTTGCTTCTAAGCTTGAACCTATTATTTTTTCAGCTCTTTTATTTTCAATACTTATGTTTGAATGGTCTCTGATCATAATTAGATTTAACCATTTTTGATTTAAATTTTCATTTGACCAATTTTTAGGAATATTAACAAATTTTTTCAAATGAATACTGCTTTCTTCATCTTTATTAATTAATTTAAAAATTTCTTCAGTGGTAAAAGATAATATGGGTGCAAACCAACTTAATAAACATTCAAGTATTATGTTTAAAACTTTAATACAATCTTTTCTTTTTTGAGATTCTATCGGATCACAATAAAGCGTATCCTTTCGAATATCAAAATAAAAAGCTGAAAGATCTACAGTACAGAAATTTAAAAGCTCTTTATAAAGATTATGAAAAGTATACGATTTAAAATTTTTTTGAAATGCCAAACTTAATAAATAAACTTTATGAAGCATATACTGCTCTAATTCTGGAAGTTTATTTAGTTCTACTTTTTTAAAATCAGTTTCAGAAAAGTTATCATTTAAGTTTCCAAGCAAATATCTAAAAGTATTTCTAATTTTTCTATAAGATTCTGCATGCTGTTCTAGTATTGAATAATCAATTCTAAGATCTTCCGCATAATTCGATGCGGTAACCCAGATTCTCAGAATATCAGCACCATATTTTTTTAAAATATCTTCAGGAAAAATTGCATTACCTAGGGACTTTGACATTTTATGTCCTTTACCATCAACTACAAATCCGTGGGAGAGAATTGATTCAAAAGGTGCTCTTCCACGAGTTCCACATGATTCTAATAATGATGAATGAAACCATCCTCTATGTTGATCTGATCCCTCTAGATACATTGAAGCTGGCCATTTTAAATCTTTTCTTTTTTCTAATACAAACGAGTGTGTTGAGCCACTATCAAACCATACTTCAACAATATCTTTTAATTTTATAAAATCTTTTGCATTATATTTTTTTCCTAAAAATCTTTGTGGATCGTCAGAAAACCAGCAATCTGAACCCTCTTTTTCATAGATTTTTGCAATATTCTCAAATACTTCTTCGTCAATTAAAACTTTGTTTGTTTGTTTTGAGACAAATATTGGTAAGGGCACTCCCCAGACTCTTTGTCTTGAAACACACCAGTCTGGCCTTGTTTCAATCATTGATTTAATTCTCTCTTTACCCTTGTTGGGAAAAAATGAAGTCTCATCAATTGCTTTAAGAGCTTTTTTTCTCAAACCATGACTTTCCATTGAAATAAACCATTGTTGAGTAGCTCTATGAACCAAAGGTGCTTTTGACCTCCAAGAATGTGGATAGGAATGATTTAATTTACCATTTGCTAAAAGTTTTTTTTGGTCTTTGAGTTTTTCTATAACTATAGGATTGGCTTTAAAAATATGAGTACCTTCAAATATCGGTATGTGTTTTGTATATTTGCCATCATCGTCTACGGTTTCTAATGCTTTAATTCCATTATTTAAACATAAGTTAAAATCATCTGGTCCATGACTTGGGGCACAATGAACAAATCCAGTACCCTGTTCAATTGTAACAAATTTGGCTTCTAACAGTGGAACATCATATTTATAGCCCATCTTATAAAAAGGATGATGGCAAATGGTCCCTGAAAAATTTTTTCCTTCAATCTCATTTAAAATCTTAAATTTTTCAATTTTACAGTCTTTTATTACTGAATCTAATAAATCTTTAGCAATTACAATTTTTCTATTTTTAAATTCATTTTCATCCTGAATCAGTACTTGTACATACTTTAACTTGCTATTATAGGCTAAAGCTTTATTTGCTGGAATTGTCCAAGGTGTTGTGGTCCAAATGATTATTTCTGACTCAATTAATTCTTTAATTTTAGATTTTTTAATAACAAATGACGCATAAATTGTATCAGATATGTGATCCATATATTCTACTTCTGCGTCAGACAGTGCTGTTTTTTCTACAGTTGACCAAAGAACTGGTTTATAACCTTTGTAAAGACTTCCTTCTTTTAAAAATTTTCCAAGTTCTCTTACAATTTGTCCCTCTGCATCAAAACTCATTGTTGAATAATAATTTTCCCAATCTCCAATAACACCTAGCCTTTTAAATTGTTCTTTGTGAATCTTAATCCATTTATCAGCAAAATCTCTACACTCTTTTCTAAATTCCGTAATTGGAACTTCATTTTTATTTTTTTTATTTTTTTTATATTGTTCTTCAATTTTCCATTCAATAGGCAAACCATGGCAATCCCACCCAGGTACATAAACAGAGTCCTTTCCATTCATTTGATGAAATTTTGTTATGATGTCTTTAAGTATTTTGTTTAGAGCAGTACCCATATGAATGTTTCCATTTGCATATGGAGGTCCATCATGGAGAACAAATTTTTCTTTACCTTTTGCAGATTTTCTTAATTTTTCATATAATTTTATTTTATCCCAATATTCAACAAACCCTGGTTCTTTTGAAGGCAAGTTTGCTTTCATAGAGAATAAAGTCTTTGGAAGATTAATGTTTTCTTTACTCATTTTTATTTATAATTTTTTTGCAAATTTAACATCATTTTTTATTTGTTTTTTTAATTGATCAACGCTATTAAACTTTTTTTCTGTCCTAATATATTTTATAAATTCAATAATTAGCTTCTTATTATAAAGATTTTTAGAGAAATTAAATATATTTACCTCTAAAAGAATTCTTTTTTGATTAAAAGTTGGTCTATATCCTAAATTTGCTATTCCTTTTAAATATTTCTTGTGCTTTGGCAAATAAACTTTAACTGCATAAACTCCTGGTTTTGCAATAACGTAATTTCCTAAGTCTATATTGCAAGTAGGAAATCCAATTTTTTTTCCCATTTGTCTTCCTTGCTCTACCGTGCCTTCCACACACCAGTTACGCCCTAAATATTTATTAACTAAATTCAATTTACCTTGTGATAACAATTTTCTAATTAGTGAAGATGAAATTACTTTTTTATTTTTTATCAAAGGCTTAGGTTTTACTACTTTATAATTAAATTTTTTTTCTAATTTCTTTAAAAGCAAAACACTGCCTTCTCTTTTATTTCCAAATCTAAAATTATTACTTACAAATATATATTTTGGCTTAATATATTTAAATAAGATATCTTTAATAAAATTATGAGCTTTAATCTTAGAGAATTTAATATCAAACTTTTTATTTATAACAAAATCAACATTAAATTTTTTTAGCAAAATTAATTTTTGATTAAAATTAGATAATCTATAATTGCTAATTTTTTTATTAAAAAACATCTTTGGTATTGGATCAAATGTAACAACACCAAGTTTAATTTTTTTTTTATATTTTCTAGCAGACCCGAATAGTTTTTGGTGCCCAATGTGCAATCCATCAAAATTCCCAATAAAAATTATAGAATTTTTATGAGATTTGTTAATTTTAAAATTTTTATAAACTTTAATTTTTTTTACCATTTTAATTTAGACTGTATAAAATTTGTTGTTACATTATATTTCTTTAGTAAGCTTTGCACATCTCCGCTTATTTCATTTTTATGAATCCCACCTGAAATAAACAATGAACTATAATTTTGAATATTGGCCCCCTTTATATCGGTGTTTAAATTGTCTCCTATGCATAAAATTTTTTTATTTTTTGTATTTGTAGATTGATTATAAACTAGAGAGTAAGGTTTTCCAAAATAATCAACTTTACCTCCAAAATTTTCAAAAATTCTAGCAATAGATCCAGCGCAGTATTCTCTTTTTTCTCCTCTATCTACAACTAAATCTGGATTTGTACAAATCATTCTAATATTTGTTTTAGACTCAAATAGCTTTTTATAAAAATCTAAATTTTCTGTCTGTTCATCAAATAGACCTGTACATAACAAGAAATCTGAATTTTCAATTTTATTAACTTTATTTTTTTCAAATAATTTAAATAAATCAAAATCTCTAGGAGGCCCAATATGATAAAATTTATAGTTTTTCCATTTAGAATTTAAATGATTTAATGATGCTTCTCCAGACGTAAATACATTTTGACATTTTTTTTCATCCAAACCCATTTTCATTAAAAAATTTTGTACTTTTGAATTAGGTCTTGGTGCATTAGTTAAAAGTATATAATTTTTTTTGATTTCTTCTAATTTATCTAAAACATCAATAGAGTCTTTATATAATTCTACCCCATTGTGGATTACTCCCCATATATCAATAAATAAAAGATCGAATTCAGATACTATGGATCTTAGTCCTTTGTTATCTATATTTAATGTCATCTTGGACATATATCCCAAAAATATCGATTTTTCTTGGGTTTTTTAGGTTTATATAATTAAAACTGATATCTTGAAAATCTTGCATTATGCCTCTATATGATCTCAATATTCAAAGGAGTAATATATGAAGTTTAAACCTTTGCACGACAGAGTGCTTATAGAAGTTTTAGACAGCAGTGAAAAGACTGCTGGTGGAATAATAATACCAGACACCGCACAAGAAAAACCTCAAGAAGGCAAAGTTGTTGCTGTTGGGGGTGGATCTAAGACTGAAGACGGAAAAATTATACCAATGGACGTAAAAGTTGGAGATAAAGTTCTATTTGGAAAATGGTCAGGTACTGAAGTAAAAATAGATGGTAAGGAATACAGCATAATGAAGGAATCTGACATTATGGGTATATCAAGTAAATAATAAATATTAAGGAGAAATTATAATGCCAAAAATAGTAAAATTTGACTCAGATGCGAGAGCGGCAATGCTTAGAGGTGTTGACACTTTAGCTAATACTGTCAAAACAACACTAGGGCCTAAAGGCAGGAACGTTGTAATTGACAAGTCGTATGGTGCTCCTAGAACAACCAAAGATGGTGTCACTGTTGCTAAGGAAATTGATTTAGAAGACAAGTTTGAAAATATGGGCGCTCAGATGGTTAAAGAGGTCGCTAGTAAAACAAATGATGAGGCCGGTGATGGGACAACCACTGCAACTATCTTAGCACAATCAATAGTAAAAGAAGGTTGTAAATATGTAACTGCTGGGATGAATCCAATGGATGTAAAAAGAGGTATTGATGCAGCAGTTGAACATGTAAAAGAAAAATTAATTTCTTCTGCAAAAAAAGTTAAAGATAGCGATGAGATTGCTCAAGTTGGAACTATTTCTTCAAACGGTGATAAAGAAATTGGAAGTATGATTGCAAAAGCTATGCAAAAAGTTGGAAATGAAGGTGTTATTACAGTAGAAGAAGCAAAAAGTATTGAAACTGAACTTGATGTTGTAGAAGGTATGCAGTTTGATAGAGGATATCTTTCCCCGTATTTTATAACAAATGCAGACAAAATGACTACAGAATTAGAAAATCCATTAATACTTTTGCATGAGAAAAAATTGACAAACTTGCAACCGATGGTGCCACTATTAGAAGCTGTTGTTCAAGCTGGAAGACCTCTTATGATAATTTCAGAAGATGTAGAGGGAGAAGCATTAGCTACTCTTGTTGTAAATAAACTTAGAGGAGGCTTAAAAGTAGTTGCGGTTAAAGCCCCAGGTTTTGGCGACAGAAGAAAAGCTATGCTTGAAGACATTGCTATTTTAACTGGTGGACAAGTAATTTCGGAGGACCTTGGTATAAAGTTAGAAAATGTAAAACTTAATGATCTTGGGTCTGCAAAAAAAGTTAAAGTAGATAAAGAAAATAGTACAATTGTAAGCGGTAGTGGTAAAAAATCTGATATCGAAGCAAGATGTGAACAAATTAAAGCTCAAGTAGAAGAAACAACCTCAGACTATGATAGGGAAAAATTACAAGAAAGATTAGCAAAACTTGCTGGTGGAGTTGCTGTAATTAAAGTTGGAGGAGCTACTGAAGTAGAAGTAAAAGAGAAAAAAGATAGAGTGGAAGATGCTCTCAATGCAACAAGAGCAGCTGTCGAGGAAGGAATTGTTGTGGGAGGTGGATGCGCACTTTTATATGCTGCACAGGACCTTGATAAAGTAAAAGTTAAAGGTGATGACCAAAAAGCAGGTGTTGAAATTGTTAAAAGTGCACTTCAAGCTCCAATAAGACAAATAACCAAAAATGCTGGGGTAGATGGTTCGGTAATAGTTGGAAAACTTTTAGAAACTAATAAACCTTCTAATGGATATGATGCTCAAACAGAACAATATGTTGATATGTTCAAAGAAGGCATTATAGACCCTGTAAAAGTTGTAAGAACTGCTTTACAAGATGCAGCTTCTATTTCAGGTTTGCTTGTAACTACAGAAGCTATGATTGCTGATAAACCTGAGGAAAAAGACTCTGGCCCAGCAGGAGGAGGAATGCCTGGTGGAATGGGTGGAATGGGTGGAATGGGTGGAATGGGAATGTAATCCCCATTACTCTCAAACAAAAATTCAAAAAGGGCAGTTTTTACTGCCCTTTTTTTTTATCTTAACGAAAATCATTAGTGATGAAGGAATGATGAAGGAATGATGAAGGATATCTAAATAATCTTTAAATTTAATTGTTTAAAAAATCATTAAAATCCTCTTCAAATACACTTAATTCTATTTTTGGGTCTGAGTCTTTATACTTTTTTTTAATCATTTCTATTATTTTGTCTTTTGATGGTTCTTTACTAAAAGAATTTCTGGCAATGTGCCACTCTTCCCAAGTTTCAAAAAAATAATATTTATTATTAAATTTAGAATATATTAATGAAAAATACTGAAATCCAATATTTAAATTATGAATTAATGTAAAATTACTATTTAAGGAAGTTAACAATAATCCTGAGTCTCTTTTTTTTAAAAACCAATCTTTAAATTTTTTATTTTTTTTATTATCGAAAAATTCATTATCTACTTTTTCAGAATATTTGTCCCAATCGGTCTCTTGGTAATTTTCATCAATTTTAGTTGGGGTCATAAATTTACCTACTTTATCAAAAATTGTATGGTGTAAAATTATAGCATCGATTGGATAATCTAATATTTGGTTCTTTATTACATAATCTAAATCTTCACAAAAATTTCTATATTTAAAATTTTGTTTAAAATAATCTAATGTAAAATGATATTTCTTCACATTTGAATTTAACCCTACTTTTTAAATAAAGTCACCCTTCTACTTGCTTATATTAATAAACTTACCAGATTTACTAAAGTTATAAATCGGTTTCTTGGTTTTGAAGTCTATACGATAAATATTTATTAATTTTGCTTCACTATTATATTCTTTCAAATAATCTTTAAAATTCTTACGATCTGACTCAACTCTTTTTTGTTCGAAATTTATAATTTCATCCAAAAAACTTTTATCATTTAATTTATGATCAAATAAATTTATTAAGTAAGGATCGTATTGATAATCATATCCTTCTTGATCAAAATAAACAGTGTGCATATAAAAATAAGTATTATCATTTTTTATTTCTATAAGGGAATGTGAACAAACAGAAGTTCCATCCACTACATCCTGTAAAAAAGGTGAAATCCAAAATGGTGGAAAGTTCCCATCTACTTGATTCTTCAATTTATATAACTCTGTATCTTGATCTACTATCTCCTCTGGCATGAAAATGGGAGACTGATCACCTAATTTTATATGCTTTGTTAATTTAAAATTAGGGTGCAATTTTTTAAAAAATGTTCCATTTTCAAAAAGTTTTTGATCGAAATCAGAACTGGAAAATGCCTCGTTTAAGATTTCTTCTGTAGAAGACTTTTCAAAATTTAAACTTTTAATTAAATTAGGATCTTTATTATTTTTGTTTATACAACTAGGGATTACTGCTCCATCTAAAATATCTGTTTCATGATTAAAATTCCATTTATATTTAGTCACTAATTTTAGGAATTTTTTAATATCAATATTTTTTTTTAAATAATTGAAATTGTATTTTATTCTATTATCCCATTCGAGCATGTTTTGACCTAACCTATTTTAACCTTACTCCTCAATAAAATCATCTTTTGAATTGCTTTGAAATTGCTTTAAATAGTGATGAAGAGTGATGAAGGAATTTTCAAAATGTTAAGTAAATCAAGTATTATTAGAAACCAGTATGAGAATGTAATACGTTTCCATTTAGAGAACACTCTAAATACATACACTAAACAAAATTAGAACCCTCGGAACGAAAGTTTCGGGGGTTTTTTTTATTTTGATTTAATAAGTTTGCAATTTTCCCAAATACCTTTTTCAATTTTTCCATCAGGATGTGTTAAAGTTCCTTTACCATGAAAAAGTCCATCTTTATTTAATTCACCGATATATTTTCTTCCACTTTTCATTTCCCAATGAAATTCTCCAACTGGTAAGTCATCTTTGTATTCTCCAGTTTGAGGACCACCATCCATTATAAATTCTTCACCTTTTTCTTCACCACTCCTAAAAAATATTGCGTTTACTAAAGTTCCTTTACCATGCTTTAAACCGTTCTTCCAATTACCTTTAAAAGTTGAACCATCGTTTTGAGTAAACACTCCATATCCATGAGGTGCTCCATCTTTAAATTCACCTTCATATTTATCTTTTGTAATTAAATTTATTTGAATTCCTTTTCCATTAAACTGCCCATCGCGGTTCTTCATTTCACCGATATATTCAAATTGTCCATATTGAATAAATTTTCCGTAGTCAGGAAATTGGTCATCTTTAAATTTACCTGAAACCTCACCCATTCCTTCCCAGATATAAGTTCCTTCTCCGTGTTTTTTTTCTCCATCGAATTCACCAATATATTTTTGAGTTTTATTATCTGATATCCAAGTTTTTTTCATAAGTTTATTTTTTAGTTTTATTTAAAGCATCTTTCATTTCACCCATTACATCATCATTCATGCTTTCAATTTTATCAAGATTTTTATTTTGTTGCTCATAAATCTCTGTTGTAAAGGCGTCAGTTTCTTTTTTTTTTGAGCAAAATTCTCTAAGTTGATCTAACAATTCAATAGTATGTCTGAGATATACCTTTTTTTTAATTAACTCAATTCTATCAAGTAGTGATTGATATTTACTTTCTAACTCTTGAGAATTCATAAGAAATATTTTTATTATGACTTAAGTTTTTTTTCTATTGAAACAAATTCTTTTTTTTCTTTTTCAACCATTTCGTTTAATTCAATTAACTTTTCATTTTCGCCAATTTGTGTGACAACTTTGTTTAAACTGTTTACTTTTTGAAGAAATTTGAAATAATTTTCATCTTCTGAATTTTTTTCAAAATATTTGTTAGAGTCAAACATCAATTTCATCACATTTTTTTTAACCTTTATTGTAAGATCTGAAAATTTTTTTGTAAATGGGTCTAAATTAAAATAAGAATCATAAAGTTTATAAATTAAATCTGATATTGACTTATCCATTTTCTTTGGTTCAAGATTTTCCCATTCATCTATTTTAGTAAATACATACATAGGATTTTTTGTTCCATTTTCTTGATTATATTCAAAAAGACCACTTATAGTATCTTGTGATAAATTGCCGTTATCATCTCTATTAATTTCAATCATTAATTTATCACCAACACCATCAAAAAAATATCCTATCATTTCAGTATTACAGAATTTATCAACGTTATCGCTATTAAATTTTTTATAAGTTCCAAATCCAGTTTTTTTATCATGAGTGTGTGTGCCCTCATAAATCATAAGATCTTCAAATTGAGTAATTAAATGTTTTCCAAGTCCGTGATATGAGTCTGCAAACCATTCACCGACATAATAAGGAATTGAAAATGGATGATGAGCACTCCCACCTCCACTAAAATAAGTATATTTGCCTAAACCATGTTTTAATCCACTATCAAATTGACCAACATAAACATCTTCTGTTGAACCAAAAAGAAGACTGCCCATTCCCTCGGGCATTCCATTTTTATTTTTTTCACCTACATAACCATTTCCAAAATAAAGAATGCCATCTTTAAATTTTTTACAATCTTTTTCAATTTTAGCGATTTTTTTATTTACAATCTCATCTAACTTTTTATCTATCTCTAATTTTTTATACTTAAATTCTTGAATAACTCTCAAGTATATTGCCTGCATTTCCTTTTCGGAGAATGGTTCTGTCATAAATTTTATGAATCTTAACTTTTTTTTTAAATCAAGTCACCTTTCTATTTGCTTTCTATTTGGGGTGATTCTGCAATGAACTTTGCAATGAACTTCTTAAATAAGTGAGTATTGGCGTACTAGGAATGCGAATGTAATACGTTTCCATTTAGAGAACACTCTAAATACATACACTAAACAAAATTAGAACCCTCGGAACGAAAGTTTCGGGGGTTTTTTTTATTCATAAATATAGTACTCTTTCAATCAGAATGAATTTAAAAATAATATTTAAAAGACTTATTCTATTAGATTTATCGATATTGATATTGGCAATTATTTCCATTTTTTATGAGTCTGAAATAGTTGTTGCTTTTAATGAGAGTGCAAATCCACCAAATGACATGACTGATATGCTTGGGGTAATTGCAATAATTTTTTTGGTGTTTTACTTGGTAAACTTATATCTATTATATAAATTTAAAAATATTGGAAAACAAATGTATCTATTCCTATTTATTTTTGGATCAATATATTCTTTATTGATGGGAATAAATGCTTCTGACCCAATACTTTATTTGATTGATGGATTGGGGTGGGCGACTAGTGGTGCAATACTAGTCTTTTTATATTTTACTCCAATAAAAAAAGAGTTCGAAAAATAAGTTTAAAACCTTTTTTTAGAAATCAAAAAAATTATTATTAAAAAACATAAAATTATAATTATTATTCCTTCAGTAGAAGTAGCAAAATCCCTCACATCCTCAAATCTTAAAAGTCGGATGGGTTGAAAAATATGATAATTTAAATTATCAAATCCACTTATTAATATTTCAGATAAACCTTTAAATAAAAATCTCAATTCATTAAAGAAACCAATAAACCCAAATTTTATAAGTAAAAATATGCCTTTTATCATCATCATACTTTAACCCCACTCCTCAATGAAATCATCTTTTGAATTGCTTTTAAATTAGACGGTTTTCTCAATGAAGTTTTCAATGAACTTCTTAAATAAGTGAGTATTGGCGTAATTTATAGGTAAATGTAATACGATTCCCCAACAAGAACACTCTAAATACAAAAATTAAACAAAATTAGAACCCTCGGAATGAAAGTTTCGGGGGTTTTTTTATTTTTTTTTGATTTCTTCACCTTCATTATGTTCAACTATAATTTTTTCACCTGTTTGCATAATATAAAATTCTCCTTTGCCATGATATTTGTTATTTTTAAATTTTCCTACATATCTAAATCCATCTTTAGATGTGAATATGGCAGAACCTTCTTGATTTCCATTTTTCCATTCTCCGATATAAACGGATCCACTAGGCAATACATAAGATCCAAATCCATGAAACTTTCCTTTAAAAGTACCAGTATATAATCTTCCATCTTCATAACTTAACTGACCATAACCTTCGGGCATACCATCAGAATTAATTTCTCCCGAATAAGTGCCTCCTTCAAAAGGAATTTCAATCAATTTAACATTTAAATTTGTAACAAGACCTTCAATAACAATATTAATATTTCGTTTATTTATTTTTTTTATAATATCTGCATTTATTTTTTTGGTAATATCTAAGCTACATTTATAAAATGATATAGTTTTAACATTTTTTATTTTTAACAAAAGAGACCAATCATCAATATTTTTTAAATTAAAAAAAGTGATGGAATCTAATTTATAATTTAATTTATTTAAAAATGTTAAGGAAGATAAATTTTCAAGATCTAATTGACATACTTTAATATTTTTTTCTTTTTTAGTGATTTGATTGCTTAAATATTCACTTATTTTTTTCTCTTCTTTTTTAATAAAAATTAGTTTAGCGTCTTTATCCTTGCTTAAATAGCAACCCTCAACATCTTGTATGGATATAATTGGAAATATAGGCGACACAAATTCAGCAATAGGTAAATCACTCTCTAAATCTTTCAATTCTTCTTTTTCTGACCTAAAAATATGATGTATATAAACGGGGTAGGACTTGTTTTTAACGGGTATGTATAATCTTTCAAAAGAAAGACCATCATCAACACCATAGTACTTGGTTTGTTTAATTGCTTTTTTGTATATTTTTTTTTTATCTATATTTTCATCTAGTCTGTCAATATTGCCAGTATCATCTAAAACAATTAAATTTGATCTAATAAGTAGACGACCTAATCTTTTTTTTATTGCTTTTTTATTTTTAATAAATTCGTTTCCGTCTATTGTCCAGTTTTCTAGAGAATTATATCCTTTTCGGTTTCTAGTTTTAAATTTAACTGCCATAGCTGGTGCTAACGTCATATCCAATTGATAACCTTCGGGCATATTTTTTTTCATTTCTCTCTCTTTAACAAGTCTTTCTGGTCTCTCAAAAAACATGCTCGATCCCCATCCGCAGCTATTCCTTAATTCAAAATAAATTGTATCTACCTTTTTGCTATTATTAATTTTGACATAAAATGGGTATGCTCCATCTGCAAAACTTGAAATATCATAAGAATTAGTTTGCAATGGGTTAAAACTATTATCTTTTAAAATTTTAATAATTTCTTCTACTTTGTATTTTAAACCATCATTTTTATCTTTATTAAAATCATAAAAATAAACCGATGCCGCTGCTTGAGGAATAGATGAAAAGCAATATAAAGCAGATTTTGTCATAAATTAATCCTAACTCATTTTTTCTGTGGTAACTAATGTTAGAGTTTCTTTTTCCATAACCCATTTTAACCCCACTCCTCAATGAAGTCATCAAAGTAGTTTTTGCACATGGGTATCAATGCCTTTGTGGCGTACGAGGTCACCTTTCTCGTACCCTTCTCGTTTCGTCTGATTCTGCAGTGAAGTTTGCAGTGAAGAAGTTAAATAAGTGAGTAATGGCAATAAATGTATGCGAATGTAATACGATTCCCCAACCAGAACACTCTAAATACAGAAATTAAACAAAATTAGAACCCTCGGAACGAAAGTTTTGGGGGTTTTTTTTTAAATTTTATAATTGAGTAATTTAAAAAAATTATTCATTAACTTTATTTGATCTAAATTTTTTGGAGAACTATCTAATAAATTTGGATTAAATAATATTATAGATGCTACTTGCGCTCTAGAAATTGCAACATTTAATCGATTTCTACTAAAGAAAAACTCTTTATTTCGTGGTAAAGAGTCACTATCTGATGATGTCATAGAAATAATTGTAACAGGTGCTTCTTGACCTTGAAACTTATCAATTGTCCCTACTCTAGGATTTTTAATTTTAGATTCTTCTAATTTTGAAATTAATAAATTTACTTGGGTATTATATGGACTAATAATCAAAAAATCATCTACAGATAATTTTCTTTTTTTTCCTTTATCATCAAACTCAAGTCCGATCATTTCTTTCATTAAATCTCTAATTACTTCAAATTCTTCTATACTTGTTTGAACATTATTTTTGTGATTCATTTCAATATAGTGAATTCCACTATCTTTGATTTTCGATTTTTTGTTAAAATTTATTATTCTTTTATCTGTGCTTTTGTCACAAATAAGTCGTTCTTCATAAAAATTAGAAGAGATAAATTCATTTAATTTAGAATTTAATCTATATGTTTTATTTAAAAATATTCCTCTATCTTCAGAAATTGTATCTTTTCCCTCTAATAGGTAGTCTAATATTGATTGACCAGACTCATTTGGATGAGTTCCTCTAATAGGTTGACCTAATTGATTTTGATCACCAATTAAAATTATATTTTTAGCAATATTTCCAATGCTTATTAAATCCGCTAAACTAAGTTGTCCTGTTTCATCTATAAAAAGATAATCAATTTTTTCATCATAAAAAGTGCTTGCTAAATGATATTTTGTACCCGCAAATATTTGTCCTTTATCTCTTTCCTTAAGAGCATTCATAAACACAGGATCTTTTTCATATGTCTTAATATATTCACCATTAAAAACAGTATCGTCATCTTCAAGAGTTCCTCTTTTATATCCTTCAAACTCAAATTGTTTTTCTGATGCCATATCTTCAATTCTTTGAAGTAAGTTATGAATAACTTTGTGAGATAATCCAGTTATCGCAATTTTTTTGTTTTGTTTTAATAATTCTATAATTGCGTTTGCTGCTTGATAAGTTTTTCCTGTCCCTGGAGGTCCTTGAATGTAAAGATAACTATTATCTAAATTTGAAATTATTTTTGGAATTTCTTTATGAAATTCATCAGATGAAATAATTTTATCTCCTGTTTTAATTCCTTTTATTCTTGGATGTTTTTTATCTAAAAAATCATTTAATGCCTTATATTTGTTCTCCTTTCCAATAAGAGTATCAATAAATTTATAAGTATTTGAAATAAGTTTAGTATTCGGTCTTGGTTTGTCAGGACCAATTGATAAAATTGCTGGCAATATTCCTTGCGAGGTTCCTCTTTTTAAAAGAACTTCTTTTTTTTTGTAATCAATATCAATAATTGTTCCCGCATAATCTTTTTGTTCAATATCTTGATTGTTAGCAATTACAGTTTTCTTACTCTTTCTCAGTTTAAAATCTTGATCTTCAAATTTATAAGAATAAATTAAAGATCTCTTATCTGGAGTAGGTTTGCCATTAGATTTCATGTTTCCAATACATTCTGGATCATCAATTAACTCTTCATCAGAGTTATTTCTTCTCTCAAAAAACTCACGCCAAGCAGGTTTATCTTCTCGATTATAGAAACCAATAATATCTGACATTAATTGTTTAATTTTTGGATCTTTAATTTTTGATTTTTCAACTTTGTCTTGATACGCCAACATATCAACTTCCCAATCTCTAAGTTCCATTTCACTATCTTTTCTTTGAGGAACAAACCAAGAGGTATCTGATGGTTTAATTTTCAATAACCATTTATGAAGTTCATAAGTTGATCGACAATCTTGTTTATTATAACTTTCTATTTCATCTAAAAACTTTTGATCTTCAGTCTCAATCCATTCACTATAATATTCTTGGGATACATCTCCTTTTTGAACATCACCTTCGCGTTTAAAATCATAAAATTTTTCAACATTTTTTAATGAATAACTATTTTCAGAAATGAATAGTCCTTGTTTATTTACATTTAGTAAATTTACAAATTTATCTAAGTTTAAATAATGATCATATTCAATTCCTTTAACTTTATGAAATGAGGTAAGTTTTAACAACGCTGTGATTTCATAAGAACCGTAATGATAAATTTTAGATGAAGGATATTTTTTAAAATGTGATTTTGTAAATTCAAAAAAATTAATAACATTTTTTTTTTCTTCATCTTTATTATGTGCCCAAAATGCTTTAAATTTTTCTTTATCATTTTCAACATAATAAATTCCAAAGAGATATTCTAAACCACCTGGATAAATATGATCTTCAACACTCTCAATATCAAAATATAAGTCACAAGCAGTAGGTTCTGGTAATGAATTAAATCCTTTAATACCATTTAAATTATTAGGATTTGGTTGATGAACAGGTACGTTGGTTTTTTCATATTCTTTTTGAAGTTTTGCTTGAGTAATAAGTTTATGTGAAATTTCTTTTCTAAATCCTTTAAGAATTTTAGTAGAATCTTGTTTTGACAATTTAGTAGCATTATTAATTTTAATTTCTAATAATTTTTTTAAATGAACTCTTGTTAATCCTCCTACTTGATTTAGATTATCTTCTTTAATCCATATTTTTTCACATTCCTCTTGCCATGAACATATTTGACAAAAACTACATTTCTCAGGTTTTGTTTTGTCAATTCCGTTTGAGGTAAATTTTTCATAGTTTTCTCTATGTGTTTTAAAAAACTCATTTACTTGATTAACCTGAACATCTTCCTTCACCATATCTTTTAAAACAATTGTAAATTTTTTTGGTAATACGCCTTGGGTACCCTCTAACATATAAGTGTACATACCCAATTGAATGATGTGATCTGGTTTTGGTTTATTTGAATTTTTAGTATCAATTACTTCATAACTATAATTACCAAACTTTGACTTCAAATTTTTATTAATAATTAAAAAATCAAATTCACCTCTCCATTTATCTCTTTTTAAATAACCTCCATGTATTACTTCCCATCCTTCCTTCATTGATTGAATAGTTTTGGAAATTTTCTCCTCTTTAGATAAATCAGAATTTTTTATATCAATTACTTTTTTATATTTCTTCTTAAGTTCTTTAAGATAGTTTTTTTCGTGATCATTACCTTTTTCAAGTCTTAATTTATCATTTTTAGATAATTCAATTTTTTTTAATTTTAATTTCTTCTCATAAATGTCATTAAAAATTATATACTTACAACTTAAATAACTTTTAAGCATTGATGGAGAATAAAGATTTTTCATACCCAAGTTCAACCTTTTACTAATTTTTTAAATTCTATGCCAATCTTATCAGTTTTATAATGTTGATTTATAACTAGTTGAACAAATCCTACTACTTCTCTTTTATCAAACTTAATTGTTGTTTTTTTTGAATTATCTTCAACAAATTTAAGTAATTTTACTGGATCCAACATATGTTTCAAAACAGGGATAAAATTTTTACTTAAAAACTTATCTTTACTAGCAGATTTCAGATTTGCCGAAATACCTCTTAAACAATAAGATTTAAGTCTTTCTATAAACTCTTCATTAAAACGCTTTTCTTTTTTTAAAACTATTGCCTTATGATTATGTATATTTGAAAGTTCATCTATCTCCCAAACACTATAATTTGCTCTGCTAGAAGTAGATTTAATTAATTCATCTAAATATTTAAGTGACTCATCTATTTTTCCAACCTCTTGAAGATATTTTGCTTTTCTGACTAAATCTTGTAAAGAAAGTAATTTATCAAAATCAGTATATTCCTCATCCTCTTCCATTTCATATGAAGGAGGTTCATAAATTCCTTTTTTATACGCTTCATCTAAAACTTTTATTGCTTCCTCAACCTTATTTTCTTTTTTTAATTTAGTCGCTTTTTTAAGAAGGTCCCTTACTTTCATATCCAAACCTAACCCAACTCTTCAATGAAATCATCTTTTAACTTGCTTTTAAATTAGAGGGTTTTCTCAATGAAGTTCTTAAATAAGTGAGTAATGGCGGAATATGTGTGTGAATGTAATTCGTTTCCATTTAGAGAACACTCTAAAAACATACACTAAACAAAATTAGAACCCTCGGAAAGAAAGTTTTGGGGGTTTTTTTTATTTTTCTAAATAACCTTTATTTATCTTTTCTCTAATCTTTGAATCAGCAAATTTTTTTGCATCTTCACTAGCAGTTTGACCTTTAAAAATTTTTTCAATTTTTGCAGGCTTTTTAATTCCAATTCTTCCATAGGAAATTAGTACATGTTTTCCTTTCAAGCTTATTTCCCAAAACTTATTGCTAACTGCGTCTGTATATTCAAAATATTTTTTCATAAAGGTATTTTAAACCTAATATTAGATTAAGTCACCTTTAGAATTTCTCATCAACTAAGAAATTTCAACATTTGTTTTACTTTTTATAAATAAATCATTTTTTAAATTTATATCCTAGGCCAATTTGATTTGATGGAAATACTAAGTTTTCCTTAAAAACATTTTTCCAAAATATTGGAATTGGATAATCTCCATTTTCAAAAACTAATTCTTCTGTTCTTTTAAATAATTTTCCAGAAAACCAATTTTTTGTTTTGGACCAAATAGAAAAATAAAAATTTTCTGTGATATTAGAAATAAGTTCAAAATATAATTTGAGAGTTTTTTTATCCATTTCGTGTAAACAATCTACCGCTAAAGCCATATTATAAAAATTAGATTTTATAAATTTTAATTGATGGGGAAAAATAAATGAAATATCATTATTTTTAATTTGTTTAGTTAATTGATCTATATCATTTATATTAATTAACAGCGAAATTTTTTTTTGTGGGAATGCAAGCTTCAGCCTTTTATAAGAAACATATATGGACGGAGGTATATCACATATTGTGTAATTAATATTATTTCTTAAAGATAGTATACATTCTGAAAGCCTCCCTGATCCTGCTCCAAGTTCAAGTATGGTGTTGTTATTTTCAATTTCCTTAAAATTATTTATTTTTTCAAAGTCTAATAATGAAACGATTTTGTCTGTAGTAATATTTATGCTGTCTAAAGTTATATAAGGATCATTAAAACCAATGTACGTTTTATCATTTAAAATTTTTAGAAATTCAAAATAATTATTACTTTTAAAATATTCATAAAGTAATTTACATAAATAATTATAATTAGTACTTTGATCTAAAGTAAAACCATCATGAACTTTAAAATTACAATTATTTTTATTTATTTTTTTTACTTCAGGATTATTTAATAATTTTTTTAAATAATCTTCTTCGTAATTTGTAAAAGTAAAATATTGCTGAGCAATTCCAGATCCATAATTTTCGATTCCCTTTTCTAGTATTTTTTTATAGTGAGAAATATTAATAATATGCCACATATTTGAAACATATTTATATGACTCCGAATTTATAAATAAGTCTGTAATATATTTAATATCTTTATCTAATTTTTCGTTTTCTTTTATTTTTTGCCAATAGGGACTAAATCTTTTTGGAAAAATTTTTCTAAATAGACTGGCCATAATTAATTATTTAAATAATTTTCCTACTATAAGCAAGCCAAGTGCAACACTCGGTCCTACACCAAAAGCGAAAAGCAATGTTCCTGCACCTACTTTGCCGCCTAAATACCAGCCTATGGTAACAACGGAAATTTCCAGAAATGCCCTTACTAATGCAATTGGTAAATTTGTTTTTCGTTGTAATCCTGTCATTAAACCATCTCTTGGCCCAGGACCTAAATTAGCTATTAAGTAAAATCCACTTCCTAGGCCAACAATCAAAACTGCAATTATTGCCATAATGATTTTGAAAAAATAATTCTCAGGTGTGCTTATATAAGTTAAAGAAACATCAATCATGAATGCAATTATTACAGCATTAAGGATAGTACCTATTCCGGGTTTTTGATTTAAAAAAATCCATAAAAAAATAACAAATAAACTTATAAAAAAAGTAATTAGTCCAATTGAATAATTGATATGTAAGGATATGCCTTGAGCTAGTACACTCCACGGTGAAGCTCCGGTTAAAGAAACAAGCAATAAACCTTCTCCAAGACCAAAAAATGTTAGTCCTAAACATAAATAAAAAAAAGTTAGTATTTTAGGTTTAAAATTCAAAGGTTTTGGAGAGCTCCAACTTTTTATAGGGATTTTTTTTATAGTTAAAAACATTTTTTTTATATATTCATACCTGAAATTTATACAAAATGAAAAAATATATTTATTTTTTATTATTTATAATTTTTGCTGCAGAGCTCCAAGCTCATACTGATCATTATAAAGGTATCGTAAAAATAGAAATGGATGTTTTAAGAAATGGTGAGATTGTAGGCTACAGTAACTATTTTTTTGAATATAATGACAATACAACTGTTGTTAAAAACTATACAAAATTTAAAGTAAAAATTTTGGGAGCAACTTTGTTTTCAATTTTAAGTGAAGCCATTGAAACATACGAAAGTGGAAAATTAGTTAAATTTAAATCTAACACTTTTCAAAATAAAAAAGAAAAATTCGTAAATTTAAATTATAATAATAAAACTAATAAATTTGATATACATGGCTCATCTTATAAAGGAGAAGCCGAAGTTGATAATGTGATAGGTAATTGGTGGAATCATGAAATAATAGATGCTAATAAACAAATTAGCCCTTTATCTGGAAGTATCAAAGAGCAAGTTGTAAAATTTATTGGAGAAGAAAGTTTGACTATTAATAATATAAAATATAACGCCAATCATTATAAATTAAAATCTAGGGATAAAAATTTACCAAATGATAAAAAATTAAACTTTGATATTTGGTACGATGTTGAAAAAAAAATAATATTAAAAGTTTCTTATTCTAGATTAGGGGATTGGGAATATCGATTAAAAGGGTTTGAATAAAAATGTCTATATGGGGTAGTTTAATTGGTGGCATGATAGGTTTTTCAATAGGTGGGCCTTTTGGAATGCTTTTAGGATCATTGCTCGGAGGAAAAATTTCTAGAACTAGAACAAATGCTGGATTTCGAGCATCTGCCCAATCACAAAGAATTTTTGCTTTATCATTAATAGTTCTTTCTGCAAAATTGAGTAAAGCTGATGGAAAAGTAAGCCGTGAAGAATTGATAGCGGTAAAAGATAAATTGAGGATTCCGGAAAATGAACTAGATGAAGTTGGTAAAATCTTTAATAGGGCAAAAGAAGAAAGCACAGGATATGAGCCATATGCAAAACAAATCGCACAATTTTATCAGGGAAACATTAATGTTCTCGAAGAGGTTATAAATATTCTTTTCTATATTGCAGAATCAGATGGGGAAGTAAGTCAATCAGAGTTAATAATGATTGAAAATATATCAAAAATTTTTGGTCTGAGCCAAGTCCAATTTGATAGTATAAGAGAAAGCAGAAAAAGTTCAGATAAACTTAATCCTTATGTAGTTTTAGAAAGTCTCCCAAGTGATAATATCCAATTAATAAGAAAAAAATATATTAAACTAAGTAAAGAAAATCATCCTGATTTACTAATGAATAAAGGCGTTCCAAAGGAAGTTATTGAGGAAAGTAAAAAAAAAATGAGAGCAATTAATTCTGCTTGGAACCAAATACAAAAATTAAAATCTAATTAAAATTGTTCTTCCTCAGTAGAACCCTTCATTGCTGTAGTTGAACTTTTACCAGAACTAATAGTATTAGATACAGCATCAAAGTAAGATGTTCCCACTTCCCTTTGATGTTTGACGCTAGTATAACCATCTTTTTCTTTTGCAAATTCTTGCTCTTGTATTTTTGAGTAAGCTGCCATACCTTGATTTTTATATTTTTCTGCTAGTTCAAAAATTGCTATATTCTGTGTATGAAAACCTGCCAATGTTATAAATTGAAATTTATATCCCATGGCTCCAATTTTTTGTTGAAAAGCAGATATTTCATTTTCAGATAAATGTTTTTTCCAATTAAATGATGGTGAACAATTATAAGCTAAAATTTTACCAGGAAATTTTTTGTGTATTGCATCAGCAAACTTTTTTGCTTCTTCTATATTTGGTGTAGCAGTTTCACACCATATTAAGTCTGCATAAGGAGCATATGCAAGACCTCTTGAAATAGCTTGTTCAATACCATCCTTGACGTAATAAAAACCTTCGGGAGATCTTTTTCCTGTTAAAAATGGTTTATCGTTTTCATCATGATCATTTGTAATAAGTTTTGCTGCATTAGCATCTGTTCTTGCAAGAATTATTAAAGGCACATCAGCTATGTCAGCAGCTAATCTTGCAGCTTTTAAATTTTTTATCATTGTGGCAGTTGGAACTAATACTTTGCCACCCATATGACCACATTTTTTTTCACTCGCTAACTGATCTTCAAAATGTACACCTGCTGCTCCAGCTTTTATAAATTTTTTTGTTAGCTCAAATACATTTAAAGGTCCACCAAATCCTGCTTCTCCATCAGCAATTACTGGTAACATATAATCAACTTTATCTTTTTTATTCATGTCACCATCTTTAAGTTCCATATGTTGTATCTGATCTGCTCTAATAAGTGCATTATTTATTGAGTCAACTAATTTTGGTGCACTATCAAATGGATATAGTGACTGATCAGGATACATCTCGCCCGCCGTATTTGCGTCTGCAGCTATTTGCCAACCACTAACATAAATTGCCTTTAATCCTGCTTTTGCATGTTGAACTGAATGATTGCCGGATAATGAACCTAGAGTATTTAAATATGGCTCAGTATTTAGCAAGTTCCACAATTTTTTTGATTGCATCTCACACATCGAGTAATGAATTTTTATTGAACCTCTTAATCTTTCAACCTCTTCTTCGGAGTAATCTCTCTTAATTCCAGAAAATCTTTTTAAATCGTAGGAAACATTAGATTTTGTCATTAATTTTACCCTGGCGTATTTAACCTATTGAAGTTTGAAGATGAATTATCTACTAATCCTGATTACCCTCTTCATTAGTATCGTTGTCAGCAAAACATATGTCGTCGTGATAAGATACACAATTTGAAGGTTTTTGTTTATCTTCAGAATTTATTAAATAGTTCATGACCAATAAATATTAACAAATTTTTAACAAGTAAAGTTTTTTATTGATTTTATATGATAAATTGATAAAAATATTAACTAAAAATTAACAATTTATTAACTATCAGTTAAAAATGAGAAAAATATACAATTATGGCCAGATAATTAGAGCAAAAAGACAAAACAAAAATATTAAGGCAATCAACCTTGCCAAAGAGTTAGGCATTACACCAGCATATCTATCTCTCATTGAATCCAACCAAAGAAAGCCTGATGGGGATTTGTTATTAAGAATTCAAGATTTATTAGAATTACAAAAAGAAGATCTAACAAAAAGAACAGACCCAGATCTAGAGTCTAGAACTCAAGAAGTTGTAAAAATATCTATATTGGAAGACCTAGATATTAGATCAGATGAAGTTCAGGAAATAGTAAGGCTAAATCCTAAAATAGCTAAAGCATTAGTAAAACTAGGAATTGATCATAAAAATAAAGAACATGAACTTGGACAAAATATTGAAAAAAAAATATATGACGGTAGAACAACTTTTCCAGGAGAAATTGTTTCCGATTTTATTCAAAAATTTGAAAATTATTTTCCTAAACTTGAAGAATTCGCAACATCGATTTATGAAAAAGTTAAAATGAATAATAGAACAAGATATTTATCTCTTTGTAGCTATTTAAATGAAAATCATAAAATAATTGTAAAAGATATTCTTCCACAAGAAAATAAACCTTTTTCTAAAATTTTTTTACCAGAAAAAAAAGAATTTCATTTATCTGACTTATTAAATCTTGAAACAAAAAAATTGTTTACTGCTGCATTGGTAGCTCAGTTAGAGGCTGATGAAATCATCGAAGAATACTTAGATGATTTTTCTTTTCCTTCAGAAACAAGTAGAAAAGTATCAAAAGTTGCGTTGCTAAATTATACTGGAGCTGCAATAATAATGCCTTATGAAATTTTCTTTCATGAATGTGTAAAAAAACACAGATATGATCTCGAGCTTTTACAATCAACGTTTGCTGTTTCTTTTGAACAAGTTTGTCACAGGGTCACCTGCTTAAATAATCCTAATCCAAAATTAAGAGGTATACCATTGCATATGATAAGAGTAGATAGAAGTGGAAATGTTTCAAAAAGATTTTCACTGTCAGGTATAGAGTTACCTAGATTAAGCGGAGCTTGCCCAAAATGGAATGTTTATAGCGCTTTTTCTAACCCAGGTAAAATTAGTGCAGCCGTAAGTAAAATGACTGATGGTGAAAAATATGTTTGTATAGCAAGAACAGTTGAAAAAGGAATTTCTAAATATGGAGAAGAAAAAGGTTTGCTTTCAATTGGACTTGGGTGTCAGATAAAATATGCTAAGGATTTTGTATATGCTGATGGTTTAAATCTAAATGACGAAAAAAGTGAGTCTAAAATTGGTGTTTCTTGCAGAAAGTGTGATCGTCTTGATTGTAGTCAGCGAGCTTTCCCTCCTGATACACAAAATTACGATGTAAACATTAATCAAAGAGGAGTTTCAATTTTTGTTAATGGATAATTATTAGCTTGCTTTTTTTGATCTTTCTCTTGCAAGTAGTTGGGTTAAAGAATCAACCATAAGATCTGATGCCCTAAATATTTCATTTGAATTAAATTCATGTGACAAATTTTTCTCTGGATTGCATTTATCTTCTATAACTATTCCTTTATCCGGTAAATTATCTTTTATATAAATCAATATTAACCACTCGTCATCAGATGACTCATCCCATTTAATAAAAATTTCACCTGTTTCAAATCTTCTATCAATACATCTAAATATCGACATATGTCTTGTTAAATGTCTTTTATTTAATTGAAATACTAGACTAGATGCACTTCTGTAAAAACTTTCAAGAGCAAACTCTATTTTTTGTCTTCCTAAATTATATTCTTTTTCTCTTTGAAGAAGTTTTTCTCTATCATCATCTTCAAAAGTTTTAACTCCAAGAGCTTCTACTCTTTCTCTAATTTTTTGGTCTCTAATTAACCTGTATTTATCCTTTAATTTTTCAATTCGCTCTTGAAGTCCAGCATAATCCTCTCTCTGTTCCTTGAGAGAAATTTTTTCAAGTTTTTCTAATTCTTTAACTTCTCTAATTCTAAATTTCTCTATTTGCTTCTCTAATTTTAACTCTTGTAAGAACCTCTTTTGTCTTTCAGCCTGCTCTTTTCTTAGAATTGCTTGCTCTTTCCTTAAAAAAAGTTTTATATCTTTTGCTCTTTCTTTCTCTATTTTTTCCTCTTCCTTAATTTGTTTTTCTTTTAATTTTAGCTGTAGTTTTTCTTTCTCTATGTTGTATTTTTCTTCTTCATCCTTCTTTCTTTTAATTTTTTCCATTTGCTCAATCTTCAAACGTTTTTTTTCTTCTATTTTAATTTCTTTGTAATCCTCTATTTTTTTATCTATCCCTTGGAAAAAATTTTGTATCGCTCTATCTATAGAAAAAATATCAAATTTAATGTTAATTGAAAGTTTAGATATTAATTTTTCTTGGAGTCTTACAAATTTTAATATTAGATTTTTTTTATTTAAATTTTTTAATTTCTTAGATTCAAATTTGATTAATGTATTTTTTTTTCTTTTTTTTCTATTTTTAATTATTTTTTTTTTATATTTTCTTTTTTTTAAAGTCTTTATATTAGACTTTCTCTTTTTTTTTTTTAGAACTTTTTTTTTTCTTTTTTTCATTTAATAGCAAAATAGATTTATCAATAAATAATTAATAAATATAGTCTCTTGTATTTGGTGTAGACATTAATTTCTTGCTTAATTGAAATTGAAATACAACCTGATCTCCCCACTTAAAAGCCATTTCACAACCTACTAGATAAAATTCCCACATTCTAAAAAATTTTTCATCAAACATTGTTAACACTTTATCTTTATTACTTAAAAATCTTTCTTTCCAGTGTCTAAGGGTGTGTGAGTAATGCATTCTTAATACTTCCAAATCATTAATTATTAAACCTGATTTTTCTATTGGTAAAGCAACTTCACTTAAACTCGGTGTATATCCGCCAGGAAAAATATACTTTGTAATCCAAGGATGTGGATCTCTTGGAGCATCTATAGACCCAATAGTATGAATTAGCGCGACTCCATCTTCATTAAGAAGATTATAAACAGAATTAAAATATTTCTTATAAAATTTTCTACCTACATGTTCAAACATGCCAACACTAACTATTCTATCAAATTTTTCATTTAATTCTCTATAATCCATTAATTTAAATCTTACTTGGTTTTCAAGATTAAGTTCTTTTACTTTATTAATACTATGTTCTAACTGGTTTTCAGAAAGTGTTATTCCCAAAACTTCACATCTAGTTTTTTTAGCAATTTCGATGGCCAGTGAACCCCATCCAGATCCAATGTCTAAAACTTTTTGATTAGGTTTCGGGTTTAATTTTTTAATTATATGTTCAATCTTATTATTCTGGGCATTTTCTAGAGAGTCGTTGTGATTTTTAAAATATGCACATGAATATTGTCTATTTTTATCTAAAAACAAATCGTAAAGTTTTTCAGAAATATCATAATGATGCGCAACATTACTTTTTGATTTAGAGATTAAATTGAAATTTGTTAAATAACGATAACTTCCTCTAATTTTTTTTATAATTTTTGAATAAGCATTAATTTCATTTCTTCCAATATTTTTAAATGCAATTTCTAAAAACTCTGTTAGAGATCCGTTTTCAATTACTAGAGACCCATCAGAATAAGCCTCGCCAAAATACAAGTCTGGTAACAATAGCAATTTATAATGTAAAGATTTATCTAATAATCTTAATTTGATTGGATTTTTTTTTTTAGGATTGCCAACAATGTGTTCTTTGGAATTTGCATCTACCAAAATAAATCCATCATCTTTAAAAAGATTTTTTAAAAAACTAGCTAAGTTCATTTAAGTTATTTTTAAATTATTAATATTAAAATCTAATTTATTTAAATCTTCAAATAATTTTTTCTTATCATTTTCTGATAATAAGCTAAGTATGGGCAGTACATTTTCATAAATTTTATCTTTTTGCGACATAAAAGTATGTAAACCTGAAATAAGATTATAATTTTCAAAAACTTTTCTTACTTTGCATAATTTTTCATTAATTGTTTGATTTTTTTTTTGATAAAAATCTTCATATACCTTTCTCGCTAAACCTGACGTAACGTTGCATGTAGCTGTTATTATTCCTGCACAACCCAGCTCTAGTCCTTTTAAAAGCTTTTCCTCGGAACCTATTAAAACAGAAAAATTTTTTATTTTTATAACTTCAAATAAATTATACGAGCTATCTTTAACGCCCACTACTTGTTTTGGGAATTTTTTAACTAAATTTTCTACACAATCTTTACTAAATTTATAACCACTTAATTTTTGAAAATTATATAATATTATTCTACAATCATTTATTTGTTCAATTATTTTAGAATAGTAATTTATCACTTCTTTGTCACCATACTTATAGTAAGCGGGAGGCATTATTAAAAAATCTTTAAAATTTAAAGAGGAAGAAATCTTCATAAAGTTAATTGTTTCGCTTAAAGAATTTAGACCAGTGCCTATTATATACTTATCTTTGTATTTGTTTTTTGACAGATTATTTATTAATTGAATTTTTTCACTGACTGAAATCAATTGTGATTGTCCAGTACTTCCAAAAAATACAACTCCGTGACAACCATTATCTATTAAATTTTCAGCATGATTTATTGTTTTATCAACATTTAACGATAAATTTTCATCTAATACTGATAGAGAGGCCGCATAAATGCCTTTAATTTCAGTCATAAATAAAACTTATATAAAAAAAAAAATTTAGTAAAGATTTAAAAAAAATGGAAATATTAGTAATACAAAATCGGATGGGAATCGGGGATATGGTGATTTATATTCCTTTTATTGAAGCAATATCTAAAAAGTTCAATGTTCCTATTAGCATTTTAGTTAAAGAAAACACCAAAGCTTCTATCTTATTAAATAATAATAAGCATATTAAAAAAATTATTATATTAGATCGAGATAATGAGAATGGTAGTCATAATGGATTTGCTGGCTCATTGCGTCTAGTAAATGAACTAAAAAAATATAAGTTTGATAAAGTTTTTATATTTAATTCTTCATTGAGATTTAATTTAATATGTAAACTTTCTGGAATTAAAAAAATATATCAGTATCCTTTGTTTAAAAAAAAAAATCAACATATAATCAAATTTGCAACAATGTTTATTCAAAAAGAATTAAATATTGATATAGAAAGTAATCCACTAATAAAGTTAGAAAAATCCTTAGTCCAAGATTTTAAAATGAAATATAAAATTAATAATAATCAAAAAAACATAATTCTAGGTATTGGTGGTTCAGGACCAACTAAAAGAGTGCCAGCTGAAAAGTTTATTATATTTATGCATATGGCTCTGGAAAAATATGATTGCAGATTTTTTCTAGCAACAGGTAGTAGCGAACAAGAACAATTTATTTTAAATGAAATTTTGTCTACTGATTTAAAAGAAAAATGTGTCGCATTAGATAAAAAAAATATTGATGAAATAATGCCCATAATTAAAAATTGCCAAATTGCAATTTGCAATGACTCAAGCTTTAGTCATCTATCTGCTGCACTAGAGATTCCAACTATAGTACTTATGTCTGATACTCCTTTGCTTTATGGAAGTTATAGCCCAAAAATGTATCCGATCATTCCTGATGGTGAAACTGAAGTTAGACATGGAACTCTTGGAAAAGATAAAATAAATCCTGAAAAAATTTATTCTAAATTTAATGAAATTTTAGATTAAATTATTATTTTTTAATATTATATCTTTTGCTTCATTAACAATAGCAGCTAATCGAGTAAGTTCTGGGCTAACATCAGGATGTATTTTTTTCATAATTTTTTTATAAGCATCTAACACTTCTTCCTTTTTATATTTAATACTTGGATCTAAATTTAAGATTTTGTAGGCCTCATCTAATGAAATAGATTGAGTATTTAAATTTTGATTGAAATTATTAAAATTAAATCTACCAGAATTTTTTAGCATTCTCAAAAGGCTCCATATTCTAAAGAATTGAAGTAAAGTCAGTCCTGCTTTTGTTTTAATTAAAGGCAATACCATCAATACAAATGGCAGAGAAAACAAAAATCTACCTGCATATATCATTACTATGGCTAATATTATTGATAAAATAATAGTAGTCGTTCTTATAAAATTCGAAATTTTTTTACTTGACGTTCTAACGAACCAATTAAGTAATAAATAGACTATGACAAAAATAATAAGTGATAAGAAAAAAATATTCATGTATTAAAATATAATTATATGAAAATACCACAATTATTAAAAAAACCTGAACTAAAAACTTGTCACAATGTGACTTGGGAGGATAACTATAGCTGGATACATCAATCAAATATACTCGAAGTTTTAAAAGATAGTTCAAAACTTAAGCCTGAGGTGAAAAAATATCTAGAAGAAGAAAATGCTTATACAGAATATAATTTAAAAGATACAAAAGAAATTCAAAAAAAATTGTTTAATGAAATTAAAAAAAGAATAAAACTAGATGACGAATCACTTCCTTACAAAGATATAAAATATGAATATTGGACAAAAACAACTGTGGAAGGAAATTACTCCATCAAACTAAGAAAAAAAATTGGTTTGAGTGAACCTGAAGAAATATGGAATGGAGATAAAGAAAAAAAAAAAGTAGGTACAGAATATTTTGGGGTTGGAGATTTAGAGGTTAGTTTTAATGATAACTTTTTAGGTTATTCTTTAGATTTAAAGGGTTCTGAATACTATACTATCTACATAAGAGATATTTCATCAAACAAATTAGTTACTGAAAAAATTGAAGAAACTAGCGGAAGTATAGATTTTAGTTTGGATGATAAATATATTTTTTATTCTAAATTAGATAAGTTTCACAGACCAAGAAAAATATTCAGACATAAAATTGGAAGTTCAACTAAAAATGATGAATTAATTTTTGAGGAAGAAAATGAAGGTTTTACTGTAGGAATAGGTTTAAGTTCAGATGAAAAATATTTTTTTATTGTTACTTCTGACCATAATACTTCTGAACAATATTATTTTAGTGTAGACGAAAAATACCCAACACCAAAACTAATTAAGAAAAGAAAAAAAGGTATAATATATTCTGTAAACTCTTGGGACGGTTATTTTTATAATCATACTAATGAAGATGCTGAAGATTTTAAAATTGAAAGATGTAAGGACTTATCAGATCAAATATGGGAAACATACATACAACCGAAAAATGAAGTGTTAATCGGTGGATTAGTTTTTTTAAATAATTGGGTGATAAGAGCAGAAACATCAGATGCTCTCGGAAAGTTATTTGTACGAAATTTAAAAACAAAAAAAGAAGAAGAATTGTTTTTTGCAGATGAGAAAGTCATTGTTCCTAGTGTTTCATTAATTCAAAAAGATAAAAATACTGATTTAATTTATTTATCTTATTCATCACCAAAAACTCCTGGGAGAACATACCTTTATAATTTAAAGACAAAAGAAAAAAAACTAGTTAAAGAACAAGTTATACCATCTGGCCATGACTCAAATAACTATATAGTCGAAAGATTAGAGTGTCCTTCACATGATGGAAGAATGGTCCCAATTACTATTACTAGACATAAAAATACTAAATTAGATGGATCATCAAATCTTTTGTTATATGGATATGGATCATATGGAAGTTCAATGTCACCATCATTTTCCTCAACAAGATTGAGTTTAATTAATAGAGATATAATTTGGGTAACAGCACATATAAGGGGTGGATTAGAAAGAGGGATGAAATGGTGGAAAGAAGGCAAGTTATTAAATAAAAAAAATACTTTTGAAGATTATATATATGTAGCTAACTACTTAATTAATAAAAAATATACATCTAAAAAAAAAATTATTGGAATGGGTGGATCTGCAGGAGGTTTGCTAATGGGTGCTGTAGTTAACCAAGCTCCCGATTTATTTTTAGGAATTATAATGGCAGTTCCATTTGTAGATTCTTTAACTACAAACCTTGATCATTCATTACCTTTAACAGTAGGAGAATTTGATGAATTTGGAAATGCAAAAGAAAACAAAGAGCATTTTAATTATATTTATTCTTATGCTCCGTATAATAATATAAAAAAAATGGATTATCCCAATATTTTAATTACAACTAGTTTAAGCGATAATAGAGTTTTATTTGATGAGCCTGCAAAATTTACTGCAAAGTTAAGAGATTTTAAAACAGATAACAATCTTCTTTTACTAAAAACTGAAATGAATGCTGGTCATGGTGGAAAATCTGGTCGAGATGGTGCGATAGAGGAAATAGCTTTTGATTATGCGTTTGCTTTAAAAATTACAAATAAAATCAAATAGCTTAATCTTGAAAAAAAAGAAATAGTAACCATATACTAAATGTAAGTTGCCTAATGGGGCTTACAAAATAACCTTGCTAACAAAGGAGGATAGAATGACAAGTAAGGATCTATCTATATTTAACTCACTAAGACCTTTTTCAATTGGTTTTGATGATATGTTTGACCAATTTGAAAATATGCTGGGAAATGGGAGTTTGGCTATGCAGTCAAATTATCCACCATACAACATAAGAAAAACTGGTAAGGACAATTACTCAATTGAAGTTGCTCTAGCTGGCTTTAACAAAAAAGATGTCGAGGTAGAGTTTGAAGACAATTTATTAACTGTAAGAACAAAACAAGTTAATAAGTCTGAAAATAAAAATGATGATGGTGAAATTATTCATAAAGGTATTTCTCAAAGACAATTCGCAAGATCGTTTACAATTGCAGATGATGTGAAAGTAGGTGGTGCAGAATTGAAGGATGGTCTTTTAACGATAGCTTGTGAAAGAATTGTACCAGAATATAAAAAGAAAAAACTTATAGATATTAAATAAGTTTAAACCTTATTTGTGGGGACTAAGTCCCCACAAGTATTAATTTAATTATTTTTTTGGTAGTGTTGCGTTTAAAATAAATGCTAGTAATCCAGCAGGTATTAATCCTGTTGTTAAAAGCAGTTTTAATTTAATCCCAAAATCTGGAATATGAGCAACAAATTCAGGAAAAGCGTATAAACCAATTCCAAAAGATAATGATAAAGCTAATATTAAAATATTTCTTTGGTTCATTTCTGATTTTGAAATAAGTTTTATTCCTGCTCCAGCAATTAATCCAAACATTATAATAGCTGCTCCACCAATTACAGAATCTGGCATTGCGGCAATAATTCCTCCAAGTTTTGGAAATAATCCTAATAATATTAAAATAACGCCAGCAACAGTTCCTACATGCCTGCTGATTACTCCGGTGAAAGCAACAAGTCCTGCATTTTGTGAATAAGAAGTATTTGGCATTGCATTAAATATTGATGCAAAAGCTGTTCCAACTCCATCAGCCATTATACCGCCAGAAAGTTCTTTATCAGTAGCTTCTCTGTTAGCTCCGCCCATTGTTGTAGCACTAATATCTCCAATAGTTTCAATTGTTGTTACTATAGACATGAACAACATCAATATTACTGCACCCCAAACAAAATCTATTCCATATTGTAATGGCATTGGAAATGCAAACCATTCAGCTGCTTCTATTTTTCCCCATCTAACTTGTCCTAACAATGCAGCGACAACAAATCCTGCTATTATTCCAATAAGTATAGAAGCTGCGGATACCATTCCTTTTCCTTTTAAGTTTGTTAAAAGCGCAACTATTAAAACTGTACCAGCAATAGTTAAATGTTCCCAATTTGCAAAGATTTCTGGTTTATTATTCATTAACCAGACCCCGCCTCCAGCATACTTAAAACCAACTTTAAGCAGACTGATTCCAATCATTAACACAACTATTCCTGTTACTAATGGAGGAAACATGTGACGAATTGGTTTTAACATTTTACCAATCCATATTTGAAAAATTCCTCCTATAAATGCGGCTGTAAAAATTGCTCCCAAACCAAAAGCCTTAAAGGGCAACATTATAGGAATAAAAGCAAAACTTGTTCCTTGAATAATCGGAAGCCTTGAACCAATATTTTTATATCCTACAGTTTGTATAATTGTTGCTACACCAGCGGCAAACAAGGCCATTTGAATTAAAAATATTTTTTCTTCAGTTGTCACTCCAAAAACACCAGCGACAATCAATGGAACAGTGATGTTGCCCGCAAACATTGCAAAAACATGTTGAATACCTAAAGGTATAGATTGATTGAGTGGCAGTTTCTTGTTAGTGGCTCCTGAACTTAATGTTCTTTTTGTAGCCATATATTCTCCTTCCTTAATATAATGTTGTTATATTATTTTAAATACATAGCTATTGATATAAGAATTTATTTAGAAAATAAGGAATAAATTAACTATTTTTAAATTTAAATACATCCGCTCGAGGAAAAACCAATAATAATTAGTTTTTCATCAACCTCGAATTTTCTTTCACAAGTTATTCCGTATTTTTTGCTTTTATAAACAAAAATTTTATTGCCTTTTTCATTAAGATAATCTTCTGTTGAATTTCCAAGTTCAATTTTTAATTCTTCAATATGATCGCCTATGAATTTACCAAATTTATCGTTTTCTTTTTTTGCAACAGAATCAGATTTTTTTTTAATTGTTTCACAACTTGATAATATCAATAAACTTGAAATAATAATTAATAAGAATCTTAATTTCATTGACTGATTCTATCATCAATTTGTTAGAAAAAATTAACTTTAAAGTTGTAAAAAAAATTATTTTATTAACATTTGGGCCCTTATTCATATTTTGCGTAGGATATTTTGTTTCGAATCAATTACAGTCGTCTCAATTTGGAGGTCTAATGTTAGATAAATACTTTGACTATAAAAAACATAAGACAGATTTTAGAACAGAAGTAATTGCAGGGGTGTCGACCTTCCTGACAATGGCTTATATTATGTTCTTAAATCCTGTCATACTTGCCGACGGCGGATTTGATTTTGGTGGTGTTTTTACAGCGACAGCTCTTGCTACAGCATTAGCATGTTTTATTGCTGCATTTTACGCTAAAACTTGGCCCGTTGGACTTGCTCCTGGTATGGGTATTAATGCCTTTATCGCTTATGGAGTTTGTTTAGGAATGAAATATACCCCAGCTGAAGCACTAGGTGCTGTATTAGTTGCAGGTGTTCTCTTCTTAGTTATTTCATTAACGCCAATTAGAGCTTGGCTGATCAATTCGATTCCAAAAAGTTTAAAACTTGGTATCGGAGCAGGTATCGGTCTATTTCTTGCTATTATTGGTTTTGAAATTATGGGACTTACTGCAGATAATCCGGTGACACTTGTTCAGCTAGGTGATGTTTCTAATCCTCTTCTTTTATTAGGAGCAGGAGCTTTTATTTCAATGATAGTAATGGAAAAAATGAAAATCAAAGGAAACATTATTATTGGAATAATTGTATTTAGTGCAATTGCTTGGGTTACAGGCTTAGGCCAATTTAATGGGGTTATGTCTGCTCCACCACCAATGACACACTTAATGACTTTTGATTTAGGTGCTGCGCTAAGTGCATCAATGGTAACAGTAATTTTCACATTATTTTTTATCGACTTTTTTGATACCGCAGGAACACTTACAAGTGTTGCTAATGTGTCAGGCAAAATAGGGCCTGATGGTAAAATAAAAGACATTGATAAAGCAATGTTGTCTGATAGTGCATCTACTGTTGTAGGATCTATGCTAGGTACTTCTACAGTTACAACATACGTGGAAAGTGCTGCTGGTGTAAAAGCTGGAGGAAGAACAGGAATGACTTCACTTGTAATAGGTGTTTTATTCTTAGCTTGTTTATTCTTTAGTCCACTTGCTACATCTTTACCAAAAGAAATAGATGGTGCTGCATTAATTTACATTGCAACACTATTTGTAAGAAATATTACAGATATCGAATGGGATGATATAGCTGAGTCAGGACCAGCAGTACTTGCTATGATCGCTATGCCATTTACATATTCTATATCTAATGGAATAGCTTTAGCATTTGTTTCTTATGCAGCAGTTAAAATCTGCACTGGAAAATTTGACTCTACTAGCCCTGCTATATGGGTTATAGCTGTGCTAAGTGTAATTAGTTTTGCAGTAGCATAAATTTACTAGTAATATTATTAAATTGGGCGGTCTTAGGATCGCCCTTTTTTTTATTTACGGTGTTTCTTAATAATATCTTCTATTCTTATTTCTTCGTAAATTTCAAATGGTTGAACAATCCATGGATTATCTGGTAAATTTACAGCACAATAATCAGGATCAAATGTTGATTTTTTTTTCTTCCATAAGGTAGCTGTTTTTATATCTTCTATTTTATTTTTAATAGGTTCATATTTTTTTAGCCAATCTATGCTTTTATTAAAAGTAATTCCAGTGTCAGACAAATCATCACAAAGCAAAATTCTACCTCCCATATTTGGTGCAATACAACTCATTTCCCTTGAAAAAACAATATCACCTTGTTCATCTTCAATTCCTTTACCGCTATAAGACTCAACCGCTAAATAAGCACATTTTAATTTAAAAATCCTGCTTAAAACATCAATCATAGGAGCTGCACCTCGCATTATACCAATTAGTATTGTGGGTTTATAATTACTTTCCTCTATTTGAATTGCTAATTTCTCTACTGTCTCGTTGTACTCTTCCCAGCTAACAATTAATTTTTCTGACATATGTTTCTATAATATTAATTTTTAAAAATTAAAAGTAAAACCGCAAGAACAATTAAAGCAAAGATTGAACTTATAAGAATATACAACCTATGAATGTTTCTTCCTCTTAAATTAAAGTAATGTCTTGCGGCAACAGAAATTATTCCAACTAAACATAATATAAGCCAATTATATTTATGATAAATTATAAAGCTATAATGACCAGAAAGCATTATAAATAAAACTAAAAAAGTTGAGTAATTATTGTGAATTGATCTCTGCTTAGCTGCTAATGATAAACTGGTATCAAATTTTTCATTTTTTTTACTGCTATTTATTATATTCATTTGATTAGGAATAATTACTGTAAACACATTTCCAAACATATTCGTTCCAATTATTAACCCAACACTCAAAAATGCAAATTTTGAACCAAATATTTTAGTTAAAACAAAAGAAATAATAACAAGCAAAATAAATATACTTAATGAAAAAATAACATTATTATTTATTAATTTAGACTTACATAAAAAATCGTAAACAATCCAAGAAATTATAATAGATGCTGCAGAAATAAGAATTGCATTTAATGGGGAAATTTCCAATACTCTTTTGTCTACCATTAAAATGCCAGAATTTTTGTAGTAAATAATTATTAGTAACAAAATACCAGTAATAAAAGTTAGATAACTTTGCCATTTAAATATTACCAGTCTATTAATATAATCTATGGGTGGAGATTTTTTTAATCTACTTAACTTGTAGTAATAACCTGAATGCATTAAATAACCTTCAGCGTCGACATCATTGCTAGTAATGTTTTTATTTAGTTTATTATCTAGATAATTAAATAAAAAACTATTTCCAACCCATAATATCGCAAAAAGAACGTGTCCCCATCTTAATAATAATTCTAACCATTTAAATGTATAAGCTAAAATATCCATTAATATTTTATTTTATCTTTTTTTTTATCCCATAATTCAAAAGCTTCTAATGCTTCATTTCTCATCATTTGAAATATTGGTATTTTTCTTTGATTAATGTCTTTTTGAAATTCAGAATAAATAAATGAGTCGTCAAAATCAATTTTTTGAGCATCTTCCCTCGTATTTGCATAATATATTTTTTCAATTCTAGCCCAATAAATTGCTGATAAGCACATCGGACAAGGTTCACAATTAGAATATAATTCACAACCTTTAAGACTAAAATCGCTTAATTTTTTACATGCTTCACGTATTGCAACTATTTCTCCATGCGCCGTGGGATCTTTTGAAGATGTAACTTTATTAAATCCTTCTGATATAATTTTGTTGTTTTTAACAATAACGCTACCGAATGGTCCTCCTCCATTATTTACACTTTTAATTGAAAGCTCTATAGCTCTTTTCATAAATTCATTTTTCATAATTTTGATTTTAAATTTTTTATGCTCATAAGTATATTTTCTGGAGTAGCTGGTGCATCAATAATTGGACTGATTGTATGATTTCCAATTGAAGCTATAGCATCTTTGATTGCAAAAAAAACACTCATTGCCAACATAAGAGGTGGTTCTCCGGTTGTTTTAGATTTATTAACCACATTCTCCTTATTTATTCCTTCCTTATAAATTTCAACATTGAATTTTTTTGGGATATCGCTGATAGCTGGTATTTTATAAGTGGAAGGTGAAAAAGTTGTTATTTTACCTTTTGAATTCCAATTTACCTCTTCCATTGTTAACCACCCTTGTCCTTGAACAAAACCTCCTTCTATTTGACCTAATTCAAGAGCTGGGTTAATTGCGTTTCCTGCATCATGTAAAATATCAACTCTATTAATAATATTTTCTCCTGTTAATGTATCAATTGTAACTTCTGTAACAGCTGCTCCATAACAAAAATAATAAAAAGGCCTTCCAAAAAATTTGTTCTTATTAAATTTTATTTTTGGTGTTGAGTAAAAACCAGATGATGAAAGAGAAATTCTATTTAAATAAGCTTCTTGAATAATGTTTTCAAATTTAAACGATCTATTCCCAAATATTATATATCCATTATTATAAATTGGTTCTTTATTATAAAAAATTTTATATTTTGATTTAATAAATTTTTCTAAATTTGCCTTTATTTTTGATACTGCATTAAGTGCGGCTGCTCCATTTAAATCTGTTGTAGATGAAGCGGCACTTGCGGAAGTATTAGGAACTTTGGAAGTATTAGTTGAAGAAATTTGCACCTTATCATAAGTTAAACCAAATGAATTGGCTACTAACTGAGCAATTTTAGTATGTGTTCCCTGACCCATTTCAATACCTCCATGATTCAAATGTATGCTTCCATCGGTATAAATATGTACTAGAGCTCCCGCTTGATTAAGATGAATAGTTGTAAATGAAATTCCAAATTTTACCGGTGTAATTGCAATTCCTTTTTTTTTATAATTATTTTTAGAATTAAATTTTTTTATTTCTAAAACTCTTTTTTTATAGTTAGATTTTTTTACAAGCTTATCAAATATTTCATTAATTACATTATCTTCAATTTTCATTCCATAATGAGTTATATTTTTTTTATTTTTTTGGTAAAAATTTATTTTTCTGACTTCTAATGGATCTTTTTTTAAGTATCTAGCAACACAATCAATAATATTTTCTATTGCCATCATTCCTTGGTTTCCACCAAATCCTCTGAATGCCGTAGAAGTGGAAGTATTTGTTTTACAAAGATAATTATTAATTTCTATATTTGGAATAAAATATGCATTGTCTATATGTAGTAATGCTCTTTCATTTATAGCAACTGATAAATCTGGAGACATTCCACATTTTGAAGCTAGTTTAACTTTTAAACCATTTATAAGCCCTCTATCATTAAAGCCAACTTCATATTCAGAATAAAATTCATGTCTCTTACCAGTTATAATTATATCTTCATCTCTATCTAATCTAAGTTTTACAGGTCTTTTCGTTTTTTTTGCAAGTAGAGCACAAATACTAGATGTCATGAAATTTGTTTCTTTTCCTCCAAATCCACCACCAATTCTTCTTACTAAAACAGTTATAGAATTACTTTTCTGATTTAGCATTTTTGAAATTATTTGTTGCGTTTCTGATGGGTGTTGAGTTGAACTATATACAATTAAATCATTATCTTCTTTAGGTATTACAAATGCCACTTGTCCTTCTAAATAAAAATGTTCTTGGCTTCCAGTTGTAAAATTTCCTTTTAGGTAATTTTTAGAGTTAAAGATTTTGTTTGACGGATTACCTTTTTTTATTTTTCTTATATTGAAAAGAAGTTTATTTTTTTTTAAAGCTTCTTTTATTGTTACGATTGGATGTAAATCTTTATAAGTAATTTTAGCTTTTAATACAGCTTTTCTAGCTAAATTAATTGAAGTAGCTGCTACCGCAAATAAAGGTTGGCCATAATATTCTACCTTTTTTTCTGTAAATATCGGATCTCCGTCAAAAACTGGTCCAACATCATTTCTACCTTCAATATCTAAACTTGTTGCAATTGAAACAACTCCCTCGCTTGTTTTAACTTCGCTTAAATCAATTTTTTTAATTATTGCATTAGCTTTTTTACTCCATCCTATTGCTCCAAAAAGAGTTCCTTCTGGCTCTTTTATATCATCTGTGTATTCTGCAAATCCACTAACATGCTTAAATGCACTATCGTGTGGTCTACTAACTTGCATATAATTATTATTTTTCATTAATTTATTCTAAGTATTTTTTTATTTCTTACTTCTAAAAAACATTTCATTAACAAATTTTTTGCTACTTCCATTCTATAAGACTTGCTGGCCCTCATATCATCTATTGGCTTATAGTCATTTTTTAAATAATTAATTGCTTTATTAAATATTTGCTCAGAAAAAATAGAATTGATAAGCATTTTTTCTGTTTTTTTTGCTCTTTTTGGAATTTCAGACATTCCTCCATAGGCTATTTTAATTTTTTTTATTTTATTTTGATTTATCTCAATATTAAAAGATCCACAAACAGATGAAATATCATCATCAAATCTTTTTGATACCTTGTATGCTTTAAATATATTTTTTTTGTATATAGGTATTTTCACAGAATAAATAAATTGTCCTTTTTTAAGTTTAGTTTTACGATAACTTATAAAAAATTTATTTAATGAAATTGACTCTTTTTTTTTTGATCCGTCTAAAATTAGTTTGGCATCTAGCGATAACAATAGTGGCAAAGTATCACCTATAGGTGATGCTGTAGCAATATTTCCTGCTATTGTTCCAACATTCCTGATTTGAACAGATCCATATCTTCTTAAAATATTATTAAAATCTGGGTAATATTTTTTTATAAATTTCTCAAAAGTAATTAATGGTGTACCTGCACCTATTTCTATTTCTTTTTTTTTATTTTTAATAAAATCTAATTTTTTTATTGAATTTAAGTATATTATTTTTTTTATTTCTTTATGAGCTTTAGTTACTTCTAAAGAAAGGTCAGTACCACCACTTAATAATCTTGCATCAGGATTTTTTTTAAGAACTTTTTTTAATTCAGTTATTGTTTTAGGTGCAAAATATGTTTTGTTTTCATTTTTAATTACTATATTTTTTGTTCTAATTTTTTTAAGAAGGTTAATTGTTTTTTTTTTAAATTTTTCAAATTTATCAATATATTTTTTTTTATTCAAACTTTTAGCAGCATCAATTATCGGTCTATAACCTGTACATCTGCATAAATTTCCAGATAATGAGTCTGATACTATTTCATCATTGAAATTTTTATTATTTTTATACATAGCAAACATTGACATAACAAATCCTGGTGTACAAAATCCACACTGTGAACCATGAAATTTTACCATTGCGTCTTGTACTGGATGCAATTTGCCGTCTGAAGACATTAAATCTTCAACTAAAATTAATTGTTTGCCATTAAGAATTGGCAAAAAAGCTATGCAAGCATTTATTGCTTTGTATTCAATATTGTTTCTTATTAATTCTCCTAAAACTATTGTGCAAGCTCCACAACCGCCTTCGGCACATCCTTCTTTTGTACCAGTTTTTTTTAAATTTAATCTGATATAATTTAAAATTGTTTCATTTGGATTAGGATTTGAAATTTTATGTATCCTATTATTTAAAATAAATTCTATAGTGTTGGAAGCCATTAACTTCCCCTATAAGTTGAATAGCTCCAAGGTGAGACAAGTAATGGCACATGATAATTCTCTTTAGAATTAGAAATTCCAAATCTTATAACAACATCATCTAAAAAAGGAATATTTTTGGTATCAGTTATTTTTTTAAAATAGTCACCTACATAAAACACAAGCTCATATTTTCCTTCCAAAAAGTTTTTACCTTCGGCTAAAGGTTTGTCTGCCCTACCATCATTATTTAATACTACAGTGTTTAATTTTTTTTTTTCATAAGTACCAATGTAAAATAAGTCAACCTTTATACCTTGGCCAGGTTTGCCAGAATAAATATCTAAAACATGAGTAGTTAACTTCGTCATAGTAGTGGTGTTATATTATACAAAAATTGTATAATTTATATATAAAACTAAATAAATATGGATAAAATAAACTCTATCAATAAAATTAATCAACTAAATAAATCTGATTTTCTGACAATTTTTGGCAACATTTTTGAAAAAACAGAATGGATCGCAGAAAATGTGTTTGATTTAAAACCTTTTAAAAGTTTTAATGATTTACATGCTCAAATAATTAAAGAGTACGAAAACTGTGAGAAAAATAATATTTTAAAAATATTAAATGCTCACCCTGACTTAGCTGTTGAGGAAAAATTAACTGAACATTCTAAGAGTGAACAATCAGGTGCAAATTTAAATAATTGTACAAGAGAAGAATTTCAAGAATTTAAGAAACTAAATACTGAATATAAAAAAAAATTTAATTTCCCATTTATAATAGCTGTGAGTGGCAAAAATAGAATAGAGATTCTTGAGATATTTAGAAAGAGAATAAACAATTCGATTGATAAAGAATTTCAAGAAGCAAAAGATCAGGTAAAGAAAATTGCTACTATAAGATTAAATAATATAATAAAATATTAATTCTTTTCTAATTCTTTAATATTTATAAATTTATTAGAAATATTTTTATTATTAAATTTAATCTCATTATAAAAATTCCAAGCTAAAACAAGTAATGCGGGATTTTTTTCTTTTATTTGTGATTTAGAATATATTGGTATATTTACACCAGGTATAATTTTATTGTGTTTTAATTTATTATCTTCAACTATGTAATCAATTTCATTAGAAATACCAAAAAAATTAAGAGCCGTTGTTGCTTTGGCAGGTGCCCCATAACCAATAATTGTTTTTTCCTTTTTCTTAAGTAAATTTATATTTTTAATCACATTTTCTCTTAACTTGTGAACTTTTTTTCCAAAATTTTCATAAGTTTTATAATTTTTTATTCCATATCTTTCCTCATCCTGAATTATTTTCCTCACACTTTTTTCAATATTAATTTTTCTATTATATTTTTTAATATAAATTCTTATTGAACCACCATGTGTTTGGATTCTTTCTGCTTTATAAATTACAACTTTTAAATTTTTAAAAAAATTAATTAAAGATGTTAAAGACCAATAATTATAATGCTCATGATAAATATTATCAAAAGTTAAATCTTTTAAAGTATCCAGCAAATATTGAACTTCGATTACTATAGTCCCTTTTTCGCTGAGAAGACTTATCATACATTCTGCCATGTCTTTTAAATTATCTGAATGTGCAAAAACATTTGACGCTAGTATTAAATCAGCATTTTTTTTGATTTTTCGAAGATTATTTTTTGTTAAAAAACCATTAAATGTTTCAATTTTATTTTTATTAGCTATTTTTGCTAAGTTTTTAGCAGGTTCAATACCTAATATTTTTTTAAATTTTAAGTCTTTAAAAGGTTTTAATGCAACACCATCATTACTTCCAATGTCGATGATATATGATTTTTTTGGTATTAATTTTAACTCTTTCATATATTTTTTTGCAGCATTCATAAAATGGTCTCTAAATGTTTTTGAAGTTGAAGAGGTATATAAATAATTTGCAAACATTTTTTTTGGATCTACTGATACAGATAGTTGGCAGTTATGACATTTATTACAATAATTTACTTCTAGTGGATATAATTCATACTCATCCTTCTTTTTATTTAATAAGTTGTTTGCAAGTGGTTGATAGCCTAATGAAATAAATCTTTTTAAATTAGTATTGCCACAAGATCTACAATCGAACTTATAACAATTTAATAATAAATTTTTTTCTTCTTTGTTTACAAAATCATATTTAATAGTATGGGTAACTCCATAATTTTTGTGCTCTCTTTCGCCTCTAACTAAATTTAAAAAAATTGAGTCTTTTGAAAAAACCATTGCATGTGCAACGTTTGGTTTTGTTACAATGAGATCTCCTTCATTGACAACGTGAGTTATTTTATGAGTTTTGTTATTTAATAAATCCTTATAAATACTTATAAATTGTCCTTTAATCAAAATACATTTTTGTTCCTGTATTGGATGATAATGATTAGCTCTTATAGTTCCCTTTTTAGATTCAATGTAACCAATTAAATTTATTGGTTCAGGTAGTTCATAATTGCTTATTTTACCCCTTTCATCTATGAATTCATTTTTCCCAGCAAAAACTTGTTCTAATTTATGTTTATTTTTTGAATAAGACCACTGTCTAATCATTTCTTTAATTGACTCTTCTAAATTATACAAAAATTTAAAACCAGTTTTTAAAAGTTTTTTGTTAGATAAAGTATAACCAAAATTTGGGATTTGATCATTTGTATCTTGTAATTTAACTTTTGGATTATATTTTTTGCAAATTTCTGCTACTTTTCTTACTGTAGTATTTTCATTTGTTAAATGAAAAATTTCTTTTTTTATTTTATTATTTTCTTCAACAAACTTCATACATCTAACAACATCAATTAATGAAACTAAACTTTTAATTTGCTTTCCTCCTGCAAATAATTTTATTGTTCCATTTTGAGAAGCAATTTTAGAAAAAAGATTTGGCATTATATTTATTCTCATTGTATCTAAAGAATATCCATATACAGATCCTAATCTTAAAATCGTATAATTGTTTCCTGAATTATGTATATCAATTTCATTTTGAACCTTGCTAGATGAGTACATTAAAACAGGTTTTGGAGTTTCTTTTTCATTTATATCTTTTTTTGTATTTTCTAATCCTTCAAAAATTACATGTGTTGATGGAAAAATAATTTTACATTTTTTCGGTATGACTTTTAAAATATTATTGGTTCCATCTATTGCATAACTCTTAATTTTTTCATCTAGCAGCTTATTTGATTCATTTTTAACATATGCAACGTTTGTTACTCCTGCTAGGTGGTGTACTACATCTGCATCTTTTAAATGTTTATTTAAAAATTCTAAATCTAAAATATGACCTTGAAAAAATTGAATATTCCAATCAGCAAGTTGACTAACTCTTTCTGATACAAATCTACTGTCTGTTGCAATAATTTTATTTTTCCAACTTTCGCCTGAATAGATCCTGCATAGCTCTGTTCCCAAATAACCAAGGGCGCCTGTTATTACTATTTTCTTTTCCACAGGGATTTTTTAGCAAATTATTTATAACTTTACATCTAATATAATTATCATTATTTACATTAATAATGAAAATCTTTGACTGCTTCATGTATCATAACGAAGATACTGTTCTTGATGCAAGATTAAATTATCTAGAAAAATTTGTAGATAACTTTGTTATAGTCGAGAGCACCTTCAATCATAGAGGACAAAGAAAAAAATTAAATTTTAATATAAAAAATTTTTCTAAATTCTCTAAAAAAATTAATTATTTAATTTTAGACTCTCAATCAAAAGAAATTGAGGAGATAAAAGATAATGATACAGATTTCGAAAAAAGTAAAAAATATGTTTTAAATGGTTACAGAAGAGATCACTATCAAAGAAATTATATTTTAAATGGAATAAATAAAGCTAATCCCGATGATATTATAATAATTTCTGATATCGATGAAATACCTAAATTAGATAAATTAAATATTAAAAATTTATCTGAAAAATTAATCTTTTTTAAACAAAAAATGTGCTACTACAAATTTAATCTCTACCAAAGAAATTATACTTGGTATGGCTCCAGAGCATGCAGGAAAAAAAATTTAATATCACCTCAATGGTTAAGGGATATAAAGCCGAAATCTTATAGCTTCTGGAGAATTGATAATTTCTTATCAAAAACAAAGTATAATAATATTTATTTTGTTGATGATGGAGGTTGGCATTTTTCCTATTTGAATACTCCTGAACTTATTGACGAAAAACTAAGGTCATACACTCATCATCATGAGTATGACTTAAATCCTATAGGAGTTCAAAATATTGAAAAACGAATTCAAAATAGAGAAAGTGTCTATAATCTAACTATCGATAAAAGAAAAAATAAGTTTTCCGAGGGAGTTAAATTAGATATTTTAAGTTTTGAAGAGTTGCCTTACAATATAAGTGAAAATATAAATAAATATAAACAATGGTTAGAATAAAATTAGTATTAATCTGCAAAACACTAGTCAAAGGAAAATTTAATAGACATTGTCAAATTGTTGAAGGAGTTTAATATTCAACATCTACAGGATCGATACTTCTCCACATGTACCACGTAAAAACAGTTCTAAAACCTGAATGTAGATTGGAAAGCTTATTTAAAAACTTTTCACTTGGAGGGTAAGAAATTTTATAATTTTTTGAAATAGCTCTAAGAAGACCAATATCTTTTATAGGAAAAATATCAGGTTTATTTAGATTGAACATTAAAAACATTTCTGCACTCCAAATACCTAGACCTTTGATTTGGGTAATATAATTTATTGCAGTTTCATCATCCATATTTTTTAATTTTGATACGTTAAAAGAATTGCTATTAAAACTTTTTGCAATATTTTTTATATAAGATATTTTTTGACGAGATAATCCTGTTTTTTTTAAATCTCTAAATGCTAAATTTATAACTACTCTAGGTTTAATTTTTTTTTTACATTTTTTTTCAAATTTAAGCCATATTGAGTCTGCTGCTTTAGTTGATATTTGCTGCCCTACAATTGTCCTACAAAGTGAGAAGAACGGGTCTTTTCTAGTTGTTAAATAGCCTTTGTTATGTTTTTTTATTATTTGTTTAAATACTTTATCTTTTTTTGAAAGCAATTTTTTTGCTTTATTCCAGTACTTTGGCGGCTTACTCATGTCTAGTAATTGACGGTTGCTTTTTAAGTAAAATTTCTCTTCTGAAAATAATAATTGATGAAACAATTACTAATGTAGATCCTAACATAGTTTTCAATGTCGGAATTTCACCCCATATAGTGTAACCAAAAATTATACCAAAAATTAATGTTAAATATTTAAGAGGAGTTACTAATGATACCTCGGACAATCTATAAGATTGGCTTAGCCATAAGTTTGCAAATCCTCCTAAAATTCCTACAGACGTTAATAAAAATAAATCTTTAATGCTTGGAATAATCCATCCAAATGGAATTGTAGTTATGCCAGCCAAAGTTATTACTAATGAAAAATTTAATGATATAAGCCAAACAGGCTCTGTTTTAGATAATTGTCTTATTGTTATAGCTACATAAGATAAACCCAAACAAAATATAATTGGATAAATATAATAGATATTAAGTGAGCTTAATCCTGGCTCTGTGATAATTATTATGCCAACAAATCCGACAATTACGGCTAACCACCTATACCTTCCAACTTTTTCTCTTAAAAAAATTATTGATAATATTGTTGTAAATATTGGTGCAGCAAAGGAAATGCTCACTACTGTAGCCAAGGGAAGACTTCTCAAGGCTATAAATATAGAAATTAATGCAATTAATCCCGAAATACATCTTAGAAAATGTAATCCTAATCTTCTAGTATAATAAAAATTCTTAAATCTGTTACGAGGTATCAAAAATAAAAGAGGGATTATTCCAAAAAAACCCCTAAAAAATAATACTTCACCTAAAGGATAATTTTCTGACCATTTAACTATTAAATCCATTAGAGAAAACGCACAAACAGAAATAAACATGTACAAAAAGCCTAATTGATTTTTGGAAAGCATAATAATAACTTTAGATTAATTGGAATATTTATCAATGGAAATAGCAATTTTAGCATGTGGATGTTTTTGGGGACCTGAAATTAAATTTAGTAGACTTGAGGGTGTGATAAAAACTGAAGTTGGATACTGTGGAGGAATTAATAAAAATACAACATATCAAGAGGTTTGTGGTGGCAAAACAAACCATGCAGAGGTTGTAAAATTAGATTTTGATCCAAAAATAATATCTTACGAGAGTATATTAAATTATTTTTTTGAAATTCATGATCCAACTACATTAAATTCTCAAGGTCCAGATTTTGGTACACAATATAGAAGTGAAATTTTTTATTTAAATAAAAATCAAAAAACAATTGCAGAAAAAGTTAGAGAACGCATTAATAAAGAATTATTTGGTAAAGTGGTAACAAAAATATCTTATATTAAAAATTATTGTACAGCAGAAGAATACCATCAAAAATATTTAGAAAAAAGATAAAATGTCACTTGTAACAACAGATTGGTTGGAAAAAAATATATCAAAAGTAAAAATATTTGATAGTTCTTGGCACATGCCAATTACAAACAGAGATGGCTATAAAGAATATATTAAAGAACATATTAAAAATGCAATTTTTTTTGATATAGATAAAAATTCTGATCAAAATACAAATTTACCTCATATGCTGGTAAAAAAAGATACATGGGAAAAAATTATTTCTTCAATGGGAATTTCAAATAAAGATAAAATTGTAATTTACGATAACTCTGATGTAATAAGTTCGTGTAGATTATGGTATAATTTTATTTACTTTGGTCATAACCCTCAACTAGTAAATGTATTAGATGGTGGTTTAAAAAAATGGAAAATTGAAAATCGAAAATTAACAAACTTACCTACTAAAATAGAAGTTTCTAAATACTTTGCGACAGAAATCAAAGATTTAGTAAAAGATAAAAAAAAAATTGATGCAAATATTATTAAAAATAAATTTAGAGTTTTAGACGCAAGGAGTAAAGAAAGATTTGAGGGAAAAATTAAAGAACCAAGAGATGGGATTAGAAGTGGCTCAATTCCAAAATCTTTATGTCTTCCTTACAAAAAATTAATAAATGAAAACAATTCATTTAAAAAAAAAGATGAAATATTTAATATATTTAAAGATATCTTGGGTGAAGAAATGACAACGAATGTTATTTTTTCTTGTGGTTCTGGTATAACTGCTTCTGTTTTAGCACTTGCATATTCTCTAATAAATAATAAATATATGCCTATTATTTACGACGGTTCTTGGGCAGAATACGGAAAAATTTAATTATGAAAAGATCTACTAAAATTACATCAATAATAATAATTTTCTTTTTTATAATTATATCAGTTGTTGTTGGTAGAACAATGATTGGTAATCATTTTGCAAAAAAATTTGGAAAGAGACCTCCTCCAGGAATTATTGTGACCGAGGTAATAAAAAATCAATTTTCTGAAAAAATTGAAAGTTTTGGAACTGCAGTTTCAAAAAAAACAGAAACTTTTAGAATAAAAAAGAATCAGCTCTCATCTGAATTAGATCTAAAAAAATATGTAAATAAAGGAGATTTAATTGTTAAATTAAATGACGAAAACATAGTTGCTCCTTTTAGTGGAGTATTAGGAGTAAGAGGGCTAACAGAAGATGTTTTGGGTTCAGATAATTCAGTAATTATAACATTGGATGATATTTCATTAATTTATGCTGATTTAAAGATTCCAGAAGTATTTGCTTCAGTAATGAAAAAAGGTTTGCCTGTTGAAGTTAAATTCTCAGGTTATAAAAATAAAATTTATAATGGAGAAGTTGATGGTGTTTCAAGTAGAATTAATGCTGAGACTAGAAGCCTATTAACAAGAATTAAAATTAGTAATGAAAATTTTGAATTAATACCAGGCTCTCTATTAGAAGTAACAGTAAATTTTAATTTAAGAAATTCTTTAAGTGTGCCCGACACCAGCTTGATATTGGAGGGAAATAAAGCTTATGTTTATAAAATATCTAAAGATAACATAGCAAACAAAAAAGAAATAAAAATTGGAATTAGAGATGAAGGATTAGTAGAAGTATTGTCAGGTTTAAATGAAAAAGATGTAATAGTAGCTGAGGGGTTAAAAAAAGTAAGGCCAAGAGGAAAAATTAAACCAATTACAAATTAAATGTATATAACTGAAGTAAGCATCAGAAGACCGGTAGTCTCTTGGGTAATGTCTCTTATACTTATAGTATTTGGAATATTTGTATTTTGGAAACTACCAGTAAGAGAGTTACCAACAGGATTACAGCCACCTGTAGTTCAAATACAAGTAGATTATAAATCTGCATCTGCTCCAATCATTGATCAAGAAGTAACTCAAGTGATAGAAGATGTAATTGGAGGGGCAGAAGGAATTAAAAATATAGACTCAGTATCTGAAAATGGAAGAAGCACAATAAATATTATCTTTGATACAGATATAGATTTGGATGATGCTGCAAATGACATTAGAGAAAGAGTTGCAAGAGTTGTTGATAATCTTCCTTCAGAGTCTGATCCTCCTCAAATATTAAAACAAGCAGCAGGATTTACTACTACAATGTGGTTGGCGTTGTCATCAGCAACATGGACTGATTTAGAGCTTGGAGATTATGCTGAAAGATATTTGGTTGATAGTTTTTCAAGTGTAAAAAATGTTGGACGAATATTAGTGGGTGGCTTAAGAGAATTAAGTGTAAGAGTTTGGATAGATCCCATAAAACTTGCAGCAAATAACTTAACAATTCAAGAAGTTGAAAATGCAATAAGAAGTGAAAATATTAGTTTACCTGCCGGTACACTTGAGGCTAACAACATAGATCTAACTTTAAATCTAGATAAATCTTATGATAGCATAAAAAAACTAAAAGAATTACCTGTTAAAAAAGAAAAGAATAATATTGTTAAATTATCAGATATAGCAATTGTTGAATTTGGCCCAGTTTCAGAAAAAACACTATTTAAAGCTCAAAGAAAAGATGAGCTAAATTTAAAAACTGTTGGGATTGGTATTTATGCTAGAAGTGGTGCATCTACAGTAGAATTGTCAAAAGAAATAAAGAAAAAAATAACTAAAGTTAAAAAAACTCTACCTGAAGGTTTAAATTTAGAAATAGCTTTTAATAGAGCTACATATATAGGTGCTGCAATTGAGGAAGTATATAAAACATTGGTTATTGCTTTTGTTCTTGTTGTAATAATTATATATTTATTTCTAGGAAATCTTAAAGCAGTTATTGTGCCAGCTGTAGCTTTACCTGTGAGTTTAATTGCTTCTTTTTTAGGTTTATACTTATTTGGTCTTTCAATAAATATTTTTGTTCTTTTAAGTTTTATACTCGCCATTGGTATTATTACTGATGACTCGGTTATTATGACAGATGCTATTTATAGAAGAGTTGAAAACGGAGAAACACCGCTTGTTGCTGCCTATAAAGGTTCTAAACAGATTACCTTTGCAATAATAGCAACAACACTTATTTTAGTTGCAGTTTTTTTACCATTAATATTTATAGAAGGTATTTCAGGTACATTATTTAGAGAAACTGCAATTGCATTAACTTTTTCAATAGTTGTGTCATCATTTGTTGCTTTAACACTCTCTCCAATGCTTGGAAGTAAATTTTTAAAAAGAAGAACTTCTAAAAATATTGTTATCAGTAAATTTGAAAAATTTTTTAATACTTTCTCCAAATTTTATCGGGAGACTCTAGAATTTTGGATATATAAAAAAAAAACTATATCAGTTTTTATAATTTTTATAATAGCAGCTTCTATTCTTTTATTTAATTTTTCAAAAAAAGAACTTTTGCCAATAGAAGATAGAGGTGCATACTTAATAATTGGATTTACTGATGAGGGAAGCTCTTTTGAATACACTCAAAAAAGAGCCCAAGAAGTTGAGGGAAGATTAATTCCTCTTCTTCAAGCTGAAGATAGCCCTTACAATAGATTTATTATGAGAGTGCCTGGTTTTGGAAGGGCAAGTAATTCATTTAATAGCTTTATTATTATTGCTCTTTTAGATCATTGGAAAAATAGAAAACAGGACTCTCAAACTATTATGAGGCAGGCAATTGGAAAAATAGTAACAGTTCCACAAGCTGTAGCTTTTCCAATTTCTCCACAATCAATTAGAGTTTCTAATTACAATAAACCTATTCAAATGGTGATTTTAGGGAGTACTTATCAAGAATTACAAAGTGCACAGTCTCAAGTTATTAGAAGCTTAAGAAAGAATCCTAATTTATCTAGAATTGAGTCAGATTATTCTTTAGATAAGCCAGAGGTTAAACTTATAATTAATAATAATAAAGCCAAAGACCTTGGAATATCTACACAGACTATAGGGCAAACCTTAGAAACCTTATATGGGGGTAAAAGAGTAACTACTTTTAACAGACTTGGAAAAGAATATCCAATTATCTTACAACAATATTTATCTGACAGAAGAAATAAAGAAGGACTTGCAAAAATCTTTGTCAGATCTGAAAATAATAAAAAATTAATTTCAGTAGCTAATCTAGTTGATTTTAAAGAGGAAGGATCAGCAAAAGTTCTATCTAGATATAACAGGCAGCGAGCAGTAACTATATCTGCAAATATAAATGAAAATTACACGTTATCTGAAGCTATAAAATATTTAGAAAAAGTAATGAGCGAAGTTGCTCCAGAAAATCAAATAACATGGAAAGGTAAGTCAGAGGAACTTAAAGAAACAAGTAATGAATTATTTATAATTTTTGCTCTAGCTTTACTAACAGCATATCTAGTTATGGCTGCAACTTTTAACTCATTTGTACATCCATTTATAATTGTTTTAACTGTACCACTTGCAGTTTTTGGTGGATTAGTATTTATTTTATTTTTAAACAGTTCTATAAATATTTTTTCACAAATCGCTTTAGTAATATTAATTGGTATATCGACAAAAAATAGTATTCTTATAGTAGACTATGCAAATCAACTGAGATTAAAAAGTAAAAATATAGAATCATCGGTAAAAGAGGCATGTGAATTAAGATTTAGACCGATTATAATGACCTCTTTGAGTACAATGATTGCGATGATGCCTTTGATTATAGGCAATATTGGTCCAGGGGCTGGCGAGGGTTCAAGATTAGCAGTTGGGTCAACAATTTTCGGGGGAATGATAATTTCTACATTCTTTACTCTATATGTGACTCCTACTATGTATTTAGCTTTAGCAAAAAATACTAAGAGAATAGATGCTGTAGATATTGAGCTAAAAAAAGAACTTCATTAAAAAATAATATATTTTTTTTTATTTAGTGATTTTTTACATCCATTTAATTGTTTTTTGTACTTTTCTGATTGCTTTTGTACCTTTTTAGCAAGCAATATTATTTTTTGTTTACTCTTATAATTTTTATAATTTCCCCAGCCTTCATGGTAAGCAATATATTGTCTAAATGCATCCTTCTTAGAAATTTTTAATATTTTTTCTGTTTTATTTGTATACCAACCTATAAAATCAACACTATCTTTAAATCTAGTTCTTGTTGCAAGTTTATTGCCTGTTTCATTTTTATATTGTTTCCAAGTTCCTTTTACAGCTTGAGAATAACCAAGAGAGGTGGAGGGTCTTTTAAATGGGATTACTTTAAATATTTTTTGTCTTTCTGGTCTTGCCAACCAATCAAAATCTGATTCCATTTTTATAATTGCTAATTGAATATAAATTGGTGTTCCCCATTTTTTTTCAGTTCTTTTTGAATGTTTATACCAGAGATATCTTTCTGAAAATATTGAGCAACCATCTGCTGTATTTTTTGGAATAGAGGAGCAAGCAGAAATTAAAAAAAATAAAAATATAAATAATAATTTTTTATTTAGAATCACTAATAAACTTATAGTTTATTTATTTTTTTTTCTCCATGCTTCTGGTAAGTCAAATGTGCCTTCCCATATACCAAGTTTATTTGTTTTAGCAGAAGATTCATCTTTTAAATATTTTTTAGAGTATTTTAAATATGCAATGGCATGGCCTTGGGAAACCATCTTCTGATTAATATTTATTAAACTATTTGCTTTTATAAAGCATTCTCCTATAATTCTATTATATCTATCACGTTCTGAATAGTAACAATAAATCTTTTTATCTGTAGAATTTATTAAAGTACTAAGAAAATTTTTTGATTTTTCTCCACAAGCATAATGATTATTATTTTTATTTTTACATAATTGTTTTATTTCAGGTGCATCAATACCAAAAAGTCTAATTTTCTCTTTACCAATTTTAATTGTATCGCCATCGGTAATCCAAATATCTTTGGCAAAACTAGTAATAAATTTTTCTCCACTATTTGCTAAATTGGTAAAAAATAAAAAAAAAAAAATAAAAAAACTAAATAAATTCCGACTTAGCTTTTTCATTTAATTCATCCATTTTTTTCCTAATATCTTCGTCTGAAATATTATGATTTTTTAAATCTTCTTTCACTTTTCTAAAAACATCTTCATCTCCAGCTTCTGCAAAATCTGCTTTAATTACAGATTGAATATATTCTTTTTCTTTTTCTTCATTATAACCAAGAACCTTTGAGGCCCACTGACCTAAGTATTTATTTCTTCTTGCACTTACTTTAAACTGAAGCTCTTGGTCATGTGCAAACTTTTTTTCAAAACTTTTTTGTCTATCGTCGAATGAACTCATTTTTTTCTCCAAAAATTAAATAAAATTAACAAAGCAATAGATATTAAAACTCCAAGAATATTACCAAATAAGTCAGAAAATTGAAATGATCTGTTAGGGATAAAAATATGTAACAATTCAAGAATTACAGAGGTTAAAAGAAAATAAATAATGATTATTTTATATTTATTAATGTAACTGATTAATCCTAATAGTGATAAAAAAAGAAATGCATAAACATGGTTTGAAGAAACTATAAAATCTGTTGTTATTTGAGGTTGTTTTGAAATATCTTTATAAATTAAAAAACCCAATATACTGCCTGGATAAACATACAAAAATACAAATATAATGTTTAAAAAGTGAAATATTTTTTTTGTCATTTATATATTTATCTTATAAATAAATTTAGCAAATGAGTCATTTAATTTTAGTAAGACACGGACAAAGTGAATGGAATTTGGAAAAAAAATTCACTGGATGGGTAGATATTGGGTTAACTCCAAATGGAAAACTGGAAGCATGCAAGGCTGGCGAATTAATCAAAGAACTTAATTTAAATATAGATCTTTTTTTTTCTTCATATCAGAAAAGAGCAATCGAAACTCTAAATTTAATATTAAATACTTTGAGAATTAAAAATAATAATGTAGTTAATGCATGGGAATTAAATGAAAGACATTATGGTGCTTTAACAGGTCTCAACAAAGAAGAAATGAAAAAAAATTATGGAGAAGATAAAATTTTAGAATATAGAAGATCATGGAATGTCAGACCAGACCCACTAAGTAAAAATAGTCCTTACCATCCTCTAAATATTGGAATTTATAAAAATATACCTAAAGATAAAATTCCTGACACTGAGTCTTTAAAAGATACTTATCAAAGAGTAGTACCCTACTTTCAAAAAAATATTTTTGATAAATTAAACAAAAATATAATTATAGCCGCTCATGGAAATTCTTTACGAGCATTATGTAAATATTTGTTTAATTTAGATGATAAAAAAATTTCTAAACTTGAAATTCCAACAGGCAATCCTTTGTTAATTAAATTCTATAATAATCAAAAGATCAAAGAAGCTAGATATTTAGATCAAAAAAGAGCTAATGATTTAATTATTTTTTAACTAATTTATTGTAAATCTCTAAATCAGTTAAATGAATAAATTGTTCTTTACTTTCAAAGCCATATAGCATTTTGTTTTTTATTGCCTCATCCCAAATCTTTGTGATTGAAAATGGCATAACTTTCTCATTTTTGAACAGACTTTTGTTTATAATTTGTATGCCAGTATAAATAAAATCATTTTCTTTATTTTTAAATAATTTTTTATCAATTAATGAAAAATCGCCTTTCATTCTAGCATCAAAACTATTTTCTTTCTTAACTATCATTAATAAATTTTTAATTTTTTTCTCTATATAAAAATCAACCATTTTATTAGTTTCTTTCAAATAATTATCTCCCCAAATAGTATCGGGGTTCAATACGATAAAATCATTTTCATCTGATGAATTGATTAAATTGAGAATGCCTCCTCCTGTATCTAAAATCTCATTACCATCATTTATAATTTCAATTTTTAATTTTGAATCATGGTTTATGATAAAATTGCTTATTTGATTATGTAAATGGTAAGTATTAATTTTTACATTTTCTATTTTTAATTTTTCTAAGAAATTTATTGAATTTTCTAGCAAGGTTATATTTTTTATTTCAATTAAAGGTTTTGGAATCTTTAATGTTATTGGATTTAAACGTTTTCCATATCCTGCGCACAAAATTAATGCTGTTTTAATTTTCATATTTATTTCTTAATTTTTTTGGAAAAAATTTATCTAAAATATATTTTAATTCCTTAAATTTATTATTTTTATCTATTCTAAGTTCTATTAAATTCCAAGCTCTAGGTATTAATTTTAAATATTTTTTTTTTTTATCTCTTATTGAAAGTCGAGTAAAAATACCAATAATTTTTATATTTCTTAAAACTGATAAAATTTCAAAGTCATTTTGTAATTTAGTAGTCTCAAATAATTTATTAATTGAAATATATTTTTTAAAAATTTTCTTTTTTTCTTCTAATGTTGTTTTAAATCTTACATCATCAATCAAAGAAGCAAGATCATAAGCTATATTGCCATAAACCGCATCCTGGCTATCTAATAAATATATATTTTTTTTATATAGCATCATATTTGATATATGAAAATCACGATGTACAAAAATTTTATTTTTTATTTGTAAATTATTTATTAAATTTAAAATAATATTTTTAAGTTTTTTTTTTAATAAAATTTGTTTTTTTTTGGAAACTTTTTTTGGAATATACCAATCTAGAAATAATTTAGCCTCTTCAAAAAGTTTTTTTTTTGTATATTTTGGAACAAAATAATTTTTTTTATTAAATGTTTTGACTTTTTTATCTTTTATTTTTTGTAACTTTTTTAGAATAATTAGTATTTTATAATAATAAGAAATTTTATTTTTATTATTTTTTAATACATCATAAATAGTTTTATTGCCTAAATCTTCAATTTCAATAAAGTTTTCTTTATAATGTTCTTTAATTAATTTAGGAGCTTTAATATTATTTTTTTTTAAAATCTTATTTACAGCATCATAAACAAGTAAATTATTTTTTTTCTCTTTGTTTGCAAAAACAATTATAGAATTCTTTTTATTTTTATTTCTGTAAAATCTTCTAAATGAAGCATCTCCGGAAAGACTAATTAAATTTTTATTTAAATTCATTAAATATTTTTTTTTTATAATCAGTAGATATAATTAAATTTCTTTTCTTAAAATTTTTCTCATAATTAAAATATAAATCAATTCTATTCTTAGGTTTTCTTTTTATTACTTCTGGCCATTCAACAAATGAGATACAATTTTTGGAATCTTCAAATAGACCAATATTATTAAGTTCTGTCTCATCTTTTATTCTATATAAATCATAATGAATAAATTTTTGTTTTTTAATTAAATATTCATTTACAACATTAAATGTTGGGCTTGGAACCTCTGTTGTTTTTTCTTTATTTTTTTTTTGTAAAAAATTAATTAAATATTTCACAAAAGTTGTTTTTCCCACACCTATTTCTCCATATAAAAAAACTATATCCCCATTTACTAAATGATTTGAAATTATTTTAGATATTAATTTTGTATCTATTTCTTTACTAATATTAATTTTACTACTTTTAGTACCGATAGGCATCGGATTTGAATGGCCCCTCTTGTTTAACACTTATATAGTCTGCTTGATCTTTTGAGAGTTTTGTGAGTTTTGCTCCAACTTTTTCTAAGTGTAATTTTGCAACTTTCTCATCAAGATGTTTAGGTAATACATAAACTTTCTTTTCATACTTTTCAGAATTATTCCATAATTCTATTTGTGCGGTTACTTGATTTGTAAATGATGCGCTCATCACAAAACTAGGATGCCCTGTTGCACACCCTAAGTTTACTAGTCTTCCTTCAGCTAAAAGTATAATCCTTTTATTACTTGGTAAGGTTATCTCGTGTACTTGAGGTTTTATTTCATCCCATTTATAATTTTTTAAAGCATCAACTTGAATTTCATTATCAAAATGTCCGATGTTACATAGAATTGCTCTATCTTTCATCATTCTCATATGGTCTGCGGTAACAATATCTTTATTTCCTGTGGCTGTTACAACTATATCAGCCTCCTTGATCATCTCATCCATAAGAACCACTTCATATCCTTCCATTGCTGCCTGTAGGGCACAAATCGGATCTGTTTCAGTGACCATAACTCTTGCTCCACTTTGTCTTAACGAAGCAGCGCTTCCTTTTCCTACATCTCCAAATCCAGCAACTATTGCTACTTTTCCTGACATCATTAGATCTGTTGCTCTTTTAATTCCATCCACCAAACTCTCTCTACAACCGTACAAATTATCAAATTTTGATTTAGTTACAGAGTCGTTAACATTAATTGCCGGAACTAATAAATTACCCTCATTTTCCATTTTTTTTAAAGCTAAAACACCTGTTGTAGTTTCCTCTGAAAGTCCTTTTATAGATTTCATCATTTCTTTATAATCTTTATGCATTAATGCCGTTAAATCACCTCCATCATCAAGAATCATATTTGGTTTCCAATCTTTTTTTCCTTCGATTGTTTGTCTTACGCACCACCAATATTCTTCCTCCGTCTCACCCTTCCATGCAAAAACTGGAATTCCTGCTTTAGCTATTGCTGCGGCAGCATGATCCTGGGTTGAAAAAATATTACATGAAGACCACCGAACTTCTGCTCCCAATTCTACTAAAGTTTCAATTAGAACGGCAGTCTGAATCGTCATATGAAGACATCCTAAAATTCTTGCTCCTTTTAGAGGTTTTTTTCCTTTATATTCATCTCTTAATGCCATAAGTCCTGGCATTTCGGTTTCTGCAAGAGAAATTTCTTTTCTTCCAAAATTAGCTAAATTAATATCTTTTACTTTGTAATCATTCATGAGCGTGGCTTTTAACAATATTATTTAAAATAATCAACTTTTTGTTTAAACACTTGGAAAAGAAATTTCAATTTTTGCTCCTTTACCCTTATTGTTTGTTGCAAAAATATTACCATTGTGCAGTTCAACCAAATTTTTTACAATATTTAACCCTAAGCCAGAATGTTTACCAAATTTCTCTGGTCTATTGCTATAAAACCTTTTAAATATTTTTTGTGTATCCTTTTCTCTAAAACCTTCTCCTTCATCAACAACTTTTAAATTTATTTCTCCTTGATTTTCTTTTGCTAATTCAACAACAATTTTTTGATTATCTTTACTAAATGAAATTGAGTTATCCAATAAATTAGCTATTATTTGTTCAATTCTGTTTTCAATGCCCAATATATAATATTCATGTTTTCCATTAATTTTTAGCTGAATTGAAATGCCCCTTTTAGAATTATAGATACTATTAAAATCATCAACTACTGACTTGGCAATTGAAATTAAATCTAATTTTTGCATTTTTTCTGATGAAATAGCAACTTCATCTTTTAACATTTGAGAATAATCTGTTATCAATCTTTCTATTCTCTCCACATCGTGTGATACAATATTAATTAACTTATCTCTTTGTTGTCTATCTTCTGTTTCTGATATTATTTCTGATGCACTTTTTAAAGAAGCTAAAGGATTTCTGATTTCATGCACTAAGTCTGTAGAAAAATTTTCTGCTGTATTTATACGGTTTTGTAATTCATTAGTCATTTCATCTAATGATTTTGACAATTTACCAAGCTCATCATTTCTTTTCTTTATTGACTCAATATCTAATTTTTTTTTTGTCTTGTCTTTAATTATATTTGTATAAGAAACTAAGTTTTTAATAGGTTTTAAAAAATATCTATTTAAAACAAAAGAAAACACAAAAATTACTATCACTACTACAAAAAAAGTTCTTATAATAAAATTCTTTCTTTCATTGATTGCTGTTCTTATTTCATTTGCATTTTCTGAAATCGCTAAATATCCTATATTATTTTTACCATCATTCACATTTTTAATAGTAATCAGCAAAAATTGATTGTAAGTTTCTTTTGTAAAAGTATAAGGCTTACCAAATTCATCCGACTCCGCATAATTCTCAACAAAGTCATTAATAGTAAATGTTTTTTTATTTTTTCCTTTTTTCTTAGTTTCATCTTTTGAAATATTATTTGTATTTAATTCATTTAATTCAATAACTTCTAATTTTTGTGAAAAAGATCTTGGGTCTAAATCTAAAGTATCGGTATCACCAATTAAATTAAATTTACTATCATATATAATTACTCTATCCAAGTTTTGAAAAAGGAATCGAGTAGAAAATAAAAACTTTCTAATTTCCTCTTCTGTAAAATCTATTTTTAATCTATTAATATTATCAATTGTATTATCAATTATTTTTATATGATTTGATGCTTTTTTATTTATTAAATTTGGCTGTATAGTATTTAAATAAAGAACTGTAAAACTTCCAATTACTATAAAAATTAATAAATTTATAAAAAGAAATTTTTTTAATATCGATAAATTTTTTATAAAACTACTGAACATTAATTAACGTTCCAACGATATCCACTGCCGTATCTTGTTTCAATAGCAGAAAAGTCTCCATCTACTTTTTTAAATTTTTTTCTTATTCTTTTTACATGGCTGTCAATAGTTCTATCTTCAATATCAGTATCTTCCCTATAGGCTATATCCATTAATTGAGACCTTTCTTTTATAATGCCTGGTCTTTTAGCAAGTTCTTTAACGATTAAGAATTCTGTAGTAGTCAGTTTATCAGGGAGAGATTTTCCATCCCACTCACATTCTAATTGGGAAGGATCTAATTTTAATTTTCCGTGAGATATTATATTTTTTGTATCTTCTATGTTATTTACATTTTTTTTTCTCAACTGCACTCTTATTCTCTCAATTAGTACTTTAACTGAAAAGCCTCCAGATTTTTTTATAAAATCATCTGCTCCTAACTTTAAGCCTAAAAGTTCATCTAATTCCTCATCTTTTGAAGTAAGAAAAATTACTGGTAAAGATGTTTTTTTTCTTAATTTTTTTAAAAGTTCTTCACCATCCATTTTGGGCATTTTTATATCAATTACAGCAAGATCTGGTGGTGTTCTAGATAATCCTATTAAAGCACTTTCACCATCTAAATATGTTTGAACTTTAAACCCCTCTTTTTCTAAAGCTATACTCAAACTAGTAAGAATATTTCTATCATCGTCAATTAATGCAATTGTATGACTCATAATTAATACTTAAAAATACTAAATTGTTCTAATTTGGGCAATACTTCAAGATTAATGTAAATCACCCCAATTTTTGCCTGAGTTAATATCAACAGACAAAGGTATTGAAAATGAGTGTAGATTGCTATCTTTTACACTGTTCATTTCCTTTTTAATTATTCTTGAATATTCACTTACATTCGTTTTTGAAGACTCAAAAATTAATTCATCATGAATTTGGAGCAATATTTTACATTGGATGTTTTTTAAGTCCTCAAATTTTTTATTGATTCGTATCATTGCCATTCTCATTATTTCAGAAGCTGACCCTTGTATGGGAGCATTAATCGCTGCTCTTTCTTGAAAGTTTCTTACATTATAATTTTTATCATTAATACCTGTAATATGAGTTTTTCTACCAAATATGTTTTTTACATAACCGCTTTTTCTACAATGTTTTATGGTATTCTGCATATAATCTTTTATTTCTGGAAATTTAATAAAATAAGAATTTAAAAAGTCTTCAGCTTCCGAATTAGAAACACTTATCTGTTTTGCCAAACCATATTGTGAAATTCCATAAATAATTCCAAAATTTATAGCTTTAGCTTTTCTTCTCATATCAGAGTCTACTTTATCTATATCAACATTAAAAACTTGGCTTGCTGTTAAAGAATGAATATCTTCATTATTAATAAAAGCTTTTTTAAGCTCTTTTACATCTGCTAGATCTGCTAAAATTCTCATTTCTATTTGGTTGTAGTCAGCTGAAATTAATAAAAAATTTTTTTCAGCTATAAAAGCTTTTCTTATATCTCTTCCATCTTCACTTCTAATAGGAATATTTTGTAAATTGGGATCGCTTGATGCTAATCTTCCAGTGGTTGTTGCGGCTAAAAGAAATGAAGTATGTACTCTTTTTGATCTTGGATTTAAATGTTCTACTAAAGAGTCAGAATAAGTATTTTTGAGTTTTGCAACTTGTCTCCAATCTAAAACTAATTTAGGTAGCATGTGACCTTTAAAAGCCAAATCTTCTAAAACACTTGCGCTTGTTGCAAAACTACCTTTTTTAGTTTTTTTTATTGATGAAATTTTCATTTCATTATACATCACTTCACCAAGTTGTTTCGTAGAACCAATTTTAAATTCTTTTTTAGCTATTTTAAATATTTCTTTTTCCAATATGTGTATTTTTTTTTCAAACTTTAGAGATAAAGATTTAAGAAAATTTACATCTAGTTTGATACCATTTATTTCCATCAAAGCCAATATTTGAATCAATGGTTTTTCAAATGTTTCATAAATATTTATTAGTTTTTCATTTTTCAAATTTTTTAAAAATATTTTATATAGTCTAAAAGTTATGTCAGCATCTTCCGCTGCATATTCTTTTGCAAGATTAATATCTACTTCATTAAAATTGATTTGCTTTTTTCCACTACCTACTAAATCTTTAAATAATATTGTTTTATGGTCTAGATGGATCTCGGCTAAAGTATCCATGTTATGTCTATTTTTTCCTGCATCAAGAACATAGGACATTAACATAGTATCTTCCATTGAATTCATAGAAATTCCTCTTTGATATAAAATTATAAAATCAAATTTAATATTTTGCCCAATTTTTTTTATACTTGGATCTTCAAGAATAGGCTTAAGAATTTTTAAAACTGTATTTTCTTCAAAATTCTTTCCATTTTTATGTCCAATTGGAATATAACCTGCTTTACCAATTTCTGTAGATATAGATATTCCAACTAAGCCAGCTTGGTTGGGATCTAATGAGGTTGTTTCTGTATCTATTGCAAATTCTCCTTTTTCTTCTGCGCTGCTAATCCATTTTTTTAAATCATTTTCATTTTCAATTAAAACATAATCTTCTTTATTTATTTTGTTATAATTAGAACTATTAATAATTTGTTTTTCTTTATATAAATTTACATCACCATATTTTGAGATAGCGCTACTTAATAATCTATTAAATTCCATTTCTCTTAAAAAATTGAAAAGTTTTTCTTTATCTATTTCTTTTAACCTAAATTCAGTAATTTTATTTTTTATAGGAACATCTTTTTTTAAAGTAACCAATTTTTTACTTAAAATTGCTTTATCTTTATTTTCTATTAACGTTTCTCTCCTTTTATTTTGTTTGATGTCATTTGCATGTTTAAGTAAATTTTCTAAATTTTCATATTTGTTAATTAATTCAGCTGCTGTCTTTACTCCAATACCTGGTACACCGGGAACATTATCGCTACTATCACCTGCTAAAGCCTGAACATCTATTACTTTTTCTGGAGTAACGCCAAATTTATTTTCAATATCTTCGTTTGAGATAAACTTATTTTTCATTGGATCGTAAATACGAATTTTTTTTTTATATAACTGCATTAAATCCTTGTCAGATGAAACAATTGTTACTTTTCCTCCTGCTTTAAGAATTTGTTCTGAGTAGGTTGCTATAAGATCATCTGCTTCATAATTAATTAACTCAATAGATGGTAAGTTGAACGCTTCAACAGACTTTCTTATTAATTCAAATTGAGGAACTAAATCTTCTGGTGCATCATCTCTATTTGCTTTATAATCGGAATATATTTCATTCCTGAAATTTTTTCGTGCAGAGTCAAATATTACTGCAAAATGAGTAGGCTTTTCTTCATTCTCCTCGGATTTTGAATCCTCTAATAATTTAAATAGCATATTGCAAAAACCATTTACCGCTCCAGTAGGCATGCCATCACTCTTTCTACTGAGTGGTGGAAGAGCATAATATGCTCTAAAAATATAGCCTGAGCCATCAATAAGATAAAAATGATCTGATTTATTTATATTTGGCATATAATTATTATATTCTATTTAAATCTAGTGTTATAAATCTATAAGTATCTATGAACAAACAAAATGTAATTTCAATTAAGAATCTTAATAAAATTTATTTTAAAAATACTTCTAAATCCATTAATGCTTTAAATAATTTAAACTTAGAGGTGAAAGAAGGGGAGATTTTTGGTTTATTAGGGCCTAATGGGGCTGGGAAAAGTACTTTTATAAACATTCTTGCAGGCACAACAATAAAGTCTTCTGGTATGGTAAATGTATGGGGTTTTGATTTAGATAAAAATCCCAGGCAGGTAAAAGCATCTATAGGTATAGTACCTCAAGAAATAAATGTTGACCCTTTTTTTACTCCAGAAAAATTATTAGAATTACAGGCTGGATTATATGGAATAAAAAAAGAGGATAGAATAACTAATACAATATTAAAATTAGTATCTTTAGAGAAGCAATCAAAAAGTTACTCAAGAAGTTTGTCTGGTGGTATGAAAAGAAGATTGCTAGTTGCAAAAGCGTTAGTACACCAACCACCTATAATAATTTTAGATGAACCAACTGCTGGTGTTGATGTGGAATTAAGACATAATTTATGGGAAAATGTAAAATTATTAAATAGACAAGGAGTTACAATAATTTTAACAACTCATTACTTAATTGAAGCAGAAAAAATGTGTAATCGTATTGGTATTTTAAATAATGGGAATTTAGTCGCTTTAGATAGTACAAAAAATTTATTAAAAAGAATACTAACTAAAAAAGTGACTTTTTTTGTTAATAGTCAAGTAAAAATAAAAGAGAATTTATTTGATTCTTTAAATATTTTCGAAAACTCATCAGCTAAATTAGTCATTTCTTACGAAAAAAGTAAGATGAATATAAGTAAATTAATAAGTTATATAAATAGTCAAAATATTCAAATAATGGATATTTCAACAGATGATGGAGATTTAGAGGATGTTTTTGTAAGACTAACAAAAAACTAGATTAATTAAATTTTAAATAGTAAAATAATTACATATATGGAAATAGTAAAATCACAAATTAACCAAAAGTTATTTAAGTCGATTATTATTATATTTATTGGGTCAATTTTATTGACACTTTCTGCAAAATTTAAAATTCCTTTTTATCCAGTACCAATGACAATGCAAACATTTGTAGTAATTTTTGTTGGAATGGCTTTTGGATATAAAATTGGACTAGCTACTGTAAGTTTGTATCTTTTTGAGGGTATAATTGGATTCCCAGTATTCTCAAATTCACCTGAAAGAGGTGTAGGTATAGTATATTTTACTGGACCAACAATGGGATATTTAATTGGATTTATTTTTGCTTCATTTGTTGCTGGTTATTTAAATTTAAATAAAAATCTATTAGTAGTATTTTTTAAATTAATTTTTACTGTTTCATTTATTTATATATTTGGAATTTTGTGGTTAGGAAATCTTATCGGATGGGATAAACCAGTGTTTCAATTGGGAGTAAAACCTTTTCTTTTAGCTGAATTGTTTAAAATATTAATTTTAACTCTATTATCAAAAAAAATTTTATTGTTTAGAAAATTTATCTAGGAGATCTTTTTGAAAGGATTCTTTGCAAAGTTCTTCTGTGCATTTTTAGCCTTCTAGCAGTCTCAGATACATTTCTGTTACATAATTCAAATACTCTATGTATATGTTCCCATTTTACTCTATCTGCTGACATAGGATTTTCTGGTGGTTCTGCTTTTGTATTAGGATCTGCTAATAAAGCTTTTTCCACATCTTCTGCATCGGCAGGTTTTGCTAGATAGTCTATAGCTCCTTCTTTAATCGCTGCAACAGCTGTTGGAATATTCCCATATCCTGTTAGCATAACTATTCTGCTGTCAGAATTTGACTTCTGAATTTCTTTTACAACTTCCAGTCCATTGCCATCCCCTAATCTCAAATCTACTACTGCAAATGCTGGTTTTCCTGTTTTGACAATTTCTATACCTTTTTTTACACCTTCAGCTTGTGATACCCTAAAACCTTTTTTTTCCATAGATCTTGCTAATCTCTCTCTAAATGGATTATCATCATCTACTATGAGAAGTGATTTATCCTCAAATTCTGCTATTTTTTTAATGTTTTCTTCGACTGTCATATAGTTGCTATATGGTCATGAATAACATTAATTCAAGGTGATTATTTTCTTTACATTAACTTATATATCTCATAAATGCTGTTTTTATTGAAATTTGCGCAGTGTTGTGTAAGTTTTTTTTATTAGATTTTTTTTGGAGCTAAAATGGAAAAATTTAAAACAATTGATGAATTAATTAGTCAATTAAAACCTAGTGAACCGGTCTATTGTATCAGAAAAAATTCGATACAATTAGCAGCGGGTTTTTTTAAAAAAAAATTTCCTGGTAAAATACTTTATGCAGTTAAGACCAATCCACATCCATTTGTAATTAAAACTCTTTTTGAAAGTGGAATCAATAACTTTGATGTTGCCTCAATAAAAGAAATTCAAACTATAAAAAAAATAAATTCAGATGCTAAATGTTCATTCATGCATTCTGTTAAAAGTAGAGAAAATATAAAGGAAGCCTATTTTAAATATGGAGTAAAAACTTTTTCACTAGATACAAAAGATGAATTAATAAAAATAATTCAAAGCACTAATAATGCAAAAGATTTAGAATTATTTGTTAGAATCTCTGTTTCAAATGAACATGCAGAAATTGATTTATCAAAGAAATTTGGGGCTATTAATTCTGAGGCTACAGGATTATTAAGATTAACAAAACAATATGCAAAAAAAGTTGGTCTCAGTTTTCATGTAGGATCTCAGTGTATGCATCCAATTTCATATGTAAAAGGAATTTCAGAAATTGGTGTTATTATAAAAAAAACAAAAATTATACCAGATTATATTAATGTGGGAGGTGGGTTTCCAACAATTTATCCTGATCTAATTCCGCAGTCCTTGGATAATTATTTTAAAGAAATTAAATCTGCTTTAAAAAAATTAAATCTAAATAAACTACCTGAAATAATTTGTGAACCGGGTAGAGCTTTAGTTGCTGAAAGTGGATCGACTGTGGTAAGAGTTAATTTAAGAAAAAAACAAAAGCTTTATATAAATGATGGAACTTATGGAACGCTTTTTGATGCTGGTGTACCTAATATAGTTTATCCTTCAAGATTAATTACTAATGGAAGAGTTATTTCAAAAAAATTAACATCTTTTGATTTTTATGGACCAACATGTGATAGTATGGATTATATGAAAGGTCCTTTTGTTTTGCCAAATAATATAAAAGAAAATGATTATATGGAGCTTGGACAATTAGGGGCTTATGGATTAACATTCAGAACTCAATTTAATGGTTATTACTCTGATAGAGTTTACGAAGTTGAAGATCAACCAATAATGACAATGTATGACAAAAAAGCTAATAGAGAGTTTCTAGTTGCTTAAATGTCTAATAAAAAAAATCTAGGACATAATTCTAAAAAAGATTTACTAAATAAAACTGTAGAGCATATCGATATTACTTCGTTTGACGCTAGAAGAATTATTTCTTCGATGAAAAATATGTCATTTGTTTCGAGAGAGACGGCAAATGCATCAAATATTTTTAATGAAATGATTAAAGATAAAAATTGTACAATATTTTTAACTTTGGCTGGGTCTACATCTGCAGCTGGTTGCATGCATATATATAGAGACATGGTAAAATTTAATATGGTGGATGCAATTATAGCAACAGGGGCTTCGATAATTGATATGGATTTTTTTGAAGCTCTTGGTTTTAAACATTATCAAGGATCTCAGTTTCAAGATGATGTTGAGCTAAGGAAAAATTATATTGATAGAATTTATGATACTTATATTGATGAAGATGAACTACAAATTTGCGATAAGGTAATTTGCGAAATTGCAGACGGTTTAAAGCCTAAAAGCTATACTTCTAGAGAATTTATCTCTGAAATTGGAAAATATTTAAAGTCAAATTCTAAAAAAAAAGGTTCTTTAATTGAGACAGCATACGATAATAATGTACCTATATTTTGTCCAGCTTTTACAGACTCAAGCGCAGGTTTTGGTTTGGTTATGCATCAAGAAAAAAATCCAGAAAAACATATAACAATTGACTCGGTGAGAGAGTTTAGAGAGCTAACTGAAATTAAAATTAGATCAAAAGGTTCTGGGTTATTTATGATTGGTGGTGGAGTTCCTAAGAACTTTATTCAAGATACAGTTATTTGTGCAGAACTATTAGGTAAAAAAGTAGACATGCATAAGTATGCTATACAAATTACTGTAGCAGACTCAAGAGATGGGGCTTGCAGCAGTTCAACACTGAAAGAGGCAAGTTCATGGGGTAAAGTTGATTTATCTAAAGAGCAAATGGTTTTTGCTGAAGCAACTACAGTATTGCCTTTAATAGCAAGCGATATATACCACAAAGGCGATTGGAAAAAAAGAAATAGAAAAAATTTCTCAAAAATTTTTAGGTAAAAATTGAAATATTTGTCAAATAAAAATGGATATCTTGGAATTGATAATAAGTTTAATTTTAAAGAAAAAGTTGTAGTAATACCATTTGGTTTAGAAAAAACTGTTAGCTATGGAACAGGAACAAAAAATGGTCCAAAAGAAATTATTAAAGCCTCACATCAGGTAGAATTATATGATGAAGAGTTAAAATGTGAACCATATAAAAAGATAGGTATTAAAACTTTAAAACCTTTTAAAATCAATAAAGATATAAAAAAAGCATTAAAAAAAATTGGCGATATAAATGAAAATATTTTAAATAAAAAATTATTTCCAATTGTACTTGGGGGAGAACACTCTATTACACCAGGAAGTATATTACCATTTACAAAAAGATATAAAAAACTTTGCTTACTACATTTTGATGCACATGCGGATCTAAGAGAGAGCTATAATGGTGAAAAATTTTCACATGCTTCTGCTATAAAAAGATGTCTTGATAATAAAAATGTATCTTTAATATCTTTTGGAATTAGAAACATTTCTGCAAGTGAAATACCTTTTTTAAAGAAAAATTCAAAAAGGATAAAGATTTATTGGGCAAAAGATAAAAAAAAATGGGACTTAAATAAATTTCGTAAACTTATAAAAAATAAAAATGTTTATTTAACTTTTGATGTTGATGGTTTTGACTCAAGTATAATGCCCGCAACAGGTACACCAGAGCCAGGGGGCTTATTTTGGGATGAGACTTTAAATATTATTAAAATAGCTTCAAAATATTCAAATATTGTTGGAGCTGACGTAAATGAACTCTCTCCAATAAAAGGTTTTAACTCCTACAATTTTCTTGTAGCAAAATTAATATATAAAATACTGTCTTATAAATTTTTATCTAAGCTGCTTTAAAAGTTGTTGACAAAATTCTAAAAGGAATCAACATGATTAAAGCTACAATAATTTTTACAGTTAAGTCACCTAAAGATAAAGTAATCCAAGAAATTGTAGTTCCATAAAAAGCAATAGAAAAAAATAATAAAGTATCAATAGTTGAACCAACCAATGATGATGTTAAGGGAGCAATAAACCATCTTTTTTTTCTAAGTGTATCAAAAATTTGTACATCTAATAATTGAGCAACAATAAAAGCTGTTCCTGATCCAACAGCAATTCTTATGGATATAAAATCAGAAAAATTAATTGAAAAAAATGCAGTAAAAATAATTCCAATTGCAAAACCTAAATAAACTATTTTTCTAGCTGCTAATTTTCCATAAGATCTATTGGCTAGATCTGTTATCAAAAAAGCTATTGGATAGCTAAATGCACCGTAAGTTAAAATATTTTCTAAGCCATAATATCTAATTGGGAATTGAACTAGATAATTTGACAGAAGTACAATTGCCCCCATAATAAATGAGAGTAATAAATATAATCTATTCATTATGCTGATTTAGCAACTAATAATTTTTTCAATTTTTTTAGCCTTATAGACAAGTCCCTTGATTTAGCTGATCTCAAAAATTGATCAAAACTTCCTTTTTTATCTACTGTTCTCATACCAGCGTTAGAAACAGTAAGTTTAAGACTTTTGTTAAGTATCAAACTTTTAAACTTAACTTTTTTTAAATTAGGCAAAAATCTTCTTTTTGATTTATTGTTAGCATGACTAACTTTATGTCCTTTCAAAGGTATTTTTCCAGTAAGTTCACATTTTTTTGACATAAATTTAAGCTTATATAGGCTTACAATTCTCTACAGTCAAGTTCATTTTTTTATTCCAATTATATCTGAAATATTTTTAATTCCATCTTTTTTTAAAATATCATTCAAATCTTTGCTAATGTTAGAAATAATATTTGGACCTTTATACACCATACCTGTGTATAATTGTACAAGACTTGCACCATTAATAATTTTTTCATAAACACTTTTTCCAGAATCAACTCCTCCGACTCCAATAATAATTACTTTATCTTTTAAATATTTATAAAATTTACTTATCAATTCATTTGATTTTTTTTCTATAGGTTTTCCTGATAAGCCTCCTCTCTCAAGTTTATTAATATTTTTAAGATTTTGGCGATTAGCATCAGATGAATTTGAAATTATTGCAGCGAATATATTATTTTTAATTAATATTTCAGAAATTTTTTCAATTTCATTTTCTTTAATATCAGGAGAAATTTTCACAGCAATTGGAATCTTTGAATTTAATTTTTTTTTTTCATTTTGAACTGAACTAAGTAGTTGATCAAGCTCAATTTCTTGATGTAAATCTCTTAAATTCTCTGTGTTAGGAGAAGATATATTAATTGTAATATAGTCAGCAATATCGTGAATTTTTTTTAGACAGATTAAATAATCTTCTAATCTATTTTTGGTATCTTTATTAGGACCAATATTTATACCAAATAAACCATTGGGAGGGTTTAATTTAATTCTAGAACTTATTTTTTCTACACCTGAATTATTAAATCCAAGTCGATTAATTAAAGCTTCATCTTCCTCTAAACGAAATACTCTAGGTTTTTCATTGCCAAATTGTTTTAGTGGTGTCACAGTTCCAACTTCTGTAAATCCAAAACCTAATTTAAATAAAGAATTATAAACTTCTGCATCTTTATCAAAACCTGCGGCTAATCCTATGGGGTTCAAAATTTTTTTTCCTAATATAGACGTTTCTAGAGATGAATATTTTCTTGGATTATTTAAGCGTATATATTTTACTTTTAATGCTTTAATTGCTAAATTATGCGCCAATTCTGGATCAAACTTAAAAATTAAAGATCTTAATTTAAAAAACATTAATTAATTTTATTTTTTATTAATTGTATTGTCTCTTTAACTCCAAAAAAACTAATAAAAAAACCCATTCTTGGACCATTTTCATCTCCAAACACTACTTCATATATTAATTTAAACCAATCTCTAAGATTTTCTTTATAACCATTTTCTTTACCAACAGTATATATTTTTGTCTGAATTTCCTCTGGTAACATTTTATCATTACAATTAATTAAAGTATTTATGAGTGCTTTCAGTGCTTTGGATTCATTTGCATCTGGCTTTTTATATTTTTTATTTTGTTTGATAACATCATTAAAATATTTAATTGCATATCCAATTAAATTATCAAATATTTGATGATTCTTTTCTGAAATTTCAGGTTTATATTTTTTAACAAATTTCCATAATAATTCTTTTGTTCCAGCATTACTTGTTTCAACTAAATTTAGCAGCATAGAAAAACTCATAATAAATTTTTCTTTAGGTATATTTCCGTCATGAATATGCCATGTTGGATTTAATAATAGTTGTAGCTGGTTTTGATTTTGACTTTTCTCAATAAACTCCAAGTATTCATCCACAGCCTTTGGAACTATTTCTTTATACAATTTTTTTGCTCTTTTTGGGTTTTGATACATGAATAAAGATAAACTCTCAGGAGATGAATATTCTAACCATTCATCTATTGTAATACCATTTCCTTTAGATTTAGAAATTTTTTCTCCCTTCTCATCTAGAAATAATTCGTAAGCAAAACCTGAGGGATTGCTTTTTCCTAAAAGCTTTATTATTTTTGTAGATAATATTGAACTTTCAATTAGATCTTTTCCATACATTTCAAAATCTACATCAATAGCAAACCACCTCATTGCCCAATCAACTTTCCATTGTAATTTACAGTTTCCATCTAAAATACTCTTTTCAAGTTTTTTACCTTTATTATCAAATATAATTTTATAATTTTTCTCATCTATTTCTAATATTGGAATTTCTAAAACAACTCCTGTTTCAGGACAAATTGGTAGAAAAGGAGAATATGTTTTTTGTCTTTCTTTTCCAAGCGTTGGGATAACTACATCCATAATATCAGCATATTTTTGTAAAATAATTTTCATTGTAGTATTAAAAAAACCAGATTTATAAAGTTGTGTGGAACTTTTAAATGTATATTTAAAATTAAATTTATCTAAAAACTTTTTTAACATTTCATTATTGTGTTCTCCGTAGCTTTTGAATTTACCAAATGGATCAGGAATATCGGTTAGTGGTTTATGAAGATAATTAATCAATTTATCTTTATTTGGAATATTTTCAGGAACTTTTCTTAATCCATCCATATCATCAGAAAAAGTGATAATTTCTTTTGGGATGTCAGTTAAATAATTAAGTGCATTTAATACCATTGAAGTTCTTGCTACTTCACCAAAAGTACCTATATGGGGTAAACCACTAGGACCATATCCAGTTTGTAAAATAATTTTACCTTTTTTATCAATATACTTTTTTCTTTCACGTAAAATTTTTTTTGCTTCTACGAAAGGCCAGGAATTAGTTTTTTCTATATTAGCTTTTTCAATCACAAGTTATTTATAATTTACTTATATTTCCATGTTTTTAAATATTCTTATAGAGTTGAAATTTATTTACCATAAAATAATGTTCAATCAAAATGTCTAATTATAAAACAGTCTTTTTCACATTGGGAATTTTACAAATAATTTTAGGAGTATTTATGATTATTCCTATAATTATACAATTCATATTCAATGAACTTGATGCTTCTTTTATCAGTGGATCGATAATATCTATTATTTTTGGTATATTGTTTTTTTTATCTAATATTGATCATGATAAAAAACTAAATTTATCCCAAGCTTTTCTTTTAACTGCACTTTCGTGGATAACCATAGCTATTTTTGGATCCTTACCATTTATTTTTTCTGATTTAGAAATGAGTTTAACAGATTCATTTTTTGAAAGTATGTCTGGAATAACTACAACTGGTTCTACTGTAATTAGCAATTTAAATGAAGCTCCTAAGTCTATTTTATTTTGGCGGGCAATATTACAATGGTTGGGTGGTATTGGTATTATATTAATGGCGATCACTCTTATGCCCATTATGAATGTTGGTGGTATGCAAATTTTTAAAGTATCTAGCATTGATGCAGCAGAAAAAATTTTACCTAAATTTAAAGAGGTAAGTAGTAGACTAATTATAATTTATTCATGCCTTACAATTTTGTGTGCTTTTTTTTATAAGTTATTTGGAATGGGAATTTTTGATAGTGTAACTCATTCAATGACAACCATTGCAACTGGAGGATTCTCAAATTATAATGAATCATTAGGATACTTTGATAGTTATTTAATTGAAATTACATCAATAATTTTTATAATTTCAGGAAGTATCCCATTTATCACTTATATAAAATTTCTTAATGGTGATAAAAAAATATTTATTTCAGATACTCAAATTAATACATTTATTAAAATAATAATAGTTTCAATAATATTAATTTTTATATATTTATTAATAACAAAAAGTAATTCTGTTGAATTTAATTTAAGATCAATATCTTTTAATGTTATTTCTATTTTGACAGGAACTGGGTATGTAACTAAGGACTTTAATCAATGGGGAGAATTCCCAATTGTGTTTTTCTTAATATTAATGTTCATTGGTGGTTGTGCTGGTTCAACAGCTTGTGGTATAAAAATATTCAGAATTCAGTTACTAGGTTTATTTTTAATTAATCAAATTAAAAAAGTAATTTATCCAAGAGGAGTTTTTGTTATTAAGTATGAGAAAAATAATATTGATGATAAGTTTATGGCATCAGTAATCTCATTTATATATTTATATATAATTATTTTTTTTATTTTAACTTCAATACTTTCATTAACTGGATTAGATTTTATTACAGCGATTTCTGGTGCAGCAACTTCAATATCTAATGTTGGTCCAGGCCTGGGAGAGATTATAGGCCCAAATGGCAATTTTTCTACACTTTCTAATGTTTCTAAATGGACTTTAAGTGCTGGAATGATTTTAGGTAGACTTGAGCTTTTTGCTATATTAGTATTATTTGTTCCATCGTTTTGGAGAAAGTTTTGATGATAGAAAAAAAACAAAGTTGGATTGAGTCGCTGTTGGTATACAGAGATATAAGAATGATCAGAATATTGCTTCTTGGAGCAATAAGTGGTTTTCCTTGGGTATTAATAGCAAGCAGTTTAAGTCTTTGGTTAAAAGAAGAAGGACTTAGTAGATCAACAATAGGATGGGCAGGTTTAATATTCGGTGTTTATGCTTTTAATTATTTATGGGCCCCAATAATAGATAGAATTCAAATACCTTTTTTAACAAAAAAACTAGGCCATAGAAGAGGATGGATAGTTTTAATGCAAATTATAATTTTATTAAGCTTAGTAGTCTGGAGTTTAATAAATCCAACTCAAAACTTAGCTATGTTGATTACTGTTGGATTAATTATTGCAATAGCTTCTGCTACTCAAGATATAACGGTTGATGCTTTAAGAATTGAACAGATTAATGCAGATGAAGGAAAATCAATGGCTGCTGGTGCAGCAATGGCGGTTGTTGGATGGTGGACTGGCTATAAACTGGGTGGGGTAATTGCTTTATTTACAGCAGAATTTTTTGAAAACTTAGGAGTTGCAGATTATTGGCAAGCCACTTTTTTAATTTTAGGAGTTGTAATAATTTTAATGAATATTGGTTTGATGTTTGTTCATGAGCCAATTGAAACTGATAGAGAAGCAAAACAAAGAGAAACTGATAAATTAATTGAAGGAAAACTTGGGTCCAGCAATATTATAACTAATTTTATTGCCTACATTACAGGAACTATTGGTGGACCTATAATTAGTTTTTTTAGGAAAAATGGATTTGCAATTGCAGTAGGAATATTAGGTTTTGTATTTTTATTCAAAATTGGAGAAGCGTTTCTTGGAAGAATGTCTATTGTTTTTTATAAAGAAATTGGATTTTCTAAAGGACAAATTGCAATTTATTCGAAAGGACTAGGATGGATTACTACAGTAGTTTTTACTTTGTTAGGAGGTGTAATGGCAATGCGAGCAGGAACTATAAAAACAATGTTCTTTGCTGGAGGATTAATGGCTTTAACAAATCTTCTATTTGCAGTTTTGGCCTGGACAGGTAAATCTGAATTATTATTTGCAATTGCAGTAATTGCTGATGATATTACCGCTGCATTTGCAACAGTTGCTTTTGTTGCTTTTATTTCATTATTAGTTGATAGAACTTACACAGCAACACAATATGCATTGCTTGCTTCTATAGGAACTGCTGGAAGAACCACACTTGCTTCATCTTCGGGAGCTCTTGTTGACTGGCTAAATGGAGATTGGGGAACATTCTTTGTGTTAACAACAATAATGGTTATTCCATCTTTAATATGTCTATGGTTCATAAGACATAAAGTAAAAATAGGTGCAGAATAATTTTTATTGTAATAATCCGTATATCAATATTTACGAAAGACCTTCGATTAATTCTAAAATTAGCTCGCAGATTATTTATGGAGAAAAATTCAAAATTTTAAAAAAAGAAAAAGGTTTTATAAAAATAAGAACATTTTATGATAAATATTATGGTTATGTAAAAAATAAAAAATTTATTAAAAAATTTAAACCCACACATAAAGTAAAAGTCTTAAAAGCAAAAATTTATAAATCAGATAAATTTTTACCATTTTCAAGTAAAATTGAGATTATAAAACGGAAAAAAAATTATGTTATGTTTAAAAAAAATAAATGGATAAAACAGAAAGATATAACTCTTATAAATAAAAGGGAAAAAAATTTTGTTAAAATTTTTAAATCATATTTAAATTGCAAATATAAATGGGGAGGTAAAACATATGATGGTATTGACTGCTCGGCATTAATTCAAATATTTTATAAATTTAATAACAAATTTTTTCCAAGAGATACGGTTGAGCAAATAAAATGTAAAAAAGGAAGCATAATAAAAAAAAAATTTAAAAAAGGTGACATAATTTTTTGGAAAGGACATGTTGCAGTATGTATTGACTCAAAAAAACTAATACATGCTTACGGTCCAGAGAAAAAAGTTATTATAATGCCAATTCACAAAACAATAAAAAGGATAGAGAAAATACCCAAATTAAAAGTAAAAAAAGTATTTAGAATTTAATTTTCTCTACCAAAATCTGGTTTACTAATATCTTGTTTTAATAACAAGATTTGTTGTCTGACTTTTTTGGATTTTTTAAGCTTATCGAGTAATAAAGAATTTCTTTTTTTATTAATATCCATCTTAAAGTTCTCTAAGTTTCTAATGAATAAATCAATTATTTTAGACATATTTTTACTATTATTAAAAAATACATCTCTCCACATAATTTCGTTGGATGCCGCTAACCTAGAAGAGTCTCTTAAACCACCTGCGCTGTATTTAATTATATTTTTTTTATGAGTTTTTTGAAAATCTTGTGCAGTTTTAATTAAATTGTATGCAACTAAGTGTGGTAGATGACTTGTAACTGCAAAAATTTTGTCATGTTCCTGTTCTTGCATAAACAAAATTCTAGAACCTAATTTTTTCCAAAATCTAAACAATTTGTTTTCTAGTAATTTATTTTTCTTACTTTTTATCAAAATGCACCATTTATTTTTAAATAAATTTTTACTACCATATTTTGGTCCACTAGCTTCAGAACCAGATATAGGATGGCTCATTATCCAATTTAATTTTTTTGATAATTTTTCTTTAATTAGTTTTGCAACATTTGACCTAGTTGATCCAACATCAGTAATTAAAGTTTTATTACTCAAATTTTTATTAAGTTTAATAATTATTCTTTGGTATTCGCTCATTGGAGTTGAGATAACAACTAAGTCCATATCCTTTATTTTTTTATCAAGTTTTTTGATTAAAATAATTTTCTTATTTATTTTTTTTATTTGGTTTTGGTATTTAATATTTTTTTCATATACATAAGCTTTTTGACACAACTTTTGGCTAATGACTCCTCTAAGAATTGAGGATCCAATCATACCACATCCAATTATCAAAATATTTTTAAACATTTTTAAATATCTTGTTCATAAATTTTAAAAATAACTTGTTTTCTAAATTATTTCCAATTGTTAATCTTAAACAATTTTTAATTCCATACGTTTTAGTGTCTCTTAATATTAAACCTTTTTTAAGTAATTTTTTCTCTACGTTATTTGCATTTAATTTACATTTATCAAAATTGAGCAAAAGAAAATTTGCACTTACTTTATTACAAAAAATATTAAATCGTTCCAAGCTTTTTTTAATTTTTTTACTCCAAAATAAATTATGTTTAACTGATTTATTAATAAAATTAATATCCTTTAAAGATTCAATTGCACATAATTGAGCAATTTTATTTACATTAAAGGGTGGTTTAATCATATTTAATGCATCAATTATTTTTCTATCACCATATCCCCAACCTACTCTTAAAGCAGCAAGTCCATAAATTTTAGAAAAAGTTCTTAAAATAAATACATTTTTTTTATTTTTGAAAATTTTTAATCCTGAAGAATATTTTTTATCTTTCATATACTCATCATACGCATCATCAATAACTAATAAAATTTTTTTATTTAGTTTTTTTCTTAGATTAATTAATTCTTTTTTTTCTAAATATGTTCCTGTTGGATTGTTTGGATTTGCAATAAAAACAATCTTTGTTTTTTTATTAACTTTTTTAATTATTTCTTTAACTGAAACTTTAAATTCTTTTTCTTTTGAGAGAATTACTTTTGCTCCAACAATTGATGAGTATATTCTGTACATTAAAAAACTGTATTGCGGTACTATTACCTCATCTCCATTCTTAAGAAAAAGTTGACATATCATTTGAATCACTTCATCTGAACCTGAGCCACAAATAATTTTATTGAATTCACATTTGAATTTTAAAGCTATTAATTTTCTCAAATTAATTGCTTTACTGTCTGGATACTTAGAAATTTTGTATTTTTTACTTTTCAAAATTTTGATAACTTTCGGACTCATTCCCAATGCCGATTCATTAGCGGATAGCTTTATTGCATTCTTCTTATTTTTTAAAATAGAACTTCCTGGCTTGTAGGATTCTATATTTATTTTTCTAAAGTTAAGCGAAGTCATAATTTTAAATATTTTGTATCTTTATAGATAAAAAATTAGCTTTTTACATAAAATAAGTAATTTTCTTAAAAAAAATTGACATATAAAATTGTTTATTATAAACATTTCTTGCGCTGATTTAACTGAATTGCGAGCGCTATAAAAAAACCGCTAAATAAGTTTTTTTACCTCACAATTCAATAAAAAAAAAGGAAATGAATAAAATACATAAGGTAAAAACATTTATTATAGAAAAAACTATAAAGCTTGATTGCGGTAAAACTATTTCAAATTTTCCATTAGCATATGAAACGTATGGTACTTTGAATAAAAAAAAAGATAATGCAATATTGGCATTTCACGCTTTATCAGGAGATCAATTCGTAACTGATATTAATCCAATAACAAATAAAAGTGGTTGGTGGTCATATTTAGTAGGGCCAAATAAAGCAGTAGATACAAATAAATTTTTTGTAATTTGTGCAAATGTGATTGGTGGATGCATGGGTTCTTATGGTCCTAGCACTGTTGATTCAAAAACAAAAAAAAATATTGGAACAGATTTTCCAGTAATAACAATCAATGATATGGTAAATGTACAATATAACTTATTAGATTTTTTTAAAATTGATCAACTGTATAGCGTAATGGGTGGATCAATGGGGGGAATGCAAGTTCTACAATTTGTTGCAAATTTTCCAAACAAAACTAAAACTGCTCTACCTATAGCTTGCACAGCTAGTCATTCAGCGCAAAATATTGCTCTAAATGAATTAGGTAGACAAGCTATAATGGCTGATGCTAATTGGAAAAAGGGAGACTATCTCAATAATGAAAATTCTCCTGATAAGGGTTTATCTGTTGCCAGAATGGCAGCACATATCACTTATTTATCGAAAAAAGGTTTACAAGAAAAATTTGGAAGAAAACTTCAAAAAAGAGAAGACTTAAATTTTAGTTTTGATGCAGATTTCCAAATTGAGAGTTATCTTAGACATCAAGGCTCAGCATTTGTTGATCGATTCGATGCAAATAGTTATTTATATATTACTAGAGCAATGGATTATTTTGATCTAGTAAAAGAATATAATGGAAATTTATCAGACGCATTTAAAAGTAGTAAAGTTAAATTTTTTATTATTTCATTCACTTCTGATTGGTTATATCCAACTTCTGAAAATAAAGAAATTGTTATAGCGCTTAATGCTGCGGGTGCAGATGTAGGCTTTATAGAAATTGAAAGTGATAAAGGACATGATTCCTTTTTATTGGAAGTGCCTGAATTCTTAAAATCAGTAAAAAACTTTTTAGAAGCAAACTATTAGAATTATGAAAAAAGAATTTCAAATTATTTCAGAATTAATTGAAAGTAATAAAAGAGTACTAGATGTTGGATGTGGAGATGGCACATTAATGAAATATTTATTTGAAAATAAAAATATTGATACCAGAGGTTTGGAAATTTCTAAACATAATGTACAAAAATGTATTTCTAAAGGATTATCAGTTATTGAAGGAAATGCTGAAAAAGATTTAGAACAATTTCCAGATTCCTCGTTTGACTACGTTATTTTAAGCCAGACTCTACAAGCATTTTATAATCCTGAAAAAGTTATAGACAATTTACTAAGAGTCTCAAGCAAAGCTATAGTTACTATTCCAAATTTTGGGTATTGGAAAGTAAGGCTTCATCTTTTTTTCAAAGGAACAATGCCAGTAACTACTCACTTACCAAATGAATGGTATAATACTCCAAACATACACATGTGTACAATTAAAGATTTTGTTAATTTTTCAAAACAAAAAAAATTTAATTTATTTAAATCATTAGCTTTACATGGGAAAAAAGTATCTGAAATAAATAACAATAATTTAAATGTTAAAAATTTTTTTTCCGAATTAGGAATTTTTTTGATAGAGAAATAAAATGAAAGTAGAAATAATAAAGTGTTTAAAAGATAATTATTCATATTTAATTATTGATGAAAAAAACAATTATGCATGTGTAGTTGACCCAAGTGAAGCTCAGCCTATTATTGATTTTATAAAAAGCAAGAAAATAGATTTAAAATTTATTCTAAATACTCATCATCACCATGATCATGTAGGGGGAAACACTGAATTAAAAAAAAAATATGGATCAAAAATAATTGGTTTTAAAAATGATAAGGAAAGAATACCAGATATAGATATATTAGTTGAAAATAATGAAATTTGGAGAAGTGGAAATTTTGAATTTAAAATAATACATATTCCCGGACATACAACAGGACATATTTGTTTTTATTTTATAAAAGAAAATATTGTCTTTACAGGAGATACACTTTTTTCATTAGGATGTGGAAGAATATTTGAAGGCACAAAAGAAGATATGTATACTTCTTTAAAAAAATTAAAAAGTCTCCCTAAAAACACAAAAGTTTATTGCGGACATGAATATACTTTAAAAAATTCATTATTCTGCTCAAAATACGAAAGTGATAATGAAGAATTAAAAAAAAAAATACTAGAAATCAATTTAAAATTAGAAAAAAATTTACCCACAATTCCATCCACAATAGGTGATGAATTAGCTTGTAATGTTTTTTTGAGAGCAAAAAATTTAGAAGATTTTTCAAAATTAAGAGATTTAAAGGATAATTTTTAGTTTATTCAACTTGACTAAAATATGTCTAGAATTATATTGCAGCCTATAAAAATTGGGTATTATTAATGTCATTTGCTGTTATTCAAACCGGTGGAAAACAATATAAAGTCAAAGCTGGCGAAATATTGAAAGTTGAGAAACTTGAAATTTCTAAGTCAAATTCTAAGATAGAGTTTAACGAAGTCTTAGCCTATGGTGACAATAAAAATTCTGAAGTTGGAAATCCAAAAATTAATGGTGCAAAAGTAGAGGCAGACTTAATTAAAAATGGTAAAAATAGAACTGTTTTAATTTTTAAAAAAAGAAGAAGAAAAAATTCAAGAAGAAAAAACGGTCATAGACAACAATATTCTTTAATAAGAATAAACAAAATTTTTTCTAAAGATGGAAAGATTTTTTCTGAAGCTCCTAAAATTTTAAAACCTACAAAAAAAAATGAAATAAAAGAGGAAATTAAAGTCTAGATAGATAGGTAAGTTATGGCAACAAAAAAAGCAGGTGGATCATCAAGAAATGGAAGGGATAGTGCTGGAAGAAGACTTGGCGTCAAAAAGTATGGAGGACAACAAGTAATTCCTGGGAATATAATTGTAAGACAAAGAGGAACAAAAATTTTTCCAGGTGAACATGTTGGCATGGGCAAAGATCATTCGATTTTCTCAAAAATTAAAGGCACTGTAGAGTACAAAAAAACTAAGTCAGACAGAACTTTTGTTTCTGTAAAACCCAATTAATAAATACAACTTAAATTCAAAATAGTTGTCTTATCATGAAATTTTTAGATCAAGTAAAAATATATATAAAAGCTGGCAATGGTGGTTCTGGCTCACCAAGTTTTAGAAGGGAAAAATTTATTGAATTTGGTGGTCCTGATGGGGGTGATGGGGGTAAAGGTGGTTCTGTAATTTTAAAATCAGAAAGAAATCTAAACACTTTAATTGATTTTAGATATAAACAACATTTTAAAGCAAATAGAGGAGAAGATGGTAAAGGAAAAAAGCAAACTGGAAAAGGAGGTAAGGATTTATATTTAAAAGTTCCAGTTGGTACTCAAGTATTTGAAGAAGATAATAAAACCCTAATTTATGATTTTAAAAAAGAAAGTGAAGAATTTGTTGTTGCAATAGGAGGGAAAGGTGGTTTAGGAAATACGAGATTTAAATCTTCAACAAATAGAGCGCCAAAAAAATTTACTAAAGGATTATTAGGAGAGGAATTTTGGATTTGGCTGCAATTAAAAACAATTGCTGATGTTGGAATTATTGGTTTACCAAATGCGGGTAAATCAAGTCTATTAGCTTCAATTACAAGTGCAACACCTAAAATTGCAAATTATAGATTCACTACTATTAATCCAAACCTTGGTGTATTGAGATATGATGATAAAGAAATTATACTTGCAGATATACCTGGATTAATTGAAGGTGCTCATAAAGGCGTTGGTTTAGGAATTAAATTTTTAAAGCATATAGAAAGATGTAAAACATTATTACATTTAATAGATGTAAATAATAAAGATTTAATAGAGTCATATAAACATGTTAGAG
>CACDDC010000001.1:2500-114413 GCA_902551455.1 uncultured Pelagibacteraceae bacterium | reverse complement strand
TTCAAATCCACAAAGCAACATGAAATTTTGGTTATTATCTTGAGCTCCATCTAAAAAGTTTAAACCAAATTTTGGTGGTTTTAGGTTAAAATATTTTTGATGGTAGTTTTTCCATAAAGATATTCTTAAAGATACAGCATTTGGTTTAAATAGCTTAAACAAAAATATATGATATCTTCCAAATTTTACACCAATCTTTCTTAAAACTTTTCTTTCCTCTTGGTTTAAATTATTTAAATACTCAATAACTTTATCTCTTTTAAGTACCCCATTGTTCTCATATAATTGATAAGCTAAAGCTCTTATATTTGAATTAGATAAATTTATATTTTTTAAGTTTATTAAACTTTCTAAATCTTCTTGTATTTTTTTATTTATCCAGCTTAAAATGTATTGAGAAAGTTTATTTTTCTCATAACCCTCAATCATATCGTCTATAATTAAATTAATTTCGGGTGCTAAATAATTCTTTCCAGCAGAAAGTTTTGCTATTGGAAATTTTCCCCAATAAATTTTAAAATCCTCTTTTAGTTCAATCAAACCAGTTTTTATAATTTCTTCCATTCTATTTAAAATTTCTGGCCCAACAGTTTGCCTTGCAGCTTTTTTAAGTGATTTTATATCAGTATCTAAAGCTCCTACTTTTAGATCTAACTCTAATTTAAGTCCTTTTAGCTTACCAATAAACTGATTATTTATCATTACTTTTTCATTTTCTAATATTGTTGTCTCAAATGAAATATCTTGCTTCAAGCCTTTTGCAAGAACACTTGCTCTTTTATCAATAAAACTTTTTGTAAGTTCTTCATGTAAGCGATCTGATAATTTGTCTTCAAGTAATTTTGTTCTTTCAATCCAGTAATCTTGGTTTTCAACCCAATTTGACTTATTTGATACATAAGACCAAGTTCTAACATTAGCTATTCTATTAGATATAGAGTCCACATTTCCATCCATTTTATCAAGGGATGATAATTGTTGTTTCATGTAACTATTTGTTACTTTTCCTGGTTTTTCTCTTAAAAAATTAAATACTTTACCCACAACTTCTATGTGATGGCCATATGTTTTTTTTACAAAATCAGGGATCTGGCAACATTCCCAAAGAATTTTTAATTCTTTTTCATTATTATAGATATTTAAATTTTGAGCATCTTTTAAAATATGTTTTAAAACTTTTTCGTCTTCACATTCGTAAATTCTTTTAAGCCAACTTTTATTAGGTTTTTCATCCAAAGATTTAATAAGAGACAAACCATTGTTAAAGTTTAAATTTGAGTTTCGCCAGTAAATTACATTAACATCCTCAAATTTATGATTTTCAAGCAATTCAACTTCTTCAGAACTAACTTCCCCACATTCCCCTGTTATTCCAAAATATCCATCATTAAGATATCTTCCAGCTCTACCTGCAATTTGACCTATTTCTGATAGATTAAGTCTTCTCAATTTTTTCCCATCAAATTTCTTTAAATTTGAAAAATAAATATTTTCTAGATCCATATTTATTCCCATGCCAATAGCATCAGTAGCTACTAAATAGTCAACATCCCCTGATTGGTAAAGTGCAACTTGAGAATTGCGTGTTTTGGGGCTCAATGATCCCATAATAATCGCCGAACCTCCTTTTTGTCTTCTTAAAAGCTCTGCAATTGCGTAAACATCTTCAGTAGAAAAAGCAATTATTGCACTTTTTCTCTCAATTCTAGAAATTTTTTTATGCCCAGAGTATTTAAGTTTGGATAGTCTAGGTTTATTAATGTATTCAATATCTTCTTCTAGTTTATCTATTATTATTTTCATAGTATTTGAACCCATTAACATTGTAGATTTTGTACCTCTAAGATTTAATAATCTCTCAGTAAATATATGGCCTCGTTCATGATCTGAACACATTTGTATTTCATCTATTCCTACAAATTCTAATTCTTTATCAATTGGCATCGATTCTACTGTACAAAGATAATATTTAGCATTACTAGGAATGATTTTTTCTTCACCGGTTATAAGTGCAACTTTTTTAGGATCGATTTTTTTTATGATTTTGTCATAAACTTCTCTAGCTAATAATCTTAGCGGAAAACCTATCATACCACTGTCAAAAGAGAGCATTGTCTCAATGGCAAGAAAAGTTTTACCAGTATTTGTTGGACCCAAGACTGCAGTTATTTTGTTTTTATTCATTTCTATCTTTAGTATGTTAATTTTTTTTCCTACTACATATTGTTACTTAAAAAGAACAAAAATGGCCTAAAACAAGACCGAATCATTGGGATAAAAGTTCTCATTTGATATTTTATTTGTGAGAACAATAACATAATTTCTAATAATTCAATATATTTTGTTTATGAATAAAAAGTTATGGAAGGCATCAAATAAATTAATAATTAATTCAAATTTGTATAGTTTTGAAAAATTTATATCGAAAAATCTAAATTATAAATCTTCAAAATTTTATCCAAAACTACTTGAATGGAGCATAAAAAATAAAAAAAATTTTTGGTCCTCCGTATGGGATTATTGTAAAGTTAAGGGTATCAAAAAAAATAATTTTATTTTTAAAAAAGAATTGATAAAAAATAGGTTTTTTGTTAATTCAAAATTAAATTTTACACAGAACCTACTTACCAAAAATGATAAAAGTAAAGCGATAACATTTTTAAGTGAAAATGGTTTTAGGACTGTTAGAAATTGGAATCAATTAAATCAAAATGTAAGTAAATTAATAGAATTTTTAAAAAAAATAGAAATTAAAAAAAATGTAAGAGTTGCAGCATATTTGCCAAATATCCCAGAAACTGTAGAAAGTTTTTTAGCAACAGCATCCCTTGGTGCTATATGGTCTTCTTGTTCACCAGATTTTGGTGTTAATGGAGTCATTGAAAGGTTTTCTCAAATAAAGCCAAAAGCTCTCATAATTTCAGACAGATATTATTATAATGGAAAAGAAATAAATATTATTGAAAGACTTCCACAAATTTTAAAAACAATAAAATCAATTAATAAAGTTATAATAATTAATTATCCAGGAAAAGAATATTTAAAATATAAGAGAATTAAAGGTGTTAAAATTTATTTAATTAAAGAAATTTATAAAGCAAAACCTAAAAAAATTATCTTTAAAAAATTTGATTTTGACCAAGATTTAGCAATTTTATATTCAAGTGGTACTACTGGAAAACCAAAATGTATTTGCCACAGATCAGGAGGAGTTTTGCTTCAACACTTAAAAGAACATCAATTGCATTGTGAAATAAAACCTGGAGATAACATTTTTTATTTTACAACTTGTGGATGGATGATGTGGAATTGGTTAGTTAGTGCTTTGGCATCTCAAGCTTCGATAGTATTATTTGATGGTTTTCCAATGTATAAACGCAGTGATTTATTACTAAATATTGCTGAAAAAGAAAAAATTACACTCTTCGGAGTTAGTGCAAAATATATTGATTCTTTAAGAAAATTAAATGTTAGCATAAAATCTAAATATAAATTAAAAAAACTCAAAACCATTTGTTCTACTGGCTCCCCGTTATCAAAAGATTGTTTTGAATATGTTTATAAAAAAATAAAAAAAAATTTGCATCTCTCATCAATATCGGGAGGAACAGATATTGTTTCTTGTTTTGTTCTAGGAAATATTTATAGCTCTGTAATTTCTGGACAAATTCAAAATAATGGTCTTGGAATGGACGTATCGGTATTTAATGAAAGAGGAAAAATTATAAATAATAAAAAAGGAGAATTGGTTTGTAAAAATGCTTTTCCTTCTATGCCAAAAAAGTTTTGGAATGACAAAAATAATTCTAAATATAAAAAAGCATACTTCAGCAAGTTTAGAGGAGTATGGTACCACGGAGATTATGCGGAAAGAAAAGATAATGGTGGCTATATAATCTATGGCCGATCAGATGCTACATTGAATCCAGGAGGAGTAAGACTTGGTACTTCTGAGATTTATTCAGTTGTAGAAAAATTTAAAGAAATTAAAGAGTCCATTGTTGTAGGACAAACATGGGATAATGATATAAGAATAATTTTATTCGTTGTTGTTGATAATAAATTTGAACTAGATCAAAATTTAATAGATAAAATAAAAAATAATATAAGAATAAATGCTTCGCCAAGGCATATTCCTTCAAAAATAATAAAAGTTTCTGATATTCCTAGAACAAAAAATGGAAAAATTGTAGAATTAGCTGTTAAAAATACAATTGAAGGAAATAAAATTAAAAATATTGAGGCAATATCTAACCCAGCAGTTTTAAAAGAATTTAAAAATCTAAAAGAACTAAAAAATTAAATGATAAAAGAAATAGTAAAAAATTTAAAAACTTCATCAACACTAAGAATTAACGAGCTATCCAAAGATCTTGAATTACAAGGTAAAGAAATATTTAAATTTGGCTTTGGACAATCTCCTTTTAAAGTTCCAGAAGATGTAATTTTGGAACTTAAAAAAAATGCTCATCATAGTAAATATCTCCCAATGCAAGGACTCCCAGAATTAAGAAATGCAATTGCTCAGTTTGAGTCAAAAAAAAAACAAAATAAATATAATGAGTCTAATATTATAATTGGACCAGGATCAAAAGAGCTCATGTTTTTATTGCATATACTTTTTGATGGTGAAGTATTACTGCCAGCTCCAAGTTGGGTTTCATATAAACCCCAAGCAATTGTAGGAAGAAATAAATATCATTTTGTTGAAACTTCAAGAGAAAAAAATTGGTTTCCATCAGCAGAGTCTATAGAAAAAATTGTTTCAAAAAATAAAAACATAAATTATTTGCTTTTTTTAAATTCTCCAAATAATCCATGTGGACTTGTTTGTAAAAACCTAGAAGAAATAAGTGAGGTTGTAAAAAAATATAATATTTTAGTTTTATCAGATGAAATCTATTCTGATTTGACTTTTGAGTCGGATTTTAGATCTATATCTGATTTTTGTCCTGACCAAACAATTATCAGCAACGGATTAAGTAAATGGTGTGGCGCAGGTGGATGGAGACTTGGATATTTTGTTATACCAAATAAACTTATAAAATTAAGAGAATCTCTAAAAGTTTTAGCTAGTGAAACTTTTACTTCAGTCAGTGCACCAATTCAATATGCTGCAATTGCTGCTTTTAAAAATGACCATACAGAATACTTAAATATTTCCAAAAATATTTTAAAAAGTGTAGGAAATTATGTTTATGAAAACTTAAGATCTAACAAAGTTTTAATTAGCAAATCACAGGGTGGGTTTTATTTAATGCCAGAATTTGTAGATAAAAGATTCAAAAATTCTGAGGATATGTGCAAAGACATGTTAAACAATGCTGGAGTTGCAGCACTACCAGGATCAGACTTTGGTTTTTCTGAAAAAAAAATGTATGCAAGAATAAGTTTTACTGATTTTAATGGCGATGAATTTATGAGAAATATTCCTAAAAATCTGAAAATAGATGAAAGTTTATTAAATAAATTTGCTCCAAAAATAGTAAAAGGTACAAAAAGATTGAAAGCCTGGGTTGAATCAACCTAATTTTTTTATAGACTCACCCTTAAACTTTTGATTAGAATTGTTCTAAATAATAATAGGAGAGGAGAAATAATGAAAAAACTATTATCTTTTCTATCTGGTGCTCTTATATTTTTTGCAGCTAGTTTATCTTTAACTACAGTTGCTAAATCTGCAGAGTTTTTCACGATAGGAACAGGTGGTCCAACTGGAGTTTATTTTCAAACAGGAAATGCAATTTGTAAAATGTTGCACAAATACGCAACAAGTGCTGAGCACGGTAGAAAAAAAGCAGCTACTGATAAAGCATACAGATGTACAGCTCCATCAACTGGTGGATCAAACTATAATATAGGTCAAATTAAAGATGGCGAATTCCAATTTGGAGTAGCACAGTCAGACTGGCAATTTCACGCTGTTAACGGATCAAGCAAATGGGAAGGAAAACAGTTTAAAGGATTAAGAGCTGTTTTTTCAGTTCACAATGAACCTTTCCAAATTTGGGCTAGAAAAAAAGCAAAAGTAAAAGACTTTAAAGGTTTAAAAGGTAAAGTTGTTAACATAGGTAACCCAGGTTCTGGTCAAAGAGGAACAATGGAAGAGCTTATGAAAGCAATGGGAGTAGATAATGGTTACTTTAAATCTGTAACTGAACTTACTTCATCTGAACAAGTTAAAGCACTTTGCGACGGTAAAATAGATGCATTTGGTTATTCAGTAGGATTTCCAAATGGTGCTATGGAACAAGCAGCTACTTGTGGAGCTAAAGCATTACCAATTAATTTAACAGGTGGACCTGTTCAAGGATTAATTGATGGTGCGGATTATTATGCTTCAGCAACGATACCAGCTGGTACTTACACTGGACAAAAAAAGGATGTAACTACTTTTGGTGTTAAGGCTACTGTAGTAACTAGTAATGCTGTTGAAGAAGAACTTGTTTATCTAGTAGTAAAAGCAGTTTTTGAAAATTTTGATGATTTCAAAAAACAACATCCTGCTTTTGCACCTTTAAAAAAGAAAGATATGATAGCTGATGGTTTGTCAGCTCCATTACATCCAGGTGCAATTAAATACTACAAAGAAGCTGGATTAATGTAATAAAAAATTTAAACAAATTAAAAAGGCCCAATATATTTATTGGGCCTTTTTTTTTAATAATGTATCATCTTATAAATGAATAAAGATATAGGTACAAAAATTGAAAGTAAAATTCATGAAGATTTATCACCTACTAGAAATCTTTCAGGTATTCATTTAAAGATTGTTGCTGCAATAGCGATAATTTGGTCATTATTTCAATTGTGGTATGCATCTCCATTTCCATTTTGGTTTAATATTGGGATGTTTAAAGGTTTGCCAGCTAGAGCTATTCATTTAGGCTTTGCGCTATTGTTAGCTTTTCTAATATTCCCTTTTTCTAAATCTAAAAAAATTTCAATAGTAGATATTTTAATAAGTATAATAGGAACTTTTTGTTGCCTTTATATTTATTTTTTTTATGATCAATTAGTCGACAGAGGTGGAATTCTATTAAAAATTAATATAAGTGAAAATTTTGTTCTTCCAATAGAATTAATTATTGGAATATGTGGAATATTAATTTTACTAGAAGCAACAAGAAGAGTAATTGGAAAACCATTGGTAATAATTGCTGTTTGTTTTTTATTATTTTCCTATTTTGGACAATATGCCCCAGAAATGATTTCACATGGTGGTCTTTCTTTAAAAAGACTTGTAGGATTTCAATGGTTTGATCAAGAAGCAATATTTGGAATTCCAATAGGAGTATCTGTTGATTTTATATTTTTATTTGTTTTATTTGGTGCACTTTTAGAAACTGCTGGAGGTGGTCAATATTTTTTAGATTTGGCATTTGCTATGGTTGGAAAAATGAGAGGAGGTCCTGCTAAAGCAGCAATTTTAGGATCAGGGATGACAGGAATGATCTCAGGATCGTCCGTAGCAAATACTGTTACTACTGGTACTTTTACAATTCCAATCATGAAAAAAACTGGTTTTTCAAAAGAAAAAGCTGGAGCAATAGAGGTTTCATCATCTGTTAATGGACAAATAATGCCTCCAGTAATGGGAGCAGCAGCATTTGTTATGGCAAGTTTTATAGGAGTTACATACTTTGAAGTTGTTAAACATGCTTTTTTGCCTGCAATAATATCTTATATTGCATTGTTTTATATTTCTCACCTTGAGGCGTTAAAACTTAATCTTAAAGGCATGGAAGAACAAGATGTACCACAATTAAAAAAAACATTTTTCGCTGGTTTACATTTTTTAATTCCAATCTTTGTTTTAATTTATTTACTAGTTTATCTAAGACTTACAGCTTCTTACTCTATATTTTATGCAACTATTGCATTAATTTCTGTAAATTTAATAAATAAATTAATTAAAAACTCAAATATAAAAGATGCGTTCAAAATTTGGTTTAATCAAACAATCGTAGGATTTGAAAAAGGTGCAATAAATATGGTAGCCGTTGGTATAGCCATCGCAACAGCTGGAGTAATTGTAGGTGCTGTAGGATCTACAGGATTGAGCACAAATTTAATTATCGTTATAGAATCTGTTGCAAAAGATAATGTTATAATCTTAATATTATTAACTATAGTTTTGTGTTTGTTGCTTGGTATGGGACTTCCAACAACTGCAAACTATGTTGTAGTTGCATCTTTAATGTCTATGGTTTTAGTTGATGTAGGTAATGCATCTGGATATATTTTTCCTATTATAGCAGTTCACCTTTTTGTATTTTATTTTGGACTTATGGCAGATGTAACCCCACCTGTTGGGCTAGCGTCCTATGCAGCCGCAGGCATTTCAGGAGGAGATCCTCTTAAAACTGGAGTACAGGCATTTTGGTATAGTTTAAGAACTGGAATACTCCCAATTGTTTTTTTGTTTAATCATGAACTTTTATTAATAGGAGTTGAAAATATTTGGCATGCTTTATTAGTAATCGTAACATCACTTACAGGAATATTGATTTTTACTTCAGCTACACAAAGATGGTTTTTTGATAAACTTAGATGGTATGAAATTATTATTTTCTTAGTTGTCTCAATTTCTTTTTTGTCTCCAGAATTTATTTTAAATAAATTTTACCCTAAATTTGAATATAAAGATTTAAATAAAATTCACTTAATTAATTTAGAAAAACATAAAGATGTACATATAAAAGTTACTCGTTTTAGTGAATATGGAGAAAGGTATAAATTATTTGTAATTAATAAAAATTCATTCGGCCAAAAATTTAATTTAGAACAATATGGATTAACTTTAATAAATAAAGACAATAAAGTTATTGTTGATAATTTAAAATGGAATGGTTTAGCAAAAAAATCTGGATTTGAAATGGATGATTTAATTACTGAGTTTAAAATAGAAAATTTGGATAGGCCAAGCAAAAATTATGTATACCCAATAGCTCTTATTCTATTTGCAATTTTTGGTTATCTAAATTTCAAAAGAAAACCAAATTAAACAAATTCTTTATTCGTTTTTTTCCAAATCCCTGAAGCTGTAGCAATAATTTTTTTGTTACTTTTGAGTTTACAAATTAAAAAAACTAAAGACTTAGTCATTTTTTGTATATTAACTTTTCCTATGATTTCATCACCTAATTTAGTTGAGTCTATAAATTTTATATCTAATGAAATTGTTACACATATTTTATTATTTGTAATTCTATGTGCTGCTGTTCCTGCACCTGCATCTATGATTGCAGCAATGTAACCTCCATGTGTTATACCAGCTCTATTTAAATGCTTTTTATTTATTTTAGTTTTAAATTCATAATTTTTATTTGAAATTTTACGAAACAATAAACCACCATTATGTTTCATGAAACCTGGTTTAAGACTGATTTGTTGAAATTTATTATTCATTTAAATTAATAAAGTGATTATTAATAATACAACTATAACTAATAAAAAAAAATAAATTACTGATTTTTGTAAAGAAACTTTCATTTCCCCTTTCATGGTGGGCCGCGAAGGACTTGAACCCTCAGCCTCAGAGTCCGTAGCTCTGCGCTCTATCCAATTGAGCTAGCAGCCCATAACATTTAATATAGATGAATGTTTAAAAAATTAAACTAATTTATACTTTTTCTTTAACAAAACTCTTTGTATCCAAAATTTAGCGTCTAAGTTTTGTTTATTATTAAAAACTTTAATTTTAATTAAAAAATTTGTTAACATGTCTATATTTACTCATTTAAGGATGACAAAAAAAGGATATAAATATGTTTAAAATGTATCAACAATCAAATTAAATTATGGCTGAAAAATTATTAGTTCCCGATATTGGTGATTTTGAGAATGTTGAAATAATTGAGGTGTTAGTTAAAGCTGGCGATAATATTAAAAAAAATGATCCTATAGTTACACTGGAAAGTGATAAATCATCTGTGGAAGTTCCTTCAACGTATGAAGGGAAAGTTGAAAATGTTAATGTCAAGATAGGTGATAAAGTCTCCAAAGGTGATTTGTTAATAACTTTATCAAGTATCAATCAAAAAGAGAAAGAAAACATTACTGCTGAAAAATTACCTCTAGATACAGAAAAAATTATAAAGGAAGCTGAAGAAACTTTAATTCTTAAAGAAGGCCCAGAAAAAGAAATAAGTAAAAAAAAAGAAAATAAAGTTCCAGAAAAAAGAATAGAAGTAAAAAATGGTAAAGATATTGACCCAACAGAAACCAAGGAGTGGATGGACTCGTTATCAGCTGTTTTAGAAAAAGATGGAAAACATAGGGCTCAATATATAATTAAACAATTAATAGAACATTCATATAAACAAGGATCTGACTTAGTTCTTTCAAGGAACACTCCTTATATAAATACAATATCACCCGAAGAGGAAAAAAAATCTCCTGGAGATCAAAATTTGGAAAGAAAAATTCGCTCATTAATTAGATGGAATGCTGCTGCAATGGTAGTTAGAGCAAATAAAAAAAATCCAGAATTAGGTGGACATATAGGAACATTTGCTTCTGCAGCCACACTTTATGATGTAGGAATGAATCATTTTTGGAGAGCAAAAAATAATAAGTTTGGAGGAGATCTAATTTATTTCCAGGGCCATAGTGCCCCAGGAATGTATGCTAGAGCTTTTTTAGAAGGAAGAATTAGTAAAGAGGAGTTAGATAAATTTAGACAAGAAGTGAAACCAGGTGGACTTTCATCTTATCCTCACCCATGGCTAATGCCAAAATTTTGGCAGTTTCCAACAGTCTCAATGGGTCTTGGACCTATAATGTCAATATACCAAGCTAGATTTAATAAATATTTGATTAACAGAGGATTACTAAAAGATGAAAAAAGAAAAATCTGGTGTTTTTTGGGAGATGGTGAAACCGATGAACCTGAGTCATTGGGTGCCATTGGATTAGCTGCAAGAGAAAAATTAGATAATTTAATTTTTGTAATAAATTGCAATCTCCAGAGACTCGATGGACCTGTGAGAGGTAATGGAAAAATAATACAAGAGCTTGAAGGAATATTTAGAGGAGCCGGATGGAATGTTATAAAAGTTATATGGGGTTCCTATTGGGACCCTTTATTAGCAAAAGATAAATCAGGTTTATTGATAAAAAGAATGGGAGAAGCATTAGATGGAGAATATCAAGCATTTAAAGCTAAGGGTGGTGCATATGTAAGAAATAAATTTTTTGGTAAATATCCTGAATTATTAGATTTAGTATCACAAATGACCGATAAAGATATTTGGAAACTTAATAGAGGTGGTCATGACCCTCATAAGGTTTATGCAGCATATCATTCAGCAATGCAAAATGTAGGAACTCCCACAGTCATTTTAGCAAAAACAATTAAAGGCTATGGTATGGGAAAATCAGGAGAAAGTATAAATATAACTCATCAGCAAAAAAAATTAGATGAAAATGATTTACTTTACTATCGAGATAGATTTGATGTGCCATTAACAGATAAACAGGTAAAAAACATTGAGTATTACAAACCATCTGAAAATTCTCCAGAAATAAAATATTTAAAAGAATGTAGATTAAAATTAGGAGGTAATTTGCCAGAAAGATCGTCTTTTGCAAAAGCTATTAAAACTCCTCACTCAGATATTTTTAGCAATATGAAAAAGTCAACTGGTGAAAAAGAAATGTCAACTACAATGATTTTGGTTAGGATGTTAACAAGCTTACTAAGAGATAAGAATGTAGCTCCAAGATTAGTTCCTATCATACCAGATGAAGCTAGAACATTTGGAATGGAAGGGTTTTTTCAAAAAATAGGAATTTATGCTCATGAGGGGCAAAAATATGAACCAGTAGACTCAGAACAATTAAGTTCTTACAGAGAAGATATTAAAGGACAAGTTCTTGAAGAGGGTATCACCGAAGCTGGTGCAATGTCTTCTTGGATTGCAGCAGGAACATCTTATTCAAATCATGATATTTCCATGATTCCTATATATTTGTTTTATTCAATGTTTGGATTTCAAAGAGTAGGAGATTTTGCTTGGGCAGCAGGAGATAATCAAACGAGAGGTTTTTTAATTGGTGCTACTTCAGGAAGAACAACATTGGCAGGAGAAGGTTTGCAACATGGAGATGGTCATAGTCATATACTTTCTTCTGTAATTCCTAACTGTAAATCATATGATCCAACTTTTGGATATGAGTTAGCTACTATTTTCAGAGAAGGATTAAATAGAATGTATGAAAAACAAGAAAATATTTTTTACTATATAACTACAATGAATGAAAATTATACCCATCCTGCTATGCCAAAGGATAAATCTATTGAAGAAGGAATATTAAAAGGCATTTACTTATTAAAAGAATTTAAAGCTCATAAGAAAACTTGTATTCAATTACTTGGGTCTGGGGCTATTTTAAGAGAAATGATCGAAGCAGCTGAAATATTACAAAAGGATTTTAAAATAGATAGTAACGTATGGAGTGTAACAAGTTATAGTGAGTTAAGAAAAAATGCTATAGAAATAGAAAGATATAACCTCTTACATCCACATGAAAAACCTAAAAAAAATTTTGTTGAAAAATGTCTTTCAAAAACAGAAGGTCCAATTCTCGCTGCATCAGATTATATAAGACTTAATTCAGATCAAATTAGACCATTTGTAGAAAAAAATTTTTATTCTCTTGGTACAGATGGATATGGAAGAAGCGATACTAGAAAAAAATTAAGAAATTTTTTTGAAGTAGATAAAAAACATATTGTTGCTTACTCATTAAGTATTTTAGCTAAAGAACAGCTAATCCCATCTAAGCATGCTAAAGATGCAATAAAAAAATATGGCATTGATCCAGAAAAACCAATTCCAACTAAACTATAAATAATTTATGTCTAATGATAAAAAAATATACACAACTCCATTAGTCAGAAAGTTTGCAAGAGAGCTTGGAGCAGATATAAGTAAAATTAAAGGGACTGAAAGACAAGGACGAATAAGTGAAAAAGATATAAAAAATTATATTTATAATGAGCTAAAACACGAAAATGAAAACAAAAGTATAGAAAAGAAAGAATTTAAAAGTGAAAATAAATTTAAACACTCTGATTTTGGAGAAGTAGAAATTGAAGACATTCCTAGAGTAAAAAAAATAGCAGCCTCTTTTTTAAGTAAATCTTGGAGTCAAATTCCACATGTTACTCACCATGATGAAATAGATATTACAGAGATGGAAGAATTTAGAATTAAATTAAAAGATAATTTCACAGGTCAAAACATCAAAATTACACCTTTAGTTTTTATTATTAAAGCTTTAGTTAATGCATTAAAAAAATTTCCATCCTTTAATTCATCAATTGATGATATTCAAAGTGGAAAAATAACTTTAAAAAAATATTTTCATATTGGAATTGCAGTAGATACTCGTCATGGTCTTATGGTTCCAAAAATTAGAAATGCGAATGAAAAAAATATCAAAGATTTAAGTAGTGAGATACTAGAAGTAAGTGATAAGTGTAAAAATTTAAAAATTGATAAAAAAGAGTTTTATGGAGGCTCAATAACAGTATCAAGTTTAGGTGGAATTGGAGGTTCTTTTTTTACACCAATAATAAATTATCCGGAAGTGGCAATTTTAGGAATTAGTAAATCGTCAAAAAAACAAATTTATTTAAAAAATGACTTTCAAGTTCGTACAATTTTACCAATTTCTCTTTCATATGATCATAGAATTATTGATGGAGCAGAAGCAGCTAGATTTTGTAATGAATTAAAGGAAAATCTTGGTAAAAATTTTGCTTACAAATTAGCTATATAAAAAATGTCAAAAATAACCTCAATTTTCAGTGCACTACTTTGTACTTTAATTTGGGGAACTACATTTATAGCCCAAGAAACGGGAATGGAATTTATTGGACCATATGTTTTTAATGGAGTTAGATTTTTTGTTGGATTCTTGGCATTAATTCCTTTTTATTTTTTAATTGAAAGAAAAAAATCAATTAATGAAATTTCAAAAAATAAATCTAGATTTTTTTTTTATTCAATTTTGATTGGAATTTTTTTATTTCTTGGATCTGTTTTTCAACAAGTTGCCCTACTTTATACTGATGTTGCAAATGCAGCTTTTTTTACAATTTTTTATGTACCTATGGTTCCGATTATTGTTTTTTTTATGTTTAAAAAAGATATTCACTGGAGTGTATGGCCGTCAGTAATATTATGTGTTTTAGGAGGATATTTGTTAACAAATTTTCAAGATGCAACAGTTAGAATTGGCGATACATTAGTGATCATTGGTGCTTTATTTTGGAGTTTGCATATAATTTTTGTAGGAAAAATCATTAAAGAATTTGATGCACCAATAACAATTGGATTAGTGCAAACAATAGTCGTTTCTTTTTGTTCTTTAATTTTAGCTATTATATATGAGGAATTTATTTTGACAAATATTTTAAGTCAAAAAATACAAATTCTTTATGCTGGAATTTTATCTGGAGGAATTGCTTTTGTTCTTCAAATATATGCACAAAAAAATATTTCGCCTGCTCCATCAGCTATAATTTTTTCATTAGAAGGAGTTTTTGCAACTGTAGCTGCATGGATAATTTTGAGTCAGATATTAAATATGAATAATATTCTTGGTTGTTTTTTTATTTTAATAGGAGTTTTAATTTCCCAATTAGTACCTTTAACGAAAAAAGTTAGTTATAAATAATTATAAAAAGAACTAAAGCTAAAAAAATTCTATAGTAAACAAATATATTAAGTGAAAAATTCTTTAAGTAAATTAAAAAATATTTTATAGTTAAATATGAAAATACAAATGATAAAAATATTGAAATAAGAATTGAATAAGTGAATTCAAATTCTTTTTCAAAAATATCGTTTAATCCTAAAACACTTGCACCTATTAATGCTGGTATAGATAAATAAAATGAAATCTTAGCCGAGTCTACTCTGCTAAAATTAAGAAATCTTCCAGCTGATATTACTATTCCCGATCTACTAACACCCGGTATTAAAGCAAGTATTTGCAAAAATCCAATTAATAAAATATTTTTTATTGTGAGATGTTTTTCAATATAGTTTTCAACTTTAAATTTATCTGAAATATATAACAAAATTCCAAATATTAGAGTTGTCCAAGCAATTATTTTTATTTCTCTGAAATATTCAATTAAGTTAGTAGTATATAAAAAATATCCAACCAACGCTAAAGGAATAGACCCAAAGATAATTAAATATATTAAATTTTTATTATTTAATATATTTACAAAATCTTTTCTAAAATAAAATATAATTGCTATGAGAGATCCTAAATGTAAACTTATATCAATTTCTATCGACCTCATGTTAAATTCACTTATTTTTGAAATAATAATTAAATGTGCAGAAGAACTTACAGGAATGAACTCAAAAAAACCCTGTACAAGAGACAAAATTAACACCTCTAGGTAATAAGTAATCATATAGGTAGTTTGTTCGTAAACTAAATATATTGAAAATAAAGCAATTACTTGAAAACATAGTAGGTATGCAAAAATGTAAAAAAGGCTTTAAAATATAGAAAAAAATAAATATTAGGTCAATGTATATGACCCAATTATGCTTTAAGTCACGTTTTTATTGATATATATCAATTCAATTATGTCAGATAATATGTTGAAATTTGTAAAAATAGATCAAGAAAGCCCTACTAAAAGGGATACAAAAAAAAGAAAAGAGGATTTTGATGAGATTTACAAAGAATTTATAAATGAAAAAGCAAGAGAACAATCAAGCAGGTGTTCCCAATGTGGCGTTCCATTTTGTCAAGTTCATTGCCCTTTAAGCAATAATATCCCTGATTGGTTAAAACTTACCGCCGAAGGTAGGTTGCAAGAAGCTTATGAACTATCTCAAAGTACAAATAATATGCCTGAGGTATGTGGACGAATATGCCCTCAAGATAGATTGTGTGAAGGGAATTGTGTTATCGAAAAGTCAGGCCACGGTACAGTAACAATTGGATCTATAGAAAAATTTATAACAGAAAATGCCTGGACTAATGGATGGGTAAAACCAATTAAAATTCTAAGTGAAAGGAAAGAAAGTATCGGGATAATAGGTGCAGGCCCAGCAGGCTTAGCATGCGCAGAGGAATTGAGAAAACAAGGATTTCAAATTACTGTATATGATCGATATGACAGAAATGGGGGTTTGCTAATTTATGGTATTCCTAATTTTAAACTAGAAAAATTTGTAGTTGAGCGGAGAACAAATTTATTAAAAGAAAGTGGAATAAATTTTATAAATAATTTTGAAGTAGGTAGGGATGCTACGTTAAAAGATTTAAGACAAAAACATACAGCAATCTTGATTTCTACTGGAGTATATAAACCTAGAGAAGTTGAGTTAGCAGGAAGTGATTTAAATAATATTTTTCCAGCTATGGAATTTCTTACCGCATCTAATAAAAAAGGATTAGGAGATGATGTAGAGTTATTTGATAACGGAACACTTAATGCCAGTGGTAAAGATGTAGTTGTAATTGGTGGAGGAGATACTGCCATGGATTGTGTTAGAACAGCTGTAAGACAAAATGCAAAATCAGTAAAATGTTTATATAGAAGAGATAGAGAGAATATGCCTGGTTCAGCCAGAGAAGTTTTAAATGCTGAGGAAGAAGGTGTTGAATTTATATGGCTAACTACCCCAAATAAATTTATTGGAAAAAATAAAGTTGAAAGCCTAGATGTTGATCGAATAGAATTAAAAGAACCCGATGAGAGTGGAAGAAAAAAACCTGTTATTCTAGAAAATTCTAGTTTTAATATTAAAGCAGACTTAATTATAAAAGCTCTAGGATTTGATCCTGAAAATCTTCCAAATTTATTTAATGAAGAAAAATTACAAATTACAAAATGGGGCACTTTAAAAGTAGATTTTGATACAATGGAAACTTCATTGGAAGGTGTCTTTGCAGCTGGAGATATAATTAGAGGCGCATCCCTAGTAGTATGGGCAATTAAAGATGGAAGAGATGTTTCAGAATCAATCATTAATTACATAAACTCAAATAGAAAAAAAAGAGTTGCTTAATGGATATTAGAAAAAAAAATTTAGACATATTAAAAAAAAATCATGTTTATTCTAAAGATATGGAACATGATGCATGTGGTGTGGGTTTAGTAGCATCTACAGATGGGAAAAAAACTAGACAAGTTGTTGAATATGGAATTAAAGCTCTAAAAGCGGTTTGGCACAGAGGAGCAATTGATGCTGACGGAAAAACAGGTGATGGAGCTGGAATTCATGTTGAAATATCTTCTGAGTTTTTTATAGAAAAAATTGAATCACGAGGACATAAACACGAAGGATCAGAAGTCTGCATAGGTATGATTTTTCTTCCAAGAAATGATTATTTAGCGCAGGAATCATGCAGAATTATTGTAGAAAGTGAATTAACTAAAAGTAATTACAAGATTTATGGATGGAGACAAGTCCCAGTAAATCCATCAGTGCTTGGAGAAAAAGCAGAGCTGACTAGACCAGAAATTGCTCAAGTACTTTTTACTAATAATGATAATTCTATAACAGGTAAAAAATTAGAAAGAAATTTATATGAGATAAGAAGAAAAATTGAAAATGAGTGTATTAAAAAACAATTAAATAATTTTTATATTTGTTCATTTAGTTCTAAATCAATAATTTATAAAGGAATGTTTTTAGCTGAGGCCTTGTCTGATTTTTATTTAGATTTGCAGGATAAAAGATTTGTTTCTAGATATGCTATTTTTCATCAAAGATTCTCTACAAACACAGCTCCAAGCTGGGATTTAGCTCAACCATTTAGAGCAATTGCTCATAATGGAGAAATAAATACTCTTAAAGGAAATATAAATTGGATGAAAGTTCATGAACAGGAAATGTTTAATTCTTTATTTGAAGATATGGAAAATTTAAAACCAGTTATTCCAAATGGAAATTCAGATTCTGCTTCTTTAGATAATGTATTTGAGTTATTAAATATGTCTGGACATTCTGCACCTTTGGCAAAATTAATGCTAATCCCAGATGCTTGGTCAAAAAAAAATAAAATTTTACCAAAAGATCATCTTCAATTATTTAATTTTCTAAATAGCACAATGGAGCCTTGGGATGGACCTGCAGCAATAGCAGGAACTGATAACGAATGGGTTATTGTAGCAACTGATAGAAATGGACTTAGACCGTTAAGATATACAATAACAAGCGACAAACTTTTATTTGCAGGATCAGAAACAGGAATGATTGATTTAAATGAAAAAAAAATAGTGACAAAAGGTAGATTGGGACCTGGAGAGATTTTAGGTATTAAAATTGAAAAAGGAAAAGTTTATAAAAATAATGAAATTAAAAACCATTTAGCGAAAGAGTATAAACATTTTAATAATCAAATTGTTAATTTAGATAAAAAATTTTTAATTATAAAAGAAAAAAATAATTATGAAGGTTTAGAACTTAAAAAAAGACAACATATAAACGGATATACTCTGGAAGACTTAGAGTTGATTCTACATCCGATGGTAGAAGATGCTAAAGAAGCAACAGGCTCAATGGGAGATGATACTCCACTAGCTGTTCTCTCAGATAAATATAGACCATTATATCATTTTTTTCGACAAAACTTTAGTCAGGTAACAAATCCTCCAATAGATTCTTTGAGAGAAAATAAAGTAATGAGTTTAAAAACTAGGTTTGGTAATTTGGGTAATATATTAGATTTTACTAATTTAACCCAAGAAAATATTTATGTTTTGGACAGTCCTATTTTATCAAACTCACAATTTGAAAAATTCATTAACTATTTTGGAAAAAATTATAAACTTATAGATTGTACATTTGATAAAAATAAAAGTTTAGAGGAGGCAATAGATAAAATAAAAAAAGATGCTGAAATTGCTGCAAGAGAAGGAGTAACCCAATTAGTATTATCTGACAAAAATACTTCTGAAATTAAATGCCCAATTCCTATGCTTTTGTGTATTGGAGCCGTTAATACAAATTTAATTAATCTTGGACTTAGAGGCTATGTTTCAATTAATGTTCAATCAGGTGAATGCTTGGATACCCATTCTTTTGCAACTATGATTGGAGTTGGAGCTACTACAGTTAATCCCCACATAGCTTTTGATAGTATATATCAAAGACACCAAAAAAAACTATTTGGTAATTATAGTTTTGATGAGTGCGTAAATAGATATATTAAATCAGTAAATTTAGGACTGTTAAAAATAATGTCAAAAATGGGCATATCAGTCATAAGTTCTTATAGAGGTGGATGTAATTTTGAAACAGTTGGTCTAAGCAGGACAATTGTAAATAATTTTTTTCCAGGTGTTAATTCAAAAATTTCAGGTATTGGATTTATAGGAATTGAAAAAAAAATCAAAAATATTCATTCAGAGGCATTTAAAACTAATTCGAATATTTTACCTATAGGTGGAATATATCGTTACAGAAATAATGGAGAAACGCACCAATACCAAGGAAAATTAATTCATTTATTACAAAGTGCAGTTTCAAATAAATCATATGAAATTTACAAAAAATATACAAAAGGAATTTATGAACTTCCTCCAATAAGTCTAAGAGACCTAATTGATTTTAAAAAAAAAAATCCAATCCCAATAAACGATGTAGAGCCAGTCGAAAATATTTTAAAGAGATTTGGAAGCGGAAGTATGTCTCATGGAGCGTTATCCAAAGAAGCACATGAAACCTTAGCTATTGGAATGAATAGAATTAAAGGTGCATCTTGCAGTGGAGAAGGTGGAGAGAGCGTAGATCGATTTAAAAAAATGCCAAATGGGGACACAGCTAATTCAAGAGTAAAACAGATAGCATCAGCAAGGTTTGGAGTGACTATTGACTATTTAAATAACTGTAATGAAATAGAAATAAAAATAGCCCAAGGTGCAAAACCTGGAGAAGGTGGACAACTTCCTGGTTTTAAAGTTACAAAAGAAATTGCAAAACTAAGGCATTCAACCCCTGGAGTTACGTTGATTTCTCCCCCACCTCATCATGATATTTATTCAATAGAAGATCTGGCACAATTAATTTATGATTTAAAACAAATAAATCCAAATGCAAGAGTTGGTGTAAAATTAGTTGCTTCTTCAGGAATTGGAACAATAGCTGCTGGAGTTGCTAAAGCAAAAGCAGATATAATTTTAATTTCTGGCCATTGTGGTGGAACTGGAGCTACTCCACAAACCAGTGTTAAGTACGTTGGAATACCTTGGGAGATGGGTTTAACAGAAGCTAATCAAGTTTTAACATTAAATAACTTAAGACATAACGTTACTCTAAGGACTGATGGAGGAATTAAAACTGGAAGAGATATAGTTATTGCTGCAATGATGGGAGCAGAAGAATATGGAGTTGCAACAACTGCACTGGTAGCTATGGGATGTATTATGGTTAGACAATGTCATTCTAATACATGTCCTGTAGGAGTATGTACACAAGACGAAAAACTGAGAGAGAAATTTAGTGGGACACCTGATAAAGTTGTTAATTTATTTACATTTATTGCTCAAGAGGTAAGAGAGATACTAGCAGATTTAGGATTTAAAAATTTAAATGAAATAATTGGAAGAACAGATTTGTTGAAACAAGTAAGTAAAGGATCACCTAATCTAGACGATCTAGATCTAAACCCTTTATTTGTTCAAGCAGATCCTGGTAAAAATAAAAAATACTGTGAAAAACCATTTATAAATAGTGTTCCAGATACTTTGGATCAAAAAATTTGGCCTGAGATAGAAAATAATATTAGTAACAATAAAAAAAATCATAAAATTTATGAAATTAAAAATACTGATAGAGCTGTAGGTACTAGAATATCTTATCATTTGTATAAAAAATTTGGTGATAATCAACTTGAACAAAATTTTGTTTCATTAAATTTTAGTGGATCAGCCGGCCAATCTTTTGGTGCATTTGGAATTAAGGGACTTAAATTAAATTTAAAAGGTGATGCAAATGATTATGTTGGAAAAGGACTTTCTGGTGCAACTATTTCTATAAAATTACAAGATGATAGTAATCTGATCTCAGATGAAAACACAATTATAGGGAATACAGTTTTATACGGGGCGACATCCGGCTTTCTTTTTGCATCAGGTCAAGCAGGTGAAAGATTTGCAGTTAGAAATTCTGGAGCTACAGCAGTGGTTGAAGGTTGTGATTCCAATGGATGTGAGTACATGACAGGTGGTAGTATTGCAATCCTTGGGGAGGTAGGAGATAATTTTGCAGCAGGCATGACAGGAGGTATGGCGTTTATATATGATAAATATGATGAATTTGAAAAAAGAGTTAATCCGGAGACAGTTGTATGGCAAAGATTAGAAATGGAATACTGGAAAAATTATTTAAAAAAAATGATAGCAAGACATTATGAAGAAACTAATTCAAAAAAATCAAAAATTATTTTAAAGAATTTTGAAAATGAATTGAGTTACTTTTATCAAGTTTGTCCAAAAGAAATGCTTAATAAATTAGAAAATCCAATTTCTAATAGAAGAGAAGTAGATATCGCAAGCTAAATATTTTTAGTAATTAAATTTAATTCTTTAATTATTTTTTTTAGATTTAAATTTGTGGACAAGCTGTGATCTCCATTTGTAATCAATACTAATTTTCTTCTTGCATTTTTAAAAAGTTTTAAAATTTTTCTTGAAAAAAATACTGGTACTACTTCATCTTTTTTACCATGAATCATTGTTATATAAATTCGAGAACTGATTTTTTTTTTGAGTACTTTATTTCTTTTTCCATCTCTAATTAGTTGATAAGAAATTGGATAAACATAATTACCATGTTTTAAATGGTAAAGTTTTTTTGTTTTTAATTCCTTTTTAATTTTTTTAGTAAATTTATTCCACATTAGCTTTTCTAAAAATTCAGGAGCTGAACCTATTCCTAGAAATCCTTTAATTTGTTTATTGAAATATTTAAATAAATTAAGAGAAATCCATGAACCCATACTTGATCCAACTAATACAAAATTTTTTTTTTTTATAATTCTTTTAATTACAAATTTTGAGTCTTTGGTCCAACTTGTAATATTTTCTTTCGTGAATTCACCTGAAGATTTTCCATGACCAGAGTATTCCACTCCTAAAAATCCTATCTTTTTTTTTACACAAAATTTCATAAAAGCTCTAGGTTTTGAACCCTCTAAATCAGACATGAACCCATGCAGGAAAACAACAAAAAACTTAGAATGTGTATTTACAGATAAATATCTTATTTTTTTTTTCTTAGTAATTTTTATAAATTTAAATTTACTCATAAAATAAAGTTAAATATTGTGATAATATAAATAATAAAAAATGCCAACAAAATTAAAAGTTTTGCAAGTTATTCCGAAACTAGGAAATGGAGGCGCTGAAACGGGGTGTTTTGATTTCGCACATTACTTATACGAAAACAATTGTTCATCATATATTCTTACCAGCGGAGGAGAACTAACTAAGTATATAAACAAAAAAAAAGTAAAACTAATTAGATTTCCTGTTCATCTTAAAAATCCAATAATGATTTTATTAAACGCAATCTTTTTAATTTTAATTATATTAATATTTAACATAGATATTGTTCACGCTCGTAGTAGAGCCCCTGCTTGGTCGTGTTTGATAGCTACTAAAATTACAAGAAGAAAATTTGTGACAACTTTTCACGGAACATATAATTTTCAATCTTCAATTAAAAAAATTTATAATTCAGTTATGGTAAGGTCTGATTTAATTATCGCAGGATCAAATTTTATTTTTTCACATATTAAAGACAATTATTCAGATTACATTACTAAAGAAAAAAAATTATTAGTTATATTTAGGGGCATAAATACAGAATATTTTGATCCTAAAAAAATTAAAGAAGCAGATAAAACATTATTAAAAAAAAAATGGAAAATTAATGACAAAAAAAAAATTATTCTTTTTCCCGGAAGACTTACATATTGGAAAGGTCATGAAATGTTTTTAGACGCTATTAGTAAATTTAAAAAAAATTTTCCTGATAAAGAATTTATCGTAGTAATTCTTGGAAGTGACCAAGGTAGAAAAATTTATAAAAAAAAATTACTTAGACTAGTAGATCAATATAGATTAATTCAAGACATCATATTTGTTGAAAATATTAAATTGATGCCAATAGCTTATGAAATCTCAGATGTTGTGATTTCAGCTTCTATAGAACCAGAATCATTTGGAAGAGTTTCTGTTGAAGCGCAATCGATGGAAAAACCTATAATTGCCAGTAACATTGGTGGGTCCAAAGAAACAATAATTAACGAAAAAACTGGTTTTTTGTTTGAAGCTGGAAATGCGAATAAATTAAGTGAAAAAATTGCAGAAATATTAAATTTAAGTGATGTAACTTTAAATGGTATAGGTGCAGAAGCACGAAAAAATGTAATTATGAAATTTAATGTTGAAAAAATGTGCTTTTCTACTTATTCAGAGTACAAAAAATTATTTAACTAATGCCAAATATAAAATTACCAGATGGAAATATTCTAACTTTTGAAAAGAAAGTTACTGGATTAAAAATTGCTGAAAAAATAAGTAAATCATTAGCTAAAAAAGCATTAATTATGGAAGTTGATGGAGAATTAAAAGATTTATTTTTCGAAATAAATAAAGATAGCAAAGTAAAAATTATCACTTCAAAAGACCAAGAAGGTTTAGATGCGATGAGACATGACGCAACACATATAATGGCAATGGCTGTTCAAAAATTATTTCCTGATACAAAACTTGCTATTGGCCCAGCCATAAAAGATGGTTTTTATTATGACTTTTCAAGAAAAGAACCGTTTACTCCTGATGATTTAATTAAGATAGAAAAAAAAATGAAAGAAATTGTAGAACGAGACGAAATAACAAGAAGAGAAGTTTGGGAAAGAAAAAAAGCTAAAGACCATTATCACAAAATAGGAGAAAATTATAAAGTTGAACTTGTTGATAGTGTTCCAAAAGATCAAGAGGTTTCTGTTTACTATCATGGAGAATGGTATGATTTATGTAGAGGTCCACACTTATTATCAACTGGAAAAATTGGAAAATATTTTAAATTAATGAAAGTAGCAGGAGCATATTGGAGAGGAGATTCCAATAATGAAATGTTACAAAGAATTTATGGAACATCATGGCCATCTCAAAAAGAACTTGATGATTATTTAAATAGAATTGAAGAGGCAGAAAAAAGAGATCATAGAAAACTGGGTAAGGAAATGGATCTTTTTCACTTTAGAGAAGAAAGTCCAGGATCTGTTTTTTGGCATCAAAAAGGATGGAATCTTTTTCAAAAGCTAATAAATTATATGAGAGCTAAGCAAGACCAAGCTGGTTATGATGAGATAAATACCCCAGAAATATTAGATAGATCATTATGGGAAAAATCTGGTCATTGGGAAAAATTTGGCGCAAACATGTACACATCAACAACCCCAGACGAAAAGATTTTTGCAATTAAACCGATGAATTGCCCTGGTTGCGTTCAAGTTTTTAATCAAGGATTAAAAAGTTATAGAGATTTACCTCTTAAAATGTCAGAGTTCGGAAAAGTACATAGATATGAACCATCAGGTGCTTTACATGGATTATTAAGAGTAAGAGCATTCACACAAGATGATGCACATATTTTTTGTACCGAAGATCAGATTACGCAAGAATGTTTAAGTGTAACAAATTTAATTTTAGAAATTTATAAAGACCTAGGCTTTGAGAATGTAATATTAAAATATTCTGATAGACCAAACATAAGAGTAGGAGATGACGAAGTCTGGGACAAATCAGAAAAAGCCTTACTGGAAGCAATTAAAGCATCTAAACTTGAATATAGTATTAATAAGGGAGAGGGTGCCTTTTATGGTCCAAAGATAGAATTTGTACTTAGAGATGCAATCGGAAGAGACTGGCAATGTGGAACATTGCAAGTAGATTTAAACTTGCCTAGCCGTCTTGGTGCATCATTTGTTGATAAAGATGGATCAAAAAAAGTGCCAGTGATGTTGCACAGAGCTTTATTTGGATCTCTTGAAAGATTTATTGGAATATTGATTGAAAATTATGCTGGGAAACTTCCATTCTGGATTTCGCCTTTACAGACAGTAGTAATTCCAGTTTCTAATGATTTTGATGACTATGCTAAAAAAGTTCAAAAAGAAATTAGAAAAGTTGGTATAAGTTCTGAGGTTGATTTAAAAAATCATAATCTAAATTACAAAATAAGGGAACATTCCTTATCAAAAATACCAATTCTGCTAATTTGTGGAAAAAAAGAAGTTGACACTAACTCTGTAACAATTAGAAGATTGGATTCTAATAAACAAGAAAATATGGATTTAAAATTATTCTTAAAAAAATATTCTGCTTTAAATAAAGCCCCATTAAATTAAGTGCCAGATTTCAAACAAAACTATTTCCAAAGAAGAACTAAACCTAAGGGACCGAGATCGAACTATAAAATCACATCTCCTGAGGTTCAAGTTATTACAAATGATGGTGAAAATCTTGGAACTCTAAATTTAAATGAAGCAATTTCAAAAGCAAACGAACAAGGATTAGATCTTATAGAGATAGCTCCTAATGCTAAACCACCCGTTTGTAAAATAATGGACATGGGTAAGTTTAAGTATGACCAACAAAAAAAAGCAAATAAAGCAAAAAAAAAACAGAAAAAGATTGAACTTAAAGAGATTAAGCTCAGACCTGTAACCGAGGTACATGACTATAATTTTAAAATAAAAAATGCTCAAAAATTTCTCACAAAAGGTGATAAAGTAAAATTTACTATCAAATTTAAAGGAAGAGAATTGCAGCACTCCCACCTTGGCAATGAATTAATGGATAGAATTAAAAAAGATATGAATGAACTCGGACGCGTTGAACTTCAACCAAAGTTTGATGGTAAACAAATGATTATGGTAATACAGCCTATATAGGTCATAATATTTTGTTGTAAAATAATATTAATATTTGTATAAACCCATGCAATTATGCCAAAATTAAAAACTAAAAGTTCAGCTAAAAAAAGATTTAAAATTTCAGCCAGAGGAAAAGTTATTATGCCTCAAGCTGGTAAGAGACATGGAATGATTAAAAGAACAAATTCACAAATTAGAAAACAAAGAGGCACTACGGTAATGTCGAAACAAGATAGTAAAATAGTAAAATCTTATATGCCTTACAGCTTAAGGGGATAAAATGGCAAGAGTTAAAAGAGGAGTCACAAGTAAAGCAAAACACAAAAAAGTATTTAAGGCTGTTAAAGGCCAGTGGGGAAGAAGAAAAAATACAATAAGAGTTGCAAGACAAGCTATGGAAAAAGCTATGCAATATGCTTACAGAGATAGAAGAAATAAAAAGAGGGAATTTAAATCTTTATGGATACAAAGAATAAATGCAGGGGTAAGATCTGAGGGATTAACGTATTCAAAGTTTATTAATGGACTAAGCAAATCAGGTATTAAATTAGACAGAAAAATTCTAGCCGAAATAGCCTACGACAATCCAGAAGCCTTTAAAATTATTGTTAAAAAAGCCCAAGCAGCACTTAATTAATCTTCACTATTGTTTTTCTCAAGTTAAGAAATAATCTGTAAAAATGTCAGATTTTGAAAAATTAAAAGATCTATTAAAAAATAAGCTTATCACTGCTCAAACTTCAAAAGAAGTAGATCTTATAAGAGCTGAAATATTTGGCAAAAATGGTTTGATAAATTCTGAATTTAAAAAATTAGGATCCTTGTCTCCTGATGAAAGAAAAAAAATAGCTTCAAAAATAAATAGTGCTAAACAGGAGCTTACAAATTTATTTAACGACAAAGCTCTTAAGTTGTTAGATTCTGAAATAGAAGAGAGAGTCAAAAATGAAAAAGACGATGTCACTCTTCCTGAAAAAGATTTTAAAATTGGTAAAATACATCCAGTCTCACAAGTGATAGATGAGATTTCATCTATATTCTCAGAAATTGGTTTTAGTGTTGAAGAAGGACCTGACATAGAAAGCGAATATTATAATTTTACTGCACTTAATACGCCTGAAAATCATCCCGCAAAAGATATGCATGATACTTTTTATATAGAAGAAAATATGAAAACATTGCTAAGAACTCATACTTCACCAGTTCAAGTTAGAACAATGTTAAATGGAAAACCACCTTTTAAAATTATAGCACCGGGTAGAACGTATAGAAGTGATAGTGATCAGACACATACACCAATGTTTCATCAGCTAGAGGGCCTTCACATTGATAAAAATATAACGATGGGTCATTTAAAAGGATGTTTAAATTACTTCGTAAAAGAATTTTTTGAAGTAGAAAAAATCAAAATGAGGTTTCGGCCAAGTCATTTTCCATTCACCGAACCTTCCGCAGAGGTTGATATTGGATATAGGATAGAAAATAATAAAATAGTTATTGGACAAGGTGATAAGTGGTTAGAAATACTAGGATGTGGAATGGTTCACCCCAATGTTCTAAAAAATTCAAAAGTAGATCCAAATAAATATCAGGGTTTTGCTTTTGGTATTGGAATAGATAGATTGGCAATGTTAAAATATGGTATTAATGATTTAAGATCTTTTTTTGAGTGTGATTATAGATGGCTAAATTATTATGGGTTTGATCCACTAGATGTTCCAACAAATTACCGAGGTCTAAGCAAATGAAATTAACAAAAGAATGGCTCAAAGATCACTTAAAAACAAATAGGACAGAGGCCCAAATTATTGAAAAATTGAATCATACAGGCCTAGAAGTTGAAAAAGTAGAACCTATAAAAAATGAATTAAGTGAATTTGTTGTTGCAAAAATAGTTAAAGCAGAAAAGCATCCAAATGCTGATAGATTAAAGTTATGTCATGTTGATATTGGTAAAGACGAATTAGTAAAAGTTGTATGTGGTGGACCAAATGCAAAAGACAACTTATTAACTATTTACGCACCACCAGGTTCAGTAATTCCTAAAAATAATATGAAATTGGAAGTTACAAAAATAAGAGGAGAAACATCTTATGGAATGCTTTGTTCAGAATCAGAACTAAATTTATCAAATGAAAGCAAGGGAATAATTGAATTGAATCATGCTTACAAAAAAAAAATAGGAAAAAGTTACTTTAAAAATAATTTAGAGAATGTAATAGAACTATCAATAACTCCAAATAGACCAGATTGTCTAGGAATTAGAGGGATAGCAAGAGATCTTTCCGCAAGTGGATTCGGTAAGTTAAAAGACGATAAAATTAGTAAAATAAAAAAAATAGGTAAACAAAATTTAAAAGTAAAAATAGAAAAAAGTAAAAACCAAGCTTGCAAAATATTTGGTAGTTGTCTTATTAAAAATATTAAAAATCAAGAGAGTCCTAAATGGTTAAAAAAAAGAATCGTTTCTTTAGGTCTAAGACCAATCTCAGCAGTAGTTGACATAACAAACTATGTTATGTTTGATTTAAATAGACCTCTTCATGCATATGATTTGGATAAAATTAACAAGGGAATTATTGTCAGAAATTCTAAAAAAGGTGAAAATTTTGAGGCTCTAGATAACAAAAAATATAAATTAGAAGACGGAATGTGTGTTATATCAGATTACAAAGGTGTATTAGGTCTAGGAGGAATAATTGGGGGAACAAGATCAGGAACTGAGCTCAATACAAAAAATATTTTATTAGAGTCAGCTTATTTTGATCCAGAGATAACAAGAAAAACAGCAAAAAAATTAGATTTAAACAGCGATGCAAAATTTAGATTTGAAAGAGGAATAGATCCAAATTCAATTTCTAAGGGACTCGAGTTAGCATCTGAAATGATAACTAAAATTTGTGGTGGTCAAGTATCAAAATTAGATATTCAATCTACAAAAAAAATACTAAATAAAAAAATACTATTTGACCCACATCTTGCAACTAAAACAATTGGAATACAAATAAAAAAAAAAGAAATAATTAAAATTTTAGAAGATTTAGGATTTAAAACTAAACAACAAGGCAAAGCTATTAGAGTAGAAGTTCCAAGCTGGAGACCAGACATTTATGGTCAAATCGATTTAGTGGAAGAGATAATTAGAATTAAAGGTTTTGATAAAATTAAGTCAATTCAACCTGAAAAGAAACGATTAAAACCAACCTTAGATCTTTTTCAAAGACATTTTCATCTCGCACAAAGATCAGTTGCTTCGAAAGGATATTTAGAAACGATAACATGGTCATTTACTGATGAAAAGATTAATAATAGTTTTATAGAAAATTATGAGGAGGTTAAAATTATTAATCCTATAAGTTCTGATTTAAATGTTTTAAGAAGCTCTCTTTATCCAAATTTAATTTATTTTTTAAAAAAAAATATTGACAGAGGTTTTGATAATCAATCGCTGTTTGAAATTGGACCATCTTTTCACGGGAAAAAACCTGGAGAACAAATAACGGTTGTTTGTGGTATTAGAAAAGAAAATAATTTAGATATTTATGATATAAAAAAGGATATAGTTCAAACCTTAGTAGAGCTAGATGTTAATAAAAATGAAACTACTATAGATATCAAGACTCCTAGCTACTATCATCCAGGAAGATCTGGCTCAATAATTACTAAAAAAGGTCAAAAACTTTTAGGTTTTTTTGGTGAAATTCATCCTAAAATAATTGATAATACTTATGGCTTTGAAATTTTTTTAGAAAATTTAGTTAAATATAAAAGTCAAAACAATAAAAATAAACCAACAATTACATTTTCAGATTTTCAAAAATCAGAAAGAGATTTTGCTTTTATAGTTGGAAAGAATTTTAAAGCACAAGAATTAACTGAAATTATTTCAAATGTTGATAATCAATTAATTAAAAATGTCAAAATTTTTGATGTATATCAAGGAGATAATATACCATCTGATAAAAAATCAATTGCTTTGAAAGTTACTATTCAATCAGATTTTAAAACTTTAAATGAAAAAGATTTAAACGATATTTCAAATAAAATTATTTCTAATGTTGAAGAAAAAGCCGGTGCAAAATTAAGATCTTAATGAGTAAAATTGATCACATTAGAAATTTTGCAATTATTGCGCATATAGATCATGGAAAATCAACAATTGCTGATAGAATCATTCATAAGTGTGGTGGTCTTAGTGATAGGGAAATGAAAGCTCAGGTTCTTGACTCTATGGATATAGAACGTGAAAGAGGCATAACTATTAAAGCACAAACAGTAAAATTAAATTACAAATCAAAAAATGGAAAAAATTATATTTTAAATATTATTGATACTCCTGGACATGTAGATTTTAGTTATGAGGTAAGTCGCTCGTTATACGCTTGCGAAGGATCTATATTGATTGTTGACAGCACACAGGGGGTAGAAGCACAAACTTTGGCAAATGTTTATCAAGCACTAGAAATAAACCATGAAATAGTTCCAGTTTTAAATAAAATAGATTTACCAGCTTCAGATATAGATAGAACAAAAAAACAAATTGAGGATGTAATTGGAATTGATACTTCAAATGCAGTCCCATGTTCTGGAAAAACAGGAGATGGTATTGATGAAATTCTAGAAAAAATAATTGAAAATTTACCCGCTCCTTTAGGTAATAAAGATGAAAAATTGAAATGCTTATTAGTTGATAGTTGGTATGATTCATATCTAGGAGTAGTAATTCTAGTAAGAGTCATTGATGGCAAAATAACTAAAAATATTAAAGTTAAAATGATGTCTACTAACCAAGAATATGTTGTTGAAAAAGTAGGTGTTTTCACTCCGAAACCTAAAAATATTGATGAATTAAATTCTGGAGAAATAGGTTTTATTATTACTGGAATTAAAAGTTTATCCGAAACAAAAGTAGGAGACACTATATGTGATTCTAATAAAACTTTAGAGAAAGCTTTACCAGGTTTCAAACCAAGCAAGCCTGTAGTTTTTTGTGGTCTATTTCCAGTAGATAGTTCCGAATACCAAAAATTAAAAGATGGTTTAGCAAAGTTAAAATTAAATGACTCGAGTTTTTCTTATGAAGCTGAGTCATCTTCAGCTCTAGGACTTGGATTTAGATGTGGATTTCTTGGGCTTTTACATTTAGAAATTATTACTGAAAGACTAGAAAGAGAATTTGATATAAATTTAATTACAACTACACCAGGAGTAGTTTACAAAATTCATTTAAACAAAGGCGAAATTATAGATTTGCATAATCCTTCTAGTTTACCCGATCCAACCTTGATAAAATTTATTGAAGAACCTTGGATTAAAGCAACTATAATAACTCCTGATAAATATCTTGGATCCATTATAAAGTTATGTCAAAATAAAAGAGGAATACAAACAAATTTAAATTATTCTGGAAATAGAGCAGTCTTGAATTATGAAATTCCATTAAATGAAGTAGTTTTTGATTTTAATGATAGACTAAAATCAATGACTAGTGGCTATGCAAGTTTTGATTATGAAATTGTTGGTCACAGAGAAGGAGAATTAGTTAAATTGGGAATTTTAGTAAACTCAGAACCTGTTGATGCTCTAGCAATGATGATACATAAAGAATTCGCACAATCTATTGGTAGAATAGTATGTGAAAAATTAAAAGATTTAATACCAAGGCACAATTTTATGATACCAATTCAAGCTGCTATAGGAGGCAAAATCATAGCAAGGGAGACTATTAAAGGTTTCAAAAAAGATGTTTTAACTAAAATTCATGGCGGAGGAGCAAGAGATAGAAAAAGAAAACTTCTTGAAAAACAAAAGAAAGGAAAAGTAAGATCAAAACAATTTGGTAAAGTTGAAATACCCCAAGAAGCATTTATTGGAGTATTAAAAATTAATAATAGTGAATAGAAATATCTATTAATATGAATTTAATATTTAATTTTAAGCGGATCGCATCAAATTTTCTAAATAAAAAAATAAAAAAAAATAACAATGAAAAATTTGAGGATTTTAAAACATTAATTAAAAATAAAAAATTCACTACTTTTTGGTTTTTAAATAATTTAAAAATTTTTGATTATTTTTTACCAAAAAATAATAGCGAAAAATTTAATTACCTAGAAATAGGATCTTTTGAAGGAATGTCGGCTTTATATATTTTAAATTATTTTAAAAATGCAAATGTATATTGTGTCGATGTTTGGAAAAATACAAAAGAAAATAATGAAAATTTAAACTATGACTTTGAACAGATAGAAAAAAATTTCGATAATAATTTAAAAAATTTCAATTTTAATAAAAATAAAAAAGACTCTGTATCTGCAATTAGAGAATATTATGAGTCAAATATAAAATTTGATTATATTTATATTGATGGATCTCATTTAGGTACTGATATTTTAATTGATGCTATCGAGTCATTTAAAATTTTAAACAATAATGGTTTTTTAATTTTTGATGACATAGATCCATCAGTAAATAATGAAATACTTAATCCAATTGATTCAATAAAAATATTTTGTAAATTATTTAAATATAAAATTAATATTTTATATTTTAAGAGATTGGTTGTATTAAAAAAAAAATAAATCTTTTATTTTTTTTTAAATTTATAGATTTTTAATTGAGAAAAGTTTTTAATTGTTCCTTGAGGAAGTACCCAACCAATTTTATTTAAGAAATCACCATATTGAGGTGATTTATTTAACTTTTTTGCAAGAGCTCCATTTATGACTCTTGACATAAAATAATAAGTAGAAAAAATCTCATCTATACTATCAATCTTTATTTTATTAAATTTTGTTTTTAATATTTTTTTGTCATCAAAATATAAATTATGCCATGGCATTTGTATTGCTTTTAATTTTAATTTTTTTCTAAAATTATTAATATTTATTAAACTATTTTTAGAGCTCTCTATTAAAAAAATTTTTGTTTTTTTATTACAAAAATAATGAAGATTATTAATAAAATATTTTTGATTTTTCCAAGTAGTTAAATTTTGTACAGATCTTTTAGTTAATATGTAGTCAAAACTTTTTAATTTAATTTTTAAAGACTTTATTTTTAGCATATCAAAACATTTGAAATCTAAATTTTTTGAATTTTTTTTAGCTAGATCTATTAGTTTGTTGCTAAAATCTATGCCTACTCCTTTTATATTTTTTGACATTTGTAAAGATTTTAATAAAGAGCCATCTCCACATCCAATATCTAATACTTTCGAGTTTTTTTTTATTTCAGAGTTAAGGAATTTAAATTCATATTTTTCCAATAATTTATCATTAGTGCATATAAGCTTTCTTTTTGTAGCTCTTTTGCTCCAATAATTTAAAACCTTTTTACTTTTGGTCATTTAAAAACTTTTTAAAATTTAAAACAATTTTTTTTATCATTTTTTTATTCAATCCCACAAATAATGGCAATCTAACAACTCTAGAATAAATATTTTCTGTAACTTTAAGTTTTTTTTTAAAATATTTATTTGCCATTTTTGATTTATGTAGTGGCACGTAATGAAAAGTAGCTGCTATGCCTTTTTTTTGCATATATTTCATAAAATTTTTTGCCAAATAGTCAGTTTTAAATATAACCACAAAAAGATGATATGAACTTTTTGAAAATTTATTGGGCTCTATTATTGTAAATAAATTTGAATTTAATTTAAGTAATGCTTTTTTAAAAAAATTCCAAATAGATTTTCTTTTTTTTTGAATAAAATTTAATTTTTTTAGTTGTGAATATAATAAAGCTGAACTTAATTCTGGAGCTCTATATTCTGAACCAATATCAACCCAAGTATAATATTTTTTATTTTTTGTAGTGGTAATAATTTTTTTTTTATAATTTTTTATAAATTCATATCTATTTGTGCCTTTGTCTAAAATAAAATTAACCCTTTTTATCAAAGATTTATTATTTATAGAAATACATCCACCCTGACCACTAACTAAATTTTTGGTTTCATGAAAACTAAATACCCCTATATCTCCGATCGTACCTAAATATTTATTTTTATATTTTGCATGAAAAGAATGCGCTGCGTCTTCAATTAAATAAATTTGTTTCAGTTTTGTTAAATTTTTAATCTTTTGAATTTCGCAAGAGTTTCCAGCATAATGAATTACTATTATTGCTTTTGTTCTTTGATTTATTTTTTCTTTAATATCATAAGGTGAAATATTTAAATTTTCAGGATCTACATCCGCAAAAACTGGTGTAGCTCCTCGAAGTACTATAGCATTTGCAATTGATACAAAACCGTAAGAAGGTAAAATTACTTCATCCCCTTTTTTTAAATCAATTAACATCATAGAAATTTCCAAAGCTGCGGTACAACTATGGGTTAAAGCTATAAACTTTGATTTTAATTTTTTTTTTATAAATTTTTCACATTTGTTTTGAAAAAAACCATCTGTAAGAATTTTATTTTCTAAAACTTTTTTTATATATTTAAAATCTTTTTTTTCTATAAAAGGTTTAGAAATAGGTATCATTAAAGAATCCAATTTTTGAAAATTTGAATATTATTTTTTATATACTCTGGGTAAGTTTCGTCAATTTCTACTTTTTTAAATTTAAGGTTTCTATCAAAAGGATCTTGTAAGTTTTTAATTTTTTCTTTTATTTTTTCTATATCTGTAAATTTTTCATGGTTAAATTCGGTATGAGCCATACTTTTTATTTTTTGTGATATTTCTTCAGGTTCCATTAGATAAGTAAAATGCCAACCACCTTCTTTTATCAATTGAATACTTTTTTCTTTATCAATTCTCCAAAATGGATAATTTATATTTTTAACTTTTAAAGTTCTTAATTTAAAGAAAGATTTTAGATATTTTTTTCTACATATTCTTGATCCAGGCCAATTCCCATCTCCTTCATTAACACTTTGGATATTTAGTTTGTAGTAATACATATTTTGTAAAAAAATGCCAAATTTATAGTTATTTTTTTGAAAATCATTTAAATTTTTAGGGTTAGGAATTTCATCTTCATCCGAAAATATAACTAAGTCATCCTCATTAGCTTTATCTAATCCTTTAAACAAATTTTCCATTTGAATTTTTAAAATTCCATAATCTTTTTTACCTTTTAATTTTATGCTAGGTAAATCTTCAACTTTTATATATATAATTTTATTTGGATATTTATCTATTAATTCAGTATTAAAATTAAATTTTTTTTTATTTCCTACATGATCTTTATTTGCTTCACAAACTATAAAATAATCAACATGGTTCTTTAAAATATTGAATCTGGTTTCAAATAACAGATTTGCTTTATAGAAGGTAGTACAATCAAATATTTTTGCTCTCATTTATTAAATTATATTATTATAAGGAACCAAACTATCATATAAATGCATCAAAATAATGATAAATGGAGAGATGGCCGAGTGGTTTAAGGCGCACGCTTGGAGAGCTTGTATAGGGTTTACTCTATCGTGGGTTCGAATCCCACTCTCTCCGCCAAAAAAATGATCTTTTTTCAATAATTTTATAAAACACTAAAATTATTTATTATGTTGTAAATTAATATTATTTACCAAGGGTAATTCGAGTTAACTCATAAACAGAATTTTTAAATTTTATTAAAAAATGATATAATAATTTTTTTCCAAAAAAATAAAAATGACAAAAAATACATCAAAAAAAACATATCAAGCTGACTCAATTAAAGTTCTTAAAGGTTTAGAAGCGGTAAGAAAAAGACCAGGAATGTATATAGGCGACACAGATGATGGAACAGGTTTACATCATATGGTATATGAAGTTGTTGATAATTCAATTGATGAAGCTTTAGCAGGTTATTGTAAAAATATTCAAGTTGATATTAATTCAGATGGGACTGTTACAGTCAAAGATGATGGAAGAGGCATTCCAACAGATATTCATAAAGGTGAAAAGAAATCAGCTGCGGAGGTAATAATGACACAATTACATGCTGGTGGAAAATTTGACCATGATTCTTATAAAGTTTCAGGAGGCTTGCATGGAGTGGGAGTTTCTGTTGTAAATGCACTTTCAGAAAAACTTGAACTTTTTATTGAAAGAGATGGAAAAAAACATTTTGTTGAATTTAAAAATGGTAATGCAGTCAAATCTCTAAAAGTTATTGGAAAGTCAAATAACACTGGAACACAAATAAAGTTTTTACCTTCTAAAGATATTTTTTCTACAGTAAAATTTAGTTTTAATACTATCCAAAAAAGAATGAGAGAACTTGCTTTTTTAAATAAGGGTATAAAAATTTCAATTAACGACTTAACTCAAAAAAAAATTAAATCCACAGAATTTAAATTTGAAGGAGGTATTGCAGAATTTGTAGACTATTTAGATGAAAAAAGAGAAAAATTAAAAAACAGAAATGATAATGAATTATTTAAGAAACCAATATTTATACAAGGATCAAAAAATGATTTAAATATGGAATGTTCTTTAAAATGGAACGCAGGATATTCTGAAGATATTTATCCGTATACAAACAACATTTTTCAAAAAGATGGTGGTACTCACCTACTAGGTTTTAGAAGTGCATTAACAAGAGTTATAAATAAATATGCCAATGAACAAAATTTACTAAAGAAAAATAAACTATCAATCTCAGGAGATGATATAAAAGAGGGATTAACATGCGTGTTATCAATAAAAATTCCTGATCCTAAATTTTCATCGCAAACAAAAGATAAACTAGTATCCTCTGAAGTAAGAAATATTATTGAAACAATAACAAATGAAAAATTGTCAGTATGGTTTGACCAAAATCCTTCAATAGCAAAAGTTATTCTTACTAAAATTGTCCAAGCCGCTCATGCAAGAGATGTTGCAAAAAAAGCTAGAGAAAATGTTCGAAGGAAAGGAGCCTTAGAACTTACAGGTTTGCCAGGAAAATTAGCTGACTGCCAAATTTCCAAACAAGATGGCACAGAATTATTTATTGTTGAAGGAGACTCTGCAGGCGGTTCAGCAAAACAAGGAAGAAATAGAGAATACCAAGCTGTTTTGCCACTTAGAGGAAAGATTTTAAACACCTATACTAATTCAAATGGATCCAAAAAAAATTCCAATGGAAATATAAATGAATTAAGAACTAAGACATTATCGAAACTTATTTCCTCAAATGAGATTGTTACATTAATTAACGCCTTAGGTTTGGATCCTAAGAATGAAGAAATTGATCTTAAAGATTTAAGATATGGAAAAATTATAATAATGACTGATGCTGACGTAGATGGTTCACATATAAGAGCACTTCTTCTTACATTTTTTAATAACAAACCATTTAATAAATTAATTGAAAATGGCCATGTATATCTTGCCCAACCTCCATTATATAAAATTAATAAGGGCTCTAAGTCCATATATATAAAAGATGAAAAAGAATTAGAAAATTATCTATTAAATTCTTGTAAGGATCTTAAAAAAATTAAAAAAGAAACTAAAGAATATAAAAATAAATATTTAGAGGAAAAATCCAAATTAAATATACAAAGATTTAAGGGCCTAGGAGAAATGAACCCAGAGGAGTTATGGAGTACAACAATCAATCCTGAGACAAGAAATTTATTAAGAGTTCAATATTCAAAAGATCTAAAAAAAGATAAAGAATTAATACATACATTGATGGGTAATGATGTTGCATTGAGAAAAGATTTTATTATAGAAAATGCAATAAATGTATTAAATCTTGACGTGTAATAATGAAGTTTTTAGAATCTTCTAACCTTTATTCTTTAAATAAAATTACATATGTTAAATTACGATGGATTGCCTATATTGGACAATTGACAGCAATTTTAATTGTTCAATTTGTACTTAATTTTAAATTTGAATATTTATTTTGTATATTAATAATAATTATTAGTATTCTAACTAACTTTTATCTATATTTTAGAATTAAAGAAAATCAATTAAACAATATTGTTTCATCGCAATATTTGTCTTTTGATATAATTCAATTGGGTGTTTTATTTTTTTTTACAGGAGGAATAACAAATCCATTTATATTTTTAATTATAATTCCAGCAGTATTTTCATCACAATATTTAAGTATATTTAGTTCCGCAATATTGGTTATGCTTTGTATAATAATTTTAATTATGCTTAGCTTTTTTTATTACGATTTGCCGCATCCAGGGAATTTACATTTTCATGCACCCGATTATTATCTTTATGCCATTCCCATATCTATTATAACTGGATTAATTTTTTTAGTATATTTTGGTCAAAAATTTGGTGAAGAGACAAGAATAAGACAAAAGGCATACAATAAAGTTCAAGAATTAATGGCTAAAGAAAATGAATTAATTTCATTGGGTGGGCAAGCTGCAGCAGCAGCACATTCTTTAGGTACACCGCTTTCTACAATTTTAGTTACCGCAAAAGAACTTGAAAAAGAATTTGGAAAAAATGATAAAATTAAAAAAGATTTAGATTTGTTAGTAAGCCAGAGTAATAGATGCAAAGAAATTTTAAAAAAATTATCTATGGACCCCAAAATTGATGATGGATTTTTGGATGCAAATTTAGATTTATATGATTATTTAAAAGAAATTGTCAGATCTTATAAAGAAATAAGTAATAAAGAATTTATTCTTGATATTGAAAATTATAAAATCTCAATAAAAACTACTAAATCTGCAGAGATAATTTATGGTCTAAGAAATTTTATTGGTAATGCTAATAAATATAGTAGCAAAAAAATAGAAATTATTTTAAACAGTAACAAGAAAGATACTGAAGTAATTATTAGAGATGACGGCCCAGGATTCCCTAAAGATTTAATTGAAAAAGATAAGCTTGGCGAACCATATATAAGAACAACTAATCCAGCTCATATTTCAAAATATGGATTGGGGCTAGGTACTTTTATTGGAAAAACTCTTTTAGAAAAAAATTATGCAAACATAATATTCCAGAATGCAGAGGATATTGGTGGAGCAGAAGTAAAAATTAAATGGGACAATAAGAATTTAATAAGAATTTAATTAAGTTTTTTTTTATTATCAAATAATTTACTTAGTTGAGTTATCATAACATCCCCTAACTCCTGAACATCAGTGATTTTAATTGCTTTGTTATAATATCTTGACACATCGTGTCCAATTCCTATTGCTAATATTTCAATTTTACTTTTTGTCTCTATAAATTTTACCACTCTTTTAAGATGTTTTTCTAAAAAATCTCCAGAATTTACTGATAAAGTAGAGTCATCAACTGGGGCTCCATCAGATATAACCATTAAAACTTTTCTTTCTTCTTTTCTTTTTTTTAATCTATTGTAGGCCCATAATATGGCTTCTCCATCTATATTTTCTTTAAGAAGACCTTCTTTGAGCATTAAACCTAAATTTTTTTTTGATTGTCTCCAATGAACATCAGCACTTTTATAGACAATATGCATTAAGTCATTAAGCCTTCCTGGTTTTTTTATTTTATTTTTTTTATTCCACTCTTCTCTACTTTTTCCACCTTTCCAATTTTTTGTAGTGAACCCAAGTATTTCAACTTTTACCGAACATCTTTCCAAAGTTCTTGAGAGAATATCTGCACAAATAGCCGCAATTGTTATTGGTCTGCCTCTCATACTTCCACTATTATCAATTAACAAAGTTACTATTGTATCTTTAAAATCTAAGTCTTTTTCTTTTTTAAAAGACAATGAATTATATGGGTCCATAATTACCCTTGACAATTTTGAACTATCTAGCAAACCTTCTTCTAAATCAAATTCCCAAGATCTATTTTGTTTAGCTAATAATTGTCTCTGTAGTTTGTTTGCTAATTTTGTAATTAAGTCTTGGAAGCTAATTAATTGTTGATCTAAATTTTTTCTTAGTTTTGAAATTTCTTCCATATTTTCAAGATTCTCTGCCTTAGCAATTTCATCAAATTCTGTGGTAAATATTTTATAATTTTTATCGTTAGTAATTGAATTTTCTTTTTGTATCACCGTCTCTGAGCTTTGTTTTTCTGCATCTGTATCAAATAGTTGTTCTTCTATCTTATGTTCATTAAAGTCATGATCGGCATCTAGTCCACTTTGACTCTCTTCTTCTTGTTTTTTTTCTTGTTGACCTTCGTTTTCTGCATCATCATTTTGATTTAAGTTATTATCTTCATTATTTTGATCATTTTTTTCTTCTTGATTATCTTCATTTTCACTCTCAAAAAAATCCATTTCTTGAAGTATTTTTGAAAATTTAGAATTGTAGGCTTCTTGATCTTCTAAGTTTTCATCAAAATAATCTAAGTGCTTATCAATAGAGGATTTTAATTCCTCTTCCCAAAAACTTAGTATTTTTTTTGATGAAGAATTAAGTTTTAACCCAAATAAATTTTGCAACATATAAAGTTCAAATGCTTCAGAAATTTTTACATCATCTTTACTTTTGAGCTGGTCTTTTCTTTTGATTAAAGTTTGATATTCATAGTTGTCTTGTAGATTTTTCGATATTCCTTTGAGCATTTTTTTACCCAATGTCTCGTATCTTATTTTCTCAGCAATATCATATAAATTTCTACAAGATTTATTTTTAGGTAAATTTCTTCTGTAAATATCTAAATTTGAGAATTTTATTTTTAATGCTTGAGAGTCTGTGTCAGCTCTTAACTTAATATAGTCTTGTTTATTATTAAGATTATCTAGTTCAAAAAAATTAAAATTTTGAGAGCTTGAATTTTTTTTAGAATTTTTTTCGATTTTGTAATTATCAGAAATGACTTTAAATGTTGAAATAAGAGCTTGTTTAAATTTTTCTTTATGGTTGTCTTCTTTGTTCATTTATTTTTGAACATTAACAAGAGACTCGGGCAAATCTTCGCCAAAGCATCTTTGGTAATATTCAGCAATTGTATTTTTTTCAACTTCATCACATTTATTTAAGAATGTAATTCTGAATGCGTATCCTAAATTTCCAAAAATTTCAGCATTGTTTACCCAGTTTAGAACTGTACGAGGACTCATTACTGTTGATATATCTCCAGCTATAAAGCCTTTTCTAGTTAAAGTAGCAACTTTTATCATATTTGCCACTTTATCTTTTCCTTTTGAATTATTTAATTTTTTATTTTTTGCTAAAACTATTTCCATTTCTTTTTCTAAACTTAAATAATTTAACGAAGTTACTATTTCCCATCTATCCAACTGAGCTTGGTTGATTTGTTGTGTACCAGTATACAAACCTGTGGTATCTCCTAAACCTATAGTATTTGCAGTTGCAAATAATCTAAAATACTTATTTTGTTTTACTACTTTATTTTTATCTAAAAGAGTAAATGATCCATCACTTTCAAGAATCCTTTGTAAAACAAACATAACATCACTTCTACCAGCATCATATTCATCAAAAACTAAAGCCACTGGATTTTGAAAGGACCAAGGTAAAATTCCTTCTTTAAATTCTGTAATTTGTTTTCCATCTTTTAGTGTAATAGCATCTTTTCCAATAAGATCTATTCTACTTATATGAGAGTCCAAATTTATTCTTATACAAGGCCAATTTAATCTGGCTGCAACTTGAGTTATATGTGTGCTTTTTCCAGTGCCATGATATCCGTGAACTATTACTTTTTTGTTATGTGAAAAACCACTAAGAATCGCCAAAGTTGTTTCATGATCAAAAATGTAGTCAGGATCTATTTCAGGCACATATTCATTTTTTTTTGAAAAAGCTTTAACTTCCATATCGCTATCAATACCAAAAGTTTGTTTAACTGATATTTTTATATCAGGAGTTATATTTAAGTTAGGCGTCACTGTTTATCCTATAAGTATTTTTTAATTGTGTATAAGCTAAAGTTATTACTTTAAGTTTATCTTCATATTTTTTATTCCCCAAATTCATATCAGGGTGAAATTTTTTGACAAGTTTTTTAAATTTTTTTTGTACATATTCCCATTTTAATCCTACAGATAACCCCAATATACTAAAAGCCTTAATATCGTTTTGAGAAAATTTACGTTTTTGAATAATATCAATATGATCTTTAAAGTTATATTCAGACAATTCATCTTTTAAAGTATTTTTCCACAATATTTTAAAAAAATTATCTGAAGATGAAAATGCTTGCGTGGGTTTATGCCAAGACATATCTGATTTTATAAAATCGCGGACTTGTTCATCATTCATTCCTGAAAAATAGTTCCAATTTTTATTAAACTCCTTAACGTGAGATAAACAAAGCAACATATATTTTTTACTATTATCCTTCTCTATTGGGGCTTTATATTCACCTATTTCAGAACAATTTTCCCAATTGCAAATATTTTTCATCGTATATATTATTTTTAAAATGGATATTAATGAATTAATTATAATTGTAAAAAAAAAAATTGAAAAAAATATACCTTGTGACAAAATTGATATAGAAGACAAAACATTCTTACATAAAGCTCATAAAGGACATGATGCTAATAAATTTCATCTTAAGCTTAAAATCAAATCATTAAATTTAAAAAAATTAAATAATTTAGAGTCAACGAGAAAAATATATAAGATTTTAAATAAAGAGATAAAAGAATATATTCATTCTATTCAAATATCAATTGAATAGTATTTTAAAAAAAATTTTTTAATATTATCTATATCAAAATTCATATTAATAACAGGTTTACCTATATCTCTTAATAATATTAAATTAATTTTTTTTGATGTATTTTTTTTATCTAATTTCATAAAAAATAATATTTTTTTTAAATTTTTTTTATTTACTATATTTAGGTATTTTTTATTTATTTTTATTGAATTAATATGAGAATTTATATTTTTATAATTATTTAATGATAAAATTTTTTTATCTAAACTAAATTTTGCAGCTGTTTTAATTCCATAAATTACAGCTTCACCATGATTTAGTTGTTTGGAGTATCCTTGCGAAGCTTCATATGCATGAGCAAATGTATGGCCTAAATTTAAAACTTTTCTAATATTTTTTTCATGCTCATCTAATTCCACGATTTTTTTTTTTACTTTACAGCTTTCAAATATTGCTTTTTGGATATAAGGACTTTTTAAAGAAAAAATTTTTTCTTTATTATTTATTAAAAACTTGAAAAATTTTTTATTTGCTATTATTGAATGTTTTAATATTTCGCCATATCCACATACAATTTCTCTTTTAGGTAAACTTTTTAATAATCCTATGTCTGAAATAACACAATCTGGTTGATAAAATGATCCAATCAAATTTTTTCCATAATTATTATTAATTCCCGTTTTGCCTCCAATTGATGAATCTACTTGAGCCAACAAAGTGGTCGGAATATTCACAAATTTTATACCTCTTTTAAAAATACTAGCCGCATATCCAGAAACATCTCCAGTTATCCCACCACCGAATGAAATAACAACATCATTTCTTTTAAAATTATATCTTAACAACTTTTTTATAATATTATTAACAGTGGATTGATTTTTATTTTTCTCGCTTGAATTAAATAAAAATATAATAATTTCTTTACATTTAATTTTTTTTTTTAAAAAAAATAATTTTTTTTTAGGAATTTTTTTATCTACAACTATTAGGCATTTATTAAATTCTAAATTACAAGATTTAAATATAGATTGTATATTTTGCAATAAATTACTTCCAATAATAATTGGATATTTTTTTGAATTTGTTTTTATTGGTAGTTTAATTCTCATTATAAATATTTAAAATTTCTTTAACTATCTCATTTTTAGAAAATTTTTCACAGTTTATTTTGTGATGTGCCATAGAGTATATTTTTGTTCTTTCAAATATGATTTTTTTTATATCTTTTTCTTTTAAATTGACCAAAAGAGGCCTTTTTTTACTTGATAACAATCTATCTACCAAAGTATTATTTTTCCAGTTTAACCAAAATGAAATATCCTTGGATAACACTTCATTTCTTATATCATTATTCATAAAACCCCCTCCTCCTAGAGAAATAACATTGTTATTTAATTTAATAAATTGAAGACTTATTTTCAGTTCAATTTCACGAAAATGTTTTTCACCTTTTTTCTCGAAAATCTCGTTAATTCTTAATCCAGTGTCTTTTTCAATATATTTGTCTATATCAATAAATTTTTTATTAAGTTTTTTAGACAAAAGATAACCAATAGTTGATTTTCCAGAACCTGGCATGCCTACTAAAACTAGATTTTTTTTTGATTTCATATGTTCTTTATTGAAAAAACACAAATATGTCTTAATTTGAAATTATTTAACGGTATATGCAATTTGAAAAAAAAACAAGAGCTGGAAGTACTGGATTTATTATAAAACTTTTAATAAAAGTTTTTTTGTTTTTTTTATTATTGCTTTTAGCAGTAGTTTTGATCGACCGAATTGAATTCCCATCACCAACAAAAGAAATTAAACAAAAAATTACTAATGAAAATCTCAAAATTGTTAAGTAGTAGTATTTTATATTTTTTTACTCTACTTTTAATTTTATTTAATCATAATCAATTACTAGCTGAAGAAGAAGCAATAGATATCTGGAATATTAAGGAAAGCGAAGAAATTAAAGAAGAGGAAATCAAAATTGATTCTGAAAATATAGAACCAGAAATAAATATGAAAATTGATTTTGAAAAACTTGAAAATGGAAACCTAGAAGTTGTTGAAGGTTCAAATCTTGATTCCAATATAATATTAGCTGGGCTCTACGATCCTTCAGATAACGGTTTATCAATAGACATGTGGTCGCAAACAGATGGCCAAGATATAATAAGAATTTTTAAAAGATTAAATAAATTAAAATTATCACAAGATGCAAATGAAATTCTTAAAATTGCATTGCTAACTAATTCGTATATTCCAAAGATAAATATTTCTGAAGATGAATTTATTAATTTTAAATTAGATTATTTGATTAGAAATAATAATTTAGAATTAATTAAATCTTTCATAATTAAGAACCAAAAAGTTTTAAACAGTTCCAAGTTAACAAAGTTTTATATTGAAAGTTATTTATCAAATTCAGACTTACAAAACGCTTGTGGAATTTTTAAACAAATAAGTTTTATCGAGGATATCTATTTAACAAAATTTAAGATTTATTGTTTGATTAATGAAAATAAGAGAGAGGAAGCACAACTTCAATTTGATCTAATAAAAGAAAATAATTTTAATGATGTTTTTTTTGAAAAAAAATTCAATTATTTAATGGGATACTCTGACGAATTACAAAATGAAATTTCTGATAAAAATATTTTAGAATTTCACTTGTCTCATAGAACTATTTCAGATTTTAAATATAAGCCAAATCAAAATACACCCAAGATTATTTGGAAGTACTTGTCCTCTGCAAATTTATTTGAAAAAGTAGATGATATAGATTTAGAAAATCAAGATGAAATTTTATTAATTGAAAAAGCAGTGCATGAAAAGAATTACAATGAAAAAGATTTATTAGAATTATATAAAAGGTTTAAGTTTAACATTAATCAACTAATAAATGTTCAAGAATCTTATAAACTTCTATCACCTTCCCAAGGTAGGGCTCTTCTTTATCAAAGATTGTTATTATCAAGTGATATAAATCAGATACTAAATCTTTCATCTAAATTAAAAAATTCTTTTACAGAAGAAAATTTAGGTGGAGCTTTTTCAGATGAATTATTAAAAATTTTAGAAAAAATAGATGAGGATAAAGTTCCATCAAATTATTCGAGTTTTTATAATGCTAATTTTAAAAACAAGAAGGTTTTCAAAAAAAATATTAAAATTAATAATAAAGTTATCCATCAATCTAAGCTTTTAAGATATTTTGAGGATGAATATGAATTGCAAAAAATTGAAAAAGAAACAAATGATATAATTAAAAAAATTAAAAAAAATAAAGATTATTTTGTTTCAACTAAAGATTTAATTATTTTAGAGTCACTTATATCAGATGGTGTAAAAATTTTAAAAAAATATTCAAATTTATTTGAATTTAATCAATCTGAGATACCAACAGATATTCAATTATTGATCAATAACAATGAATTAGGCTTAGTTTTACTAAGATTAACTGAAATAATAGGTGAAGATGATCTTGAAGACCTCGGTCCTGACACAATATATTTTATAATTAGTACGTTAAATCAATTAAATATTGATCCATTGAGAAATCAAATTCTTTTAAAAGTTCTTCCTTTAAAAATATAAAAATTATATTAAAATTAAATTATGGCTATTAGAAAAATAATCAAAGAACCTGATCCAATTTTAAGACAAATTTCAAAACCAGTTGATCAAGTTACAAAAGAAGAACAAAGACTCATGGATGATATGCTTGAAACAATGTACTCAGAAAATGGAATAGGTTTAGCTGCAATTCAAATAGGAGTTCAAAAAAGAATTGTAGTAATGGATTTATCAAAGGGGGATGAAAAAAAACAACCAAGATATTTTGTTAATCCAATCATAAAAAATAGAAGTAAAGAATTATCTACTACGGAGGAAGGTTGTTTGAGCGTGTTTCAATTTTTTGCAGAAATAGATAGACCAAGAGAATGTGATGTAGAATATTTAGATTATAATGGAAAAAAACAATTAATACATGCATCTGGCTTGCTCGCAACTTGTATACAGCATGAGGTAGATCATTGTGATGGTAAACTTTTTATTGATTATTTATCTAAATTAAAAAAAACAATGATTATTAAAAAACTATCTAAAAAGAAAAATGAAAACGAAAGATTAGTTATTTAATAAATGAATAAAAGGATTGTTTTTTGTGGCACTCCCTCGATATCAGTACAAGTTTTGAAATCACTTTATCAAAACGGATATCAAATAGAATGTGTTTATACACAACCACCTATTGCTTCCCATAGAGGACAAAAAGTTAATAAATCACCAGTACATTTAATTTCTGAAACTTTAAATTTGACAACAAAGACTCCTGCTGCGCTAAATAATGAAGAAGAAAAAAATTCTCTAAAAAGACTAAATATTGATTTAGGCATTACTGTTGCATACGGACAAATTTTAAATAAAGATTTTCTAAATATACCCAAATATGGATGGATTAATGTTCATTACTCTCTTCTACCAAAATTCCGAGGAGCATCACCTGTCCAAAGAGCAATAATGGAGGGAGAAAATTTAACAGGAGTATCAATTATGCAAATGAGAGAACAGCTAGACTCTGGACCAATCTGCAACCAATATCCTGTTAAAATAATAAGTAATGAAAACAGTGAAGATCTTGCAAAAAGACTATCAACCATAGCTTCCGAAAAAATTATAGAAAATATTGATAATATTTTTGAAGGAAAGGCAGTTTTTAGAGAACAAGATCATAAAAAAGCTACTTATGCTAAAAAAATTGATAAAGCAGAAGGAAAAATTTCTTGGGATGAAAATGCAAAAAAAATTATTGGGAAAGTTAATGGCTTATATCCATTCCCAGGTGCTTTTTTTAACTATAAAGGAGAAAGATATAAAATTCTAAAGGCAGAACTTTCTAGTGCAGTAGGCGAACCTGGTCTAATATTAAATGACAATTTTGAAATTGGTTGTGCAAATGATTCCATAAGAATATTAGAAATACAACGCCAAGGAAAAAAAGTTCAAAAAATCACAGAATTTATGCTTGGCACTCAAATGAAAAAAGGCATAAATCTTAAAGATGCATAGATATCAGATAATCATTGAATATGATGGGTCCAATTTATATGGATTTCAAATTCAAAAAAAAGGTAATACTGTTCAAAAATTAGTTCAGTCTACAATTTCAAAAATTTTAAAAGAAAAAATCAGAATTATTGGTTCTGGTAGAACAGATAGAGGAGTTCATTCTTTAGGTCAATCTGCTCATTTTGATACTAAAAAAAAAATTATTAATACAAAAAAATTTATTTATTCTTTAAATTTTTTTTTAAATAAAAAATTAATATCAATATTAGAAATAAAAAAAAAAAAATTAAGTTTTCACGCTCGATATTCTGCTAAAGAAAGAACTTATAAATATATTGTTCTAAATAGGCTAAGTTCACCAGCTGTAGATCATAATAAAGTATGGCATATTAGAAAAAAGCTAGATTTAAATTTAATAAAAAAAGGTGCAAAAAAACTTTTAGGAAAGAACGATTTTGGAACTTTTCAAGCTTCAAATTGTTATTCAATTACTTCAATTAAAACATTAAAAAAAATTAATATAAAAAAAATAAATGAAAAAATTATATTTCAATTTAAATCAAAGTCTTTTTTAAGAAATCAGGTAAGATCAATGGTTGGTTGTCTTGTTTATTTAGGACAAAAAAAATGGAGTTTAAAAAAATTTGAAAGAGTATTTAAATCTAGAAAAAGAAAGCTTTGCGCACCACCAGCACCAGCTCATGGTTTATACTTATTTAAAGTTAATTATTAGTTTTCCTGACTAAAAACACAAAAATTAAAGAAGTGACAAACATTATTAAGCTATAAGTTGCAGCAGGTATAACGTACGCTCCTCCACCAAACAATGTTGTACCTACAAAAATTGCAAGTGTTCCATTCTGCAATCCACATTCAATTGCTATACTTTTTTTTTGTGAATTTCCTGTACCTAGTAATTGTGCTATATAAAATGCAACAATCATCATCGCAACATTTAAAATCAATGTTATTAGTCCAGCATCAGCAAAATATGAAACAATATTATCTTTTTCTGCTAAAATAGCACCCAGTAAGACAATCACAAATAATACAATTGAAATTGTTTTAGCAATTGGTTCAAATTTTGATGCAACATTTGATGCAAACTTTCTAAATAACATTCCTATAATTACAGGAACTGTGACAATTAAAAACATACTAATTGCCATACTGATTAATGATATGTTTTGAGTTATATTATCTAAACCTAATAAACCTAAAGAGCTTACAATAATAAAAGGCACTGTTACTACGCACAACAAACTAATAATTGCTGTAAGAGATACTGAAAGAGCAACATCGCCTTTGGCAAATGAAGTTAGTATGTTTGAAGTAACACCACCAGGCGCAGCAGCAATAATCATGACGCCTATAGCTAGTTCAGGTGATATTGGCCAAATTGAAACTAAAATAAATGCGATTATTGGAAGTAAGATAATTTGACTAATAGCGCCAACAAAAAAATCTTTTGGTTGTTTGATGACTCTTAAAAAATCTGCACCAGTAAGTCCTAAGCCAAGGGCAAACATAATAAATGCCAAAGCTAAAGGTAAAAAAATATCAGTTAGTATGCTCATTTAATTATTAATATACTACTATTTATTATATTCTAAAAGTGCATTAACATGTTCATTTGCACTTTCAGCTAAGGCCTCTAGGTCATAACCACCTTCTAAAATAGATACAACTTTTCCATTACAAAATTCACTTGTTGTTTCCAAAGCTCTTCTGGTTATTTCATAATAGTCCTTCGACTCTAAATTTAATTGACATAAAGGGTCCTGACGATGGGCATCAAATCCAGCCGACATTAATATAAACTCAGGTCTAAATTCTTTTAATCTTTTAAGCATATGCTCATATGCATCAAAATACTCCCTAGAGTTAGTACCTGCTGGCAATGGAATATTTAGAGCATTATTATGATCACCTTTTTCATTCTCTGTTCCACCACCTGGATAGTATGGATATTGGTGCAAGCTAGAGAAAAAAATATTCTTATTTGACTTAAGAATATCATAAGTTCCATTTCCAAAGTGACAATCCCAGTCTAGGACTGCAATTTTTTTATATTTATATTTAGAAATTAAATAGTTAGCAGCAACACTAATATTATTTATTACACAAAAGCCCATAGCTTTATTTTTTTCTGCATGGTGTCCGGGAGGACGAGTAACACAATGTGCTGCATTAAATTCTTTATTTTCAACTCCATCAATCGCTGTTATTATTGAACCCACAGCATCAAAAGTTGCATCTTTACTTCCAGGTGAAACAACTGTATCACCATCTAAAAATATTAAACCTTTTTCAGGAAAGGCATTTTCAACTGTATCTACATAACTTGAAGAATGTGCTTGTTTAATTATCTCTTTATCAAAACTTGCTGGATTCTTCCAAATTAACTTTTTATTTTTTTTTAATGTTTTAAGTATTGAAGTAATCCTAGATATGCTCTCAGGATGTCCAGAGCCAGTATTATGATTTAAAGAAGATTTTGATGTAACTATTGCTGTTTTCATTAAAAATAATTTTCTAAAATATTATAATATATTTTAGTTAATTTTTTCAAATCCGAAATCGATGTTCTTTCATTAACTTGATGAATACTATTATTTCTTAATCCTAGCTCTAGTCTTGGAATAGACCCTAAAAAGCGGCTATCGCTTGTGCCGCCTCTACAATTTAATTTTGCTGAATTGCCTGTAACTTGTTTAATAATTTTTTTAACCATATAAATTTCTTTATTTGGGTTAGTGTAAAAAGCTTCACCACTTACTCTATATTCTATTTTAGTTTTGCATTTTTCTTTTTTTGCAACTGCATTAATTATTTTACTTAGTTTTTTCTTCAAAGAAGATGATGTGTATTTAGAGTTAAATCTTACATTAAATTTTGCACTAGCAGACTGAGGCACCACATTTTCAGATAAGTTTTCTACATTCATTTTTGTAAACTCTAGGTTTGATGGAGGCATGAATTTAGTACCATTATCCAAAGATGAACTTTTTAATCTTGCTATTATTTTAGCTAAGGCTGTACATGGATTGTTATAAGACCCAGCAAATGCTGAGTGACCACTTTTTCCATATACAGTTATAATTCCATTCATAGATCCACGTCTTCCAATTCTTATTTCATCCCCAACTGATCTATTTGAAGATGGCTCAGCAATGATTGAAAAATCAATTTTTTCACCTCTTCTTTTAAGATGTTTAATAACTGCTGGCGTTCCTAGGCTCGTTGTCTCCTCATCTGCAGCAATAATAATTGAAATAGATCCTTTGAATTTTTTATTTTTAATAAATGTACTAATTGCGCTTATAAAGCAAGCTATCCCACCTTTCATATCTTGAGCTCCTCTACCATTTAAATATCCTTTTCTTACAACACCTTTAAATGGAGGGATTTTCCAGTTTGATAGATTACCAACAATATCGCTGTGGCCTAAAAAATTCGCATGAGGTTTCGATTTACCAAATCTTGCGTATAAATTTAATGCTGGTTTTGGTCCTGTTCCTTTTGATTTAATAATTTTACATCTAAAACCAATCGAAGATAATTTTCTAGATAAAAATTTCATTATACCCTTATCCTCAGTTTTAACTGTTGGAAATCTTATTAGCTCTTGAGCTAATTTTACTTCATTATAAGTTTTCATTGTTAATCTCTTAATAGATCATTAAGGCTAGTTTTTGATCTAGTTTTCTCGTCAACTTGTTTAATTATAACTAAACAGTATAGATTTGCTGCACCTGGTTCTTTTGATGGTAATGTTCCAGGAACAACAACACTGCCTGCAGGAATTTCGCCAGATGTTATTTCGCCTGTCATTCTGTTATAGATCTTACTGCTTTTTCCAATATAACAGCCCATAGAAACAACACTTCCTTTTCTAACTATTACGCCTTCAACAATTTCACTGAGAGCTCCAATAAAACAATTATCTTCAATGATAGTAGGCTTAGAACCTACTGGCTCAAGAATTCCACCTAGTCCCGCTCCAGCAGATAAATGACAATTAGCACCAAGCCTACTAGCCGAACCTATTCTGGCACCCGTATCTACCATAGAATTTTCACCACAGTATCCACCAATATTTATAAATGAGTTAGGCATGATTACAGCGCCTTTACCTATAAAAGATCCGTTTCGTACTACACAATTTGGTACCAGTCTGAAACCAGCTCTGGTAAATTCTTTTTCGGTCCATCCAGATGTTGATGTTTTACCTGGTAAGTGTTCAAAGTCATTCCAAGCATTGTACGGTCCTCCAATAATTTTTCTTTTATTTATTCTAAAAGAAAGAAGTATTCCTTTTTGTATCCAATCATTTATTTTCCAATCATTTCCCTGAGGTTCTGCTACAGTTATTTTACCTTCATTGAGGCTATCAATCATTTCCTTAATTGCTTCATTTAAATTTTTATCAGTATCGGGTTTTATTTTATTTTTAATTTCCCAAGCATCATTTATAATTTTTTTAATATCACTCATACAAACTATGCTACTTTTAATATATTAATTTCTTTTAAAAAACTAGAGAGATTTTTTATTTTAAAATCTATAAAATCTTTATCTGAGTCCTTTTTACCCCAATACTCATCATTTATTAACCACACAGTTTTCATACCTAGTTTTTTAGCAGGTTCTAAATTTTTAGCTATATCTTCTATAAAAACACTTTCACTTGGTTCAATATTAAATTTACTAACTAATTTCTTGTAAGGTTCTATCGCTGGTTTTGGAATATAATTGCAATCTGTTATATCAAAAGCACCATCAAAAAGATCGTAAATACCTAAATGTTTTGTAATATTAGCTACATGGTCATGAGATCCATTTGTAAATATAAATTTTTTTGCATTTAATTTTAAAAGTTCTTTTCTTAAAATTAAGTCTTTATGCATAAAATCTAAATTTATATCGTGAACATATTTAAGGAACTCTGAAGCATCAATATCATGATGTATCATAAGACCATTTAAACTAGTGCTATACTTATGAAAATAATTTGTTTGCAATTCTTTTGCTTTTTTCAAATCTAAATTTAATTTTTCAGCAATAAATTTAGTCATTCTTTTGCTAACCTGCCCAAATACAGCATCTAATTCGCTATATAAGGTTCCATCAAGATCAAATACAAAATTTTTTATTTTTTTAAATTCTTTCATTATTTTCTCAAAAGAGTGCCCGCACCTTTATCGCTAAATAGTTCGAAAAGTATAGAATGTGGTTTTCTGCCATCAATAATTGCAACAGCTTTCACATTTTCAAGAGCATCAATACAAGTATGTATCTTTGGAACAAATCCATCTTTAATTGTTCCATCTTCTATCATTTTTAAAGCTTCATTCGAACTTAACTCTGTAATTAAGTTTTGATCTTTCATGACCCCGGCAACATCTGTCATTAAAAGCAATCTTCTGGCATTAAGTGATTTTGCAATTTTACCAGAAACATGATCAGCATTAACATTATATATTTTTTTATCATCACCTATTCCTAGTGGTGCAATAATTGGAATTTCATTATTATTTAAAATATTAATCAGTAAATTATTTTCTATTGTTTTTGGTGACCCAACATATTGTAAATCTTTTGAAATAGGATCTACTTTAACAATTTGATCTTTGGCAGTTATACCCTTAGACTCGCATCCTTTTTCTCTTAATTTTTCATTAATTTTTATATTTAATTCATTTAAAGCTTCCTCAATAAATTGAATACTTTTTTCATCACTTACTCTTAATCCATTTATCCATTTACTTTCTATATTGTTTTCTCTAAATTTTTTTTCTATGGACTTTCCTCCCCCATGAACAACTATAATATTTAATTTCAATTTATAAATTACACAGATATCATCTATAAACTGACTAAATAATTCTTTAGATTCCAAACATGATCCACCTAGCTTTATTACAATTTTATCTTCTTCATACTTTTTGATATATTTTATAACTTCTTCTAATTTAGGACCATTAGAAGGAAGAATTTTTTCTAACTCTTCTTTATTAAAATTCATTATATTTATTTTTTAACAGATATCGTACGATTGATAATGTATTGTTGAATAATAGTGAGAATGTTTGTGCAAACCCAATATAGAATTAAGCCTGCTGCGAAAGGTGCAAGAATTATAGTGAGCACCAGTGGCATAAATGTAAACATTTTCTTTTGTATTCTTTGCATGTCATCATTACCAGAAGGTTGTGGAGAAAGACGCATCTGAAGCCACATGCTCCCACCCATAAGTATCGGTAGAATTCCAATTTCGAGAAACCCTGGGGTATTCCATGGTAATAAACCAAATAGAGTAAACAAATTACTTGGATCTTTTGCAGCTAAGTCGGACCATATCCAAATAAAGGGTGCGTGCCTCATCGCCAAATCTAAAAGCAAAAGCTTATATAAACTAAAGAATACCGGGATCTGGATTAATATGGGAAAACAAGAGGATGCAGGATTGACCCCATTCACTTTATACAACTTCATCATCTCTCGTTGCATTTGTTGTTTATCATCTTTAAATCTTGCCTTTAAATTTTCAATTTGAGGAGCAAGTGAACGCATCTTTCCCATAGATCTCATTGAATATTGGTTAATTGGGAAAAAAACTATTCTTACAAGTATCGTTAATAAAATTATTGCATATCCATAATTTCCTGCAAATTTATAAAAAAAATCAAGAATGAACCATAGAGGCTTAACTATAAAATACAGCATACCGTAGTTTACTATTAGGTCTAATTTATTTATTTTAAGTTCCTCAGTATATTTATTAATCAATTTAATTTCTTTTGCTCCTATTAACGATTGTATATTATGCTGTATATTTGAATTTGGTCTTATATCGTATCCTTTAAGATCGATATAACTAGCTCTATATTTATTTTTATAATCTATATCAAATCTGAATTTTCTTCCTTGTTCAGGAATAATACTTGTCATCCAGTATTTATCTCCTTGAACTAAATAACCAGTGTTACCTTCTTTTGAATATTTTTTGTCTTTAACATCATCGTAATCAACTTCTTCTAATTCATCACCAGTAATTAAAGTATATCCTTCGTGGAGAATATAAAAATCAGTTAAGTCTTCAGGAAGATTATTTCTATTAATTATTGCGTAAGGATAAAATTTATAACTTTGATCTGTAATATTTATTATTGTTTGTGTTATATTAAAAAGATAATTATTATCAATTGAGATTAATCTTTCAAATCTAAGTCCTTGATTGTTCTCAAAATAAATCTTTATTGGATTATTAGGTGTAAGCTTGCTATTTCCTTCCACAGTCCATAAAGTATCAAGCTTTGGTGTTGAAATATCAGAATTAGTGGCCCAACCAGTATTAAATGAATAACCTTCTTTAGTTGAACTTGGATTTAATAGTTGAATTTTTTCTTCGCTGTTAAGTGTTTTGTTATATATTTTAAATTTAAAATCATCAATCATACCTCCAGTTAATGATATTGATCCTATAATAAATTCATTCTCAAAATAGACTCTTTTAGATGATTTAATAGCATCATCTCGTGAAACTGATTTAACCTCAACCTTTTCTTCAATACTTGGTGCCTCAGGATTTTGAATTATTTCTTTTTGATTTGTATTTTCTAAATTTTTTGAAAGTTGTTCAGGTTGGGGAGCAAAAAATAATCCATATAATACGATAACGCATGTAGATAGTGCGATTGCAGCGATAACATTTTTGAGATCCATTAATTTCTTTCCTTTTCAACTGGACTATCATACCCACCTGTATTGAACCATGGATTGCACTTTATAATTCTTAAAATGGTTTTATATAAAGCCTTAATTAAATTGTATTCTTTAAAACACGTCAAAGCATACGAGCTACAAGTTGGTTCAAATTTACATGAATTTAAAAAAAAAGGACTAATAAAGAATCTATAAAACTTTATTAAAACTATAAATGGTAAGTTTAAAATTTTCATTATTTTATTTTTTTTAGATCTTCAAATATATATTTTTTGATTTTATTATAATCATCTTCAAATACATTTTTTTTTGCAATAAATAAATAAGAATATTTCAAGTTTATATTAAGTTTTTTTATTGACTCAATCATTATCCCACGTAAACGCCTTTTAATTTTATTTCTAATAACTGCTTTACCTATTTTTTTTTTCGTTACAAAACTTATGTTTAAATCTTTATTACTTTTACCAGAAAGTTTTTTGAAAAAAATAGTCAGATATTTATTAGAAACTTTCTTTCCTGATAGAAGGGCTTTAAAATCTTCGCTTTTTGAAAGACTTAAAATCTTTTTGCTCATTTGTTAGTGAGTCTTCTTCTGCCTTTTTTTCTTCGTCTACTTAGAAGAGCTCTTCCGCCCTTAGTTTTCATTTTAGATCGAAATCCCAATCTACGAGCACGCACAAGTTTGCTGGGGGAGTAGGTTCTTTTCATAATTAGTTAATAAATGTTTATAAAAATTTTGGTAGTTATAAGAAATAAGTAAAGTAAAGTACAGTTTATTTATTTCTTTAAAATATATGGAAAAAGGTAATAAAATTAAAATTTTTCTGGCAATCGCGTATACTGTTATCTTAACACTATTTCTTTGGACATTTTTTAGCAAATTTTCTTTAAATGACTTAACTAGCTATGATTTTATAAAAAATAACAGAGATTATTTAATTGAGATCAAAGAAAAAAATTTATTTATTGTATCGATACTTTTTTTCATTTTTACAGTTATTTGGGTTTTTATGCTCGGATTTGGTACTCCAATATTTTTAATAGGAGGTTTTATTTTTGGAAAATGGTTAGGAACATTTTTAGTAGTTTTAGGTCTAACTTCTGGAGCAACACTATTATATATTTTTGCTAATTATTTTTTGAAAGATTTTATAAAAGAAAAATTTTCAAAAAGGTTCATCTCACTAAATGAAAAGTTTAAAAAAAATGAATTTATTTACTTTTTATTTTACAGATTTTTAGGGGGAATACCTTTCGCAATTTCAAATGTTATTCCTACTCTATTTAATATAAAAATTAAATTTTTTTTTTTAGGTAGTATACTTGGTATGACCCCACAACTTTTTATTGGCACTACACTTGGAAGTGGACTAGAGAAAATAATTAACGAAAATCAAGTAGCTCCATCTTTTCTAGAAATTTTACTTTATCCAGATGTAATTTATCCAATTATAGGTTTAATAGTACTGTTAATTATTACATTAATTATTAGAAATATTTTTTATAAAAAATAATCCATTAATTTATAAAAACCATTTTAATTACTTTATATGGTATTCGATATCCAGGGAAAGAGCCTACATCGCCAGTCAACAAAGTTTTTGGTGCCCAACCAAAACAGAAGATAATAAATAAAAAAATAAATATTTTTTTCGAAATAAAACTTAAATTTATCAAATTAGATTTATCTTTAGTAATAGTTATATAATTATTTTTGTATAAATAGATAAAAAAAATAATTGCATGAAAATAACTAATATTTACCCATCTTCCCCAATCAACTCCCATTAAAAATAAAAAAAGAACTGGAGATAAAATAATTAAAAAAGGAAAAAGCAAATTATCAAATGATTTAAAAAAGAGGTATTTATTTGAATTAATTTTGAAAATTAATAATAATAAAATTAAAGGGCTAAATCCAATCACAATAATTAAAAAATATCTAACAAATACCTCTAAGGATAACAATCTAACAGTGTCAATTATATTATCATATATTGAAGACTTACTTTTAAGCAATGCACATGCACCATAACAATTTTCGTTAAAATTTAATTTTAAAAAATCGGACATTATTACATGATTAGCATCAGTCATTGGGTTAAGAGCAATATAAAATCCTAAAGTAATTGCTGGTATATAATAAATGAAATTTGTAAAAAAATTTATATCTAGCTTATTAAATTTATTTCTAATTATATCAATCGTTATCCAAAATGGAAAAAAAAATATTATAGGTTCCCAGATCAATATTCCTAGTACTAAGAATATAGTTTTATAAATGTTCTGAAAAATTTTTTTCTCTGTAGGAATAAATAGATAAATTAGAAAAAAAATAAAAATAAAAATCTCTTTTCTTGCAAGCACTTCTATTTCAGCAATTGGATAAAGTATAAATATTGGAGTAAAAATTGATAATAAAATTGTTCTATTGCAATCTACTTCTCTCAAAAAATTTAAAAGACAAAAAAAGTACGTTCCAAGTAAAATTACTTGCAAATAAAATATTGTATCTCTCAAACTTATTGATAATACGGATGAAAAAAAAATCGATATTTCGCCAATTATTCCTCTTTTAGTAAAGCCTCCGTAGTAATTGATAATCCATTCATTAATTGTTGAGTCAATTTGTACATTATGTTTATTAAATAAAAAAAATGTAGAAAAAAACATTAAAGCAATAAAATAAATTACTAAATAGTTATAAATATTTTTTTTCATTGATATATAATTATATTATGAGTAATACAAAAAAAGTATTAGTTTTTACAGCTACATACAATGAAAAAGAAAATATTGAATTATTAGTAAATTCAATATTTAAAAATTGTCCAAGTGTTCATATTTTAATTATTGATGACAATTCACCAGATAAAACTTATGAAAAAATAGAAGAACTTAAAAATAATCATGAAAATATTTTTTTGATTAAAAGAAACGAAAAACAAGGATTGGATACTGCCCATAAAGAAGCATATAACTTTGCTAAAAATAATGAATATGACTATTTAATTACTCTAGATGCAGATTTATCACATGATCCAATTGAAATTAAAAATTTTATTTATTATTTAGAAAAAAATCCTTTTGTCATTGGTTCTAGATATACCCAAAATGGAAAATGTTTAATGAAAGGGAGAAGATTAATTTTTAGTATTTATGGAAATAGATTAATTAAATTTTTATTAAATATTAATTGTAATGAATTTACAACTTCGTACAGAGGATTTAATATTTCAAAATTAAATGATTTCAATCTAAATTTAGTAAAAAATAAAGGATATAGTTTTTTTATGGGAACTGTATTTGAACTTGCAAGTAGAAATATAGAAATTAAGGAAATACCTATAATATTTAAAGATAGACATAAGGGTACTTCCAAAATACCTAAAGTTGAAATTTTAAGAACTTTAAAAAACCTTTTGGTTTTATTTATAAAAAAAAATTTTAAATAATTTTTGGTGCTCCGAGGAGATTCGAACTCCCTACGGACCCATACCAAGGGCCTATTTTCAACCAAGCTAAAACTACAGGGGTTTGAAATGTACTATTGTATAAAACTAAATATTTCAAATTATTGCCTTAATTTTTAACAATAGTATAATATATTATAGTTATAAAACTTGGACTCATCATGAAAGTATATAAAAAAATAATTTTGGATAAAAATAATAAAGTTATTTACGAAGATTCTTATAATTATGAAGGCAAATGGGCACGACTTGGCATCCACTACGACTTTAAGAGCACCAAGGGTGCAAAGCTTATGGAGAAAAAGGCAAAGAGAGAAAAAAAACTAGCTGAGAAGAGAGCCAAGAAACAAGCTAAATCAGGGTTTAAAAAAGTCGAAGATAATACTATTCCTGTAGATGAGTTAATTACACTAGACCACCTTACTAGAAATAATCCAGACAAAAAATAAGTTCATGAACGCTAGAAAAGATAAAGTTAGTAAACTAGCGATTGCTTTAAGAAAAAATTTAAGAAAAAGAAAAATACTTCAAAAAAAATTAAAATTTAAAAAAAATAAATAAATGATTTTAAATGATAAACAAATAAAAAAACTAGCTGAAGAAGAGGGAATGATAACTCCTTTTCTAGACAAATCAGTATCTAATGGTATTAGCAAGGGTCTTCAATCGTATGGGTATGATATTTCAACCGGTTCAGAGTTTAAAATTTTTACAAACATAAAAGGAAACGTAGTAGCTGATCCAAAAAATTTTTCAGAAGATAATTTTGTAACTGTAAAAAATGATGAATCAATATTGATACCACCTAACAGCTTTGCATTATGCCATTCCCTTGAAACTTTCAAAATGCCAAGAGATATAACTGGTCTTGTTACACTTAAATCTACTTACTGTCGTGTAGGCTTAGGCCACCCACCATCAGTTTTAGAATCTGGATGGAGTGGTGTCCTTGTACTCGAGCTGGTAAACCATCATTCAAACCCAATTAGAGTTTATTCAAACACTGGAATAAGCCAAATACTTTTTTTTAAAGGTGAAGAGCCAGCTGTTTCGTACTCTGATAAAAAAGGAAAATACCAAAATCAAGGACAAGGCGATCAAAAAATAACTTTTGCTAAATCAAAGTAATTGATGGATAAATTTATTATAAAAGGTCCATGTAAGATAAAAGGTGACGTACTTATTAGCGGGTCGAAGAACGCAGCTTTACCAATTTTAGCCTCCACCTTACTTTTTGATAAACCTGTAGAAATTAAAAATTTACCTCAAGTTAAAGATATAAGCACAATGATATCTTTGTTAAAGTCATTAAACTTAAAGGTTATAGAAAATAAAAAAAACAAATCATTAAAAATTATTAAATCAAAAAGAGTTAAAACTGTTGCGCCTTATTCATTAGTTAAAACCATGAGGGCATCAATTCTTGTTCTCGGACCATTGCTATCAAAATATAAAAAAGCAACTACATCAATGCCCGGTGGTTGTTTAATTGGAGCAAGGCCTGTAGGACTCCACTTAAACACTCTAAAAAAACTTGGTATGAAATATAATATTAGAAATGGTTACATAAATGCCCATGTTAAAAATAATTTAATTGGAGCAGATATAAAAATTTCTAAAATATCAGTGGGTACAACCGAAAATGCAATTTTAGCATCATGTTTAGCTAAGGGAAAAACTGTTTTAAGAAATTGTGCTATAGAACCTGAAATAAAAGATTTAACAAATTTTTTAAATAAAGCAGGTGCAAATATTAAATGGACCGGAAAAAGAACTGTTAAAATAATAGGAGTAGAGTCTTTAAAAAGTATAAGCTATTCAGTCATGGGAGATAGAATTGAAACAGGTACTATGGCGATAGCTGCTGCCTTAACAAATGGAAATCTAAAAATAAAAGGTTTTAATCCAAAGTTAATAAACACAGAACTTGAAATATTAAAAAAAATTGGTGCTAAAATAATAAATGGAAAAAACGAATTTACAATCTATGGACCAAAACAAGTTAAAAATATAAAAAATTTAAATACAAAGGAATACCCAGGTTTCCCAACAGATTTACAGGCTCAATTTATGACTCTGCTTTGCAAAGCAAATGGAAGAAGCATAATCACTGAAAATATCTTTGAAAATAGATTTATGCATGTTTCTGAATTACAAAGATTGGGAGCAAAAATTTTCATTAAAAATAACAAAGCAATAATAGAAGGAAATTCCCATTTAGAAGGTGCTGAGCTTATGTCAAGTGACTTAAGAGCGTCAGTTGCTTTAGTTTTGGCCGCAATGTCTGCAAAAGGAAAAAGTATTATACAACGAGTGTATCACCTTGATAGAGGATATGAAAAATTAGAAAAAAAGTTAAAAAAAATTGGGGTTAATATAAAAAGATTAACTTAATGGAAAAAAGGTTTCTAAAAAAAATTATTGCACAAACGCCAAAAGATTTACAGATTATTTCTGCTTTTTGTTCAGAGGCAAAGGTAAACCTAGACGGTGTTAAGTATTTACCAAAAAATAAGTTATTTCTATTATCAGTAGAAAGACTTGTTAAAGAGTCTGAAAAAAATAATAAAAAAATCAATAGTATCATTAAATTTGAATTTATAGACTCTGCAAAATCAATAAATATTAATACAAATAACCCCGACTTGCCTCTAAAATTATTGGCAATTAATCATTTTAAAAAAGAAAATAATTATGAAATTTTGCTTTTACTTTCTGAGAATGGAATTATAACTTTGTCCGCTGAAATTATTGAAGTAACATTAGAGGATCAAAAAATAAATGATAAAAGTAATCAATTGTAAAAATAAAAATTATAAAAAAAAAATTATTGATTTTTTAGATAAGAGAAGATCGGGTAAAAATATCGATACTTCCATTGTATATAAAATTTTAAAAGATATTAAAAAAAATAAACTTAAAGCTGTATTAAAATATGAAAAAAAATTTAGCAAGAATACCAAAATAAAAACTACGAAAATAGAGATTAATCAATCAATAAAAAAATTAAATCCAAAAACTAAAAAGGCAATTGATTTTGCTTATTCTAGGATTTTTAAATTTCACTCATTACAAAAATCAAAGAATATAAAATTTGTTGATAAATATAAAAATATAATTGAATACATTAATGTCCCAATTCAAATATGTGGTATATACGTACCTTCCAATTTACCATCAAGCTTATTAATGAACGCAATACCATGCCAAATAGCAGGTGTAAAAAAGATTATAGTTGCCACTCCACGTACAAATGGAAAGTTAAACCCAGGTGTAATGTATGCTGCTAAAAAATGTGGAGTCTCTGAGATAATTACTTGTGGTGGAGCCCAAGCAATTGGAAATCTTGCCTATGTTAAAAAAGTCAATAAGATAACTGGCCCCGGAAATGACTATGTTGCTAAAGCGAAAAGATTAGTATTTGGTGAAGTTGGAACAGAGGGATTTATTGCAGGACCTTCGGAAATTTGTGTTGTAGCAGATAAAAATACAAATCTTAATGAAGTTCTATCATCAATGGTTGCGCAATCTGAACATGGTTTTGAAAGTCAAAGTATATTGGTTACAAAATATAAAGAATTAAAAAATAATGTAATTAAGAATATTAGTTTGTACTTAAAAAACTTACCTAGAAAAAAAATTGCTACTAAAAGCTTAAAAAATCACGGACTTATTGTCTTATGTCAAAATGATAAACAAATAGTTGAAGTAATTAATGAACTGTCTCCTGAACATTTAGAATTGAATCTTTCTAAATATAAAAAGTATCTTAATCATATATTTAATGTAGGCAGTGTTTGTATTGGTAAATACAGCCCCATGGCAGCATCTGATTATAATACAGGTAGTAACCACAATTTAGGAACCTTAGGAACAGCAAAATTTGCATCAGGTTTAAATTTGAGTGAATTTTATAAAAAAATAAGCCATATTAAGCTATCAAAATTAGGTATTGAGAAAATAGGAGAATACGCTACACATCTCGCAGATTATGAAAATCTACATGGACATTCAAAATCAATTAGATCAAGAATGAGGAGTAAATAGTTTGACAAAAGAACAAGTCTTAGAATTTAAGGGTAAAATTATAAAAAGTCTCCCCAACGCTATGTTTGAAATCTTGCTTGAAAACGGCCATACATGCATCGGATATACAGCAGGGAAATTAAAAAAAAATAGGATTCGTGTATTAGATGGAGATCAAGTACTTTGTAGTATATCCCCTTACGACCTGTCCAGAGCGAGGATCGTGTTTCGGTTTTAAGGCCTTGTAGCTCAGTAGTAGAGCAGTACCCTGAAAAGGTATGTGTCGTTTGTGCGATTCAAACCAAGGCCACCACTCTGAAAGAGTATGTGTCGTTGTAGAAGTATGTGAAATACGTTAGGATCTTAAGCCAATATCTTAATTAAAATACTTTAGTAAATTATTTTATTATTAAGTTGCAAAAGAGTTACTAAAAAAAATAATTAATTAAATAAGAATAATAAACTTGCAAAAACTTGTAATTTTTAATAACTAGAGCTCAGCTAAAAATATTTAGCTGAATAAAGTAAAGTAACAAGAAAGAGTAAAGTAAATATGACTAAATTGACCGGACGAGTAAAATGGTTCAATGGCAAGAAAGGGTATGGATTCATAGAACGAGATGATAAAGAGAAGGATGTTTTTGTCCATGCCAGCGCCGTGAGGGACGCGGGTCTTCGTTTTCTAAACGAGGGCGACGTGATAACCTTTGAAGTAGAATCTGGAGAGAAGGGACCTTCGGCTGTACGACTATCCAAGGAACAGTAAATCAGATTTTCAATCATCATTTGTATAGGGATTTAAAAAATTATTTTTTTATTATCCCTATGCAATGTTCTCTTGAATTATTTAAAAAAAGTGTTATCTACATATCAATGATAAAAAAAGTTATATTATTTGTAAATACAAAAAGTCACCATTTCCACAAACATGGTAGCTTAGCGCTATCATTTTAATCATATAAAAATTTAAATTTAATATTAATTAGTATAAAAGAAAGGATAGGCCCCTTTGGTGTAATAGTAGCACGCATTCCTGTGGAGAATGAGGACGCCGAGCATAACGGCGATGGGGTACCAAGATGAATAAAGAAAAAAAATTAATTGATGCAAAGCTTCCAAAAGGTTTTCAAGATCAATGGGGTAAAACTTTATCTTTAAAAAAAAAGCTTTTGGTAGCTATTGAGGATAATTTTAAAAGATACGGATTTAGTGCTTTGAGTACATCTCCTATGGAACTAAGTTCTGTTATAGGAAATTCTTTGTCTGAAGACGATAGCAATCCTATGTCTGATATTTTCACTTTTGAGGAGCCAGATGGGGAAAAGCTGAGTCTAATTTATGACCTCTCTCTGCCACTTTCTAGGTTCTACGCTCAAAACTATTTGACGTTACCAAACCCATATAAACGTTATCAGATTGCAGAAAATGTTTTTAGACGAGAAAAGCCAGGGAGCGGCAGATACAAAGCCTTCGGTCAATGTGATTGTGATATAATAGGAAAATTTAATTCTACCATTGCTAATACAGAACTATGTAATCTTATAGCTAGTACACTTTTAAAGTGTGGACTAAAAAAAGGTCAATTTGTAATTAATATTAGTAATAGAAAAATTATTGATGGGCTATTAAATCAATTAAAGATAACAGATCAAAAACAAAAACAAAAAGTTTTAAGAGCAATAGATAAGCTTGATAAAAAAAATTTTGGAATTTTAGGTGTTACAGATTTATTAAGAGAAAAAAGGACTGATGCAAGTGGAGCAGTAACGGTTGGAGCAAAATTAAGCGAAACACAAACATCTGAGATAATTAGTTTCTTAAAAATAAAAGATTTAAAAAAACTGAAATCAAATTTAAAAGACTCGTTATCTCAAGAAGGTATTAAAGAAACAGAGGATTTATTAGAAAATCTAAGATATGGAGAATATGCTGATCTTATTAATTTTTCAGGAAAAATTTGTAGAGGTTTGGACATATATTCGGGTTTTATCGTAGAAACCAATCTAACTTTTGATGTTAAAAATTCTAAAGGAAAAGTTATTGCACCTGGATCTGTTGCGAGTGGAGGGGAATATTTGGTTTCAAAATTTAAAGGAGATAATTTTTTAGGATCAGGGGTCAGCATAGGAATTTCTCGTCTAACTTATTGTGTTGAACAACTTAATCAAATTAAAGCAGATGAAAGTAAGCCGGTTTTAATATGTGTAATGGATGAGAATTTATTACCGAAATATTATGAAATCTTAAATCTATTGAGAAAAAATAATATTAATTCTGAAATATTTCTAGATTCTAAAAAAAACTTAACCAAGCAGCTTACCTATGCCAATAAGCGTCAACTCAAAATAGCTTTGATTGTGGGGGGAGATGAGATTAAGAAAAACACAGTTACTATAAAAAATTTACTAGCACCCAAAGGACAAGAAAACCAATCTACAGTTTTTATGAAAGATTTAATAGATGAAATTAAAAAAGTTGTCAAAGATAACTAAAGTTCTTAAGAGAAACAAGTTTAAGTATGTAGATTTAGATACCTTAGTACCTGTAGATTTAATAAATCAAAAGTCTTCAGATAATTTTAGACATTTAATGTTTACATTTAACAACTATAATACTGCTTGGGCTCTTCGTCCAGATTTAACCTTAATGTCATTAGCAAGGTATGTATCCAATAAGACAAAAAAAAGGGAAAAAATATTTTATGAAGGAAGTGTATTTAGACAAAGAGAAAAAAATAAAAAACCTATTATTGACCAATGTGGATTTGAAATTATTGGAAGCAAAAATGAAAAAAAAGATGATGCCGAGGTTATAGATGTTGCAATTAAAATGATAAATAAGTTAAAAATAAAATCTGCAAAATTAATTATAGGTAATACAAATATTTTTAAAGAATTCCTTTATGGCATTGAAGATTTAAATGAGCGTTGGGCATCAAGGTTGTATAAAAATTTTAATAACAAAGAATATTTTAATGAATTATTATTAAGATTAGAAACATCAAATGATCTAGATGATAAAGTAATTAAGCATGATACTAAAATTTACCAAAAACTAAAAAACTTAGATAAAAATTTAGTTATAGGTCGCAGAAAAATTAAAGATATTATTTCTCGTTTTGAAAAGAAAACAATTTTTGATCCTAGAAAACCTGATCAAGGTAAAAAAATATCAAAATTGATTAGAGATTTTATTATAATTTCTAAATCACCATTAAAAGATGTTGAAAAAAAATTAATAAAATTTTTTAAAAGTAATAAAATTAAAATAAATCTAAATTATATTTTTCCAAAAAATTTACAAAGAGTTAATAATATTAAAACTTCATTTGAAAACTTTAGAACTTTGGATATGTATGATGGCTTAATTTTTAAAATAGAAAGTAATAAAAAAATAATATTTAGTGGTGGAAGAATAAAAACATCAATAATGAATAAAAAAATTAAGGTATGTGGGGGAGCTATAAATATAAATAATTTATGAAAAAAGAAAATATAGTACTGGCAGTTGTTAACAAAGGACGTTTGCTTGAAGGGAGTATTAAATATTTAAAAAAAAGAAAGTTCAAAATATTATACGACAAGGATAAAAGAAGTTTAACTGGAAAAATTATGGGCAAAAATGTTATAGTAAATTTTCTTCATGCCCGACAAATAGTTGATCTATTAAGTTCTGGTATTATTTCAATTGGTATTAGTGGATTAGATATTCTTAAAAATGAAAGTTATTTTAAACAAAAAAATATAAAAATTGTAAAACAATTAAATTTTGGCAAAGCATCTATAATGGCCGCTGTCCCAATAGAATTTGTAGATGTTAATTCTTTCGCAGATCTTGAGGAAGTTTCAGAAGAAATGAGAAAAAAAAATCAAAAATTAATTTGCTCTTCTAAGTATAAAAAATTAGCTCAAGATTATTTTATTAATAAAAATATTAAAAATTTTTCTATAGTTAACTCTCATGGTGCCACAGAATCAGAATGCAAGAATAACATTTCTAGTTTGATAGTAGACGTTGTTCAAAGCGGAAAAACTTTGAGAAGTAACTCATTAAAAACCCTCACAGACTCAAAAATTATGGATACAAGCGCTTGTATTTTGGCTAATAAAAAAGCGTTAAAGAATAAAAATGTGTTAAAAATAGTTAATTTACTTAAAAAATAGGCTTTTTATCGTGCAATGGAATAGAAAATACAATTATCCAACTTCAACTAGAGCACTTTTTAATGGAAAAAGACATTACCAGATTAATAATGAGAAACTTCCTTCAGTAACATCCATTCTTTCTGTTACTATGCCAGCAGAGAAACGAGAAAGCTTAAAACAATGGGAAAATAAAGTTGGCAAAGTCCAAGCTCAAATTACAAAACAAGAAGCTGGAAATAGAGGGACTTTGATGCATGAAATATTGGAAAAATATTTGAAAGGTAAGCTAAATCTTGACTTATTAGGTGATAATACTAGAGAAAAAATGATGGCCGACGAAATTATTGAAAACGGTTTAAAGAAAAAGCTTAATATTATATGGGGGTGTGAAGAAACATTATTTTTTCCTGGTAAATTTGCTGGTGCGGCCGATCTAATTGCGGGTGATTATGAGGGAAAAAGTTGCATAATTGATTTCAAGAATGCTTCAAAACCACGACAAGATCATTGGAATGAGGACTACTACCTTCAGCTTTCAGGTTATATTGCGGCCCATAATAAAGTTTATGGAACATCAATTAATCAAGGAATAATTTTACTATGCACAAAGGATAAATTTTTTCAAAGATTCATTGTTGAAGGCGATAGATTGAAAGAATATGAAAATAAATTTTTTCAAAGAGTAGAGCAATATTATTCCATAATAAATAGTAAAAAAAGTTATTGACATATAAATTTAGATATGATATAGTTATAATACTAAATAAAATTGTTACTAATTTAGATACGAGATATTTAGTCCTTTCTTTCTCAAAAATCTAAATAACACTTTTATTTAAAACGAGGGTACTAGTTTAGATCCTGAGTTGCTTTTCACTTTCAACTTTCTTTCTAAACTCTGATTTAAACTAGCTTTCGTAAAATTAATTGAAGTATAAATATGACACAATATGTAGTATGGGATATAGAAACTTGCCAAGCTGAAACTTCATGGTGTACTGTGCTTGAACTTGCAGCCATTTGGTTAGATGAAAACTTTAAAGAAAAAGAAAGATTTAAAGTAAGATGTAGAATTCCCCAAGATAGAGTTCCAAGCGCAACTGCATTATGTATCAATCGCACAAATTACGATTTATTAACAAAAACAAATCTAAGCCATTACCAAATGCTTAATGATATTCAAAAAAAATTTCTGGAATGGAAACCTTCAATTTTTCTTGCATATTCTGGTATAAATTTTGACTCAGAGGTACTACGTAAAGAATTTTTCAAATCATTAAAAAAACCATATCTGGAAAATACTGATGGAAACTCTAGGCACGACGCTTTAAACATTGTTCGTGCAGTTTTTGCCATTGATGAAAAAATCATAAAAAGCGAGCTTAATTCAAAAGGAAATATCTCGATGAAGTTAGAAAGTTTATCACGTCTAAATGGTTTTGATACAACTGGTGCCCACGACGCTATGATAGATACAGATTTGACAGTTAAATTGTTAAATTTAATTAAAAGTAAACAACCAGAACTTTGGGAAGAATATTTGAGAACTAGCAAAAAACAAGTAGCCGAAGATATTATTCGTAGAGAAAAAATAATCACAATACCTGAATATTTTTATGGTCGATCGAGAATGTATTGTTGTGCACCACTTCATCAAAATAGCTTTATACACCCTGTTTATATGTGGTCCCAGGTTTTTGATTTACGTGTAGACCCAGAGCCATTGTTTAAACTTACATATCAAGAATTAAAAAAAGAAATGATGAAGACACCAAAGTTTATCAGAACAGTACGTACCAATAAGGCGGCGATAGTTTTAGATGCAAGTTATGGCATGAAAGCAGATCCATACAATAAAATAGACCCAGCTATAATAAAAAAGAGAGCTGAGCTAGTTAAATCTAATGAAAAATTTGCAATAGATATTTGTAATATTTTAAAGGAAAAAGCAGAAGAAAAGAAAGATACTCAATCACAAGAAGACATAGAGCCAGAAGAATCACTTTACGCCGGAGGATTCGAAAAATTGAATAAAGATCAACATTTATTTGATGAATGGCACAAAGCAGACTGGAAAACTAAGTTTTCCATGTTGTCAAAGTTTCGTGACGATAGAAACATTATATTTGGACAACAAATATTATTTAATGAGGCTCCTGAAGTTTTGCCCAGTGAAATTTATAAAAAAATTAAAAAAAAAGTAGCTTCTAGAATTTTAAGTAGCAATAAAGAAAAATGGTTTACTATTTATGATTGCTATAAAGAAATAGATGATCTGAGAGTAAACGATGACAAAATGTTTTCGTTTGAATCTAAAGAAGAAAAATTAAGATTTTTAGATGGAATAAACAATTATGTTATGGATTTAGAAAAAAAATATATTGATGCATAAATATAATGATTAAAAAGATAAAAAAGTTATTTAAAAAAAACAAACAAACAAAAATAAAAAAAAATAAGTATGAAAACAACAAAAAAAACAAACCTGAGATAATTAATTTTATTAATAAGAGTAAAAAAAATAATAAAATTCAAACAGAAGAAATGGAAAAAAAAAAAATGGATTCTTTAGCTAAAGAATTAGTAGAAAATTATCTAAGAGCTTCACGAAAAAGCTTTTTAGATATTGGTTATTGCTTTTATCTTTTTCTTTTTAGACTTTTACAAAGAATGATATTTCAATTTAGTTATCCACTTTATAAACATTATTTAGATTCAACATCTAAAGAAATATTAGAAAATCATAAAGAATGGGTGCATGAATTTAAAGAATGGGATGAAGCAAGCAGTGAAACAAAACTTATCGGTGAAAAAAATAAAAATAAAAATGAAACATTGCATTAAAATTTCTTTTTTAAACATAAATTTAATTGATTGAAAATATGGTAAATGAATATAAGTACACACTAGAAGACTTGTCTGAAAAAACTCCTTTTTCTGCTACCTATTTGAGAAATTCCCTTTCCGAAAGTATTGATAAGAGTCACAGAAATCATGATTTAAGTTTAGAATTTATTAAATCATTAAATGAAGCAGGAATTTATTTTAAAAAAGTATCAAATTATTGGGCTGTGAGTTCAATAGACAACGTAAAATGTAAAAAACTGATTGATATACTATCAAAAAAAAAGGGATTTAATATCATCATTAATGAACAATATAAAATTTTAATTAAAAAAGTTTATAATGATTTTATTTTAAAAGGAGTTAAATTTTCACAATCAACTTTAATGGATAAGGTGAATGAATACAGAAAAGGACTATATATAATCCCACAAAAATCATTTAATAATAAATTAAATGAAATTTTATCACCAAACGAGTTAAAACATTTAACTCATGGCGATCTAGTTAATGCAGAAAAAAAAACAAAATTGAAATCAGATTTGTCTTATTTGCTTATAAAAAAAAATATTTCATTTCTAGAAATATCTAGAAAACTTGACTTAAATAAAAAAGAGTTGATTGAATTATTAAAAAAATTGGTAAAAAATATTTATAAACATAGAGGATCAGATAGAGTACAATTCTTATATTTAAAGATGTTTAGTTTAAATGAAATTGAGATTATGTCATCTAAGGCTAGAAAATTTGTAAACGAAGCAAATAAAACTTGAAAAAATGAGTAAAAATAAAGAAGCAAAAGAAACAAACAAATATAATTTGATAACTGTTGCGGAACCACCAAGCCAATATATTTCTGGAGATGAACTTTTAAGCTTACTTAAAAATTATAGTATTAAAGTAGACACATCAAATATCCCAAGATTTGCCTCAAATAATAGTATAAAGATGACAAGAGTTAAGCGAGTCGGCAGCGAAGGTAGCACACCAACTTTTTATCAAAAACCGACTAAAAATAAAATTGAAGAAATTATTCGCAATTTAAAAAATATTAATAATTCAAGTATAGGTAAAGAAATTCTTAAAAAAAAAAGAAAAGAAGTTTTAAGAATTTTTGATAATGCTAAAAATAATTCCATTAATTATACTGCAATTGCTATATTAGTTTCAAAAACTTTGAATGTTAATTGTAACAGAAAGTTTGTTGCAAAAATATTATCTGGAAAACCTAAATTTCAACTTGAAAAAAAATTATTTAAAAGGATTAAACTTTGAACGAATACTTACTTTGGTTAATAGGTTTATTAATTATTATCAATATAGTAATTAATTTATTAAAAAATAAAAACTCAAATCCAAATACATATGATCAAGAAACTCATAAACAATATAACGAAGAAATTAAAAAAAAGGTAGAAGATCAAGTTGAAAATTTAAGAACTGCTTTTACAAATAGTTTGAGCACAGTTAATACTACTGTGGGACAAAATAAAGGAATAATAGAATCTAGATCAGAAGAAATATTAGAAGCACATCGAAGATTAGTTGATAGCATAACAGGCAGCAAAAGATCTGGTATTGCAGGAGAACTTCTTTTAGAAAGTTTATTTAAATCTTCAGGACTTGTAGAAAATAAACAATGGCTGAAAAATCAATCAATTAAAAAAGATGGTACTACTTTGTCTGTAGAATATGGAATTAAACATCCCACAGGATTAGTTTTACCAATCGACGCACATTGGACAAAAGATTTATATGAACAGCTTTTAAAACTTAGAGAAGAAACTGCTTCAGTCGAAGTAGATAAAAAAAAAGAAGATTTATATAAAAAGATAATTAAAAGTTACAAAGATAAAGCAATAGAAGTTAATAAAAAATATATTGATAGTCCAATAAGTGCAGGTTTTGCATGTGTTTATGTGCCGAGCGAAAGTCTTTATTTAGAAATTAACACTCATATAAATGCTGATAAAGAACTTTTAATTTCTGAAATTCAAAGAGAATATAAAGTAACGTTTATGGGACCATCAACTTTCTCAGCATATTGTAATTCAATTCTACTAGGTTTTAATTCAATCGCAGTAGATCAAAAAGCAAAAAGTTTTTTGAAAAATTTAGCTTCACTTAATACACTTATTAAAAATCACTTTGCAATTACAGAGACTCATGAAAATAATATGAGAAGAGCTTTTGATAGCGCATCTTCTCTTTCTTCGACTGCAGAAAAAATAAAAAATAAAATGGAAAAAGTAGAACAAGAACTCCATGAAATTGATAGAAAAGATGAAAACTAAGTCAATTACTTAAAACGTTAATAAAGTAAAAATAAAAAAAATTAACTAATTTTACATATTGACTTTAAATTGAGGTTTTATAAATAGTTAGGTATGGCAACAATTAAATCCACTGACGAAAATTTTGATAATTTACTTAAAGAAAATAAATATCTGTTGTGTGACTTCTGGGCGTCATGGTGCTCACCCTGTTTATTAATTTCCCCACATCTTGAATCTTTGTCAGTGGAACTAAAAGATAAATGTGTAATTAGTAAACATAATATTGAAGAAGAGCCTAATGTCCCGGTTAGGTTTGGAGTCACTGGAATTCCAACCATGATTCTATTTAAAGATTCCAAGATTAAAAGTACTAAAATTGGAGCTACCACAAAATCAAATATAAAGTCGTGGCTTGAAGAGAACTTAGTTTAGATTTAAAACTTCTCCACAAAGATATAATGATCCAGCAACAATTCCTATACTGTCTTTATATTTAGAAATCGATTTAATACTTTCCTCAATACTGTTTGCTAAATAAATCTGTTTACCAAGTTTATTAATTTTATTTTTAAACTCTTCTTTAGTTATAGCACTTTCTTGATTAGGAATATCAATCAAAGTAATTGAATTTACTACTTCTATAAAACAGCCAACAAATCCTTCAACATCTTTATCTTTAAGCATACCACATATGAGGTGAGTTTCTTTTTTTTGTTGCTTTATCCAATTTGATATTGCTCTTGCGGCACCAAGATTGTGACCGCCATCAATTATTAACCTATTTTGACCAATTAACTCTTTTAATTTACCTGATTTTATTTCCTGGAGTCTTGCTTTGAGTTCAATTTTAGTAATACCTTTTTTTATATGATTATCTTTAACATTAAATATTTTTCTGGATGCTGCAATAGAAGTGCTAATATTTCCTAACTGATGATCACCTAAAAGATTTGGTTCTGGAAGCAATACTTCTCCCAACTCATCCTGATAATGAATAAAGCTATTTTCAGATTTTGATATATTAAAATCTCTTCCAAAAAAATATTTATTAGATGAATTATTAATTAAGGCTTTTTCTATTTTATTTCTAATTTCTTGATTTTCTTGCTTATTAACGAATATATTTGAATTTAATAATTTGGCTGTCTTTTCATGAATTACCCCGTCTATTGATTTGTCTTTGAGCCATTGGAGATGATCGATACCTATAAATCCTAAAAGGGTACAACTATTAGATTTAAACACAGAACTGGGATCAGCGGAGTGGAAAAGGCCACTTTCAATTATATTTACATTATCTTTAAAATTCTCAGCATATTTGTAAAATGCACATGTCAATATTTCAAATACTGTTGCCTCATCATCTCCTAAAGCTTTCTCTACATCATTTAATAAATCAATTAAATCATCCTCATTTATTTCTTGGTCATTAAAAACATATCGTTCTGTGTAAAATTGAAGATGTGGAGAGGAATATAAGTTGCACTTGTAGCCAGCTTGATTTAAAATAGATTTCAGGCTGTATGCCATGCTTGCTTTAGAATTAGTCCCAACAACGTTTACTATATTCTTTAGTTTGTCTTGTGGGTTTCCAATCTTGTGAAGAAGCGAGTAACTTCTCCCTAACGAAAGGTCTATTTTTTCGTTTATGATGCTTCTCTAGTCTTGTTAATAAGTTCTGAAGTTTCATTTGAATTTTCTGAATTTACCTCAGAATTTTTCTTTAGCAATATCTCAAGTAATTTCCCAACTTCATTTGATAAATCTTTTCTGTTTACTATGCGATCAATAAACCCATTTTTTAAAACCCATTCAGCTGTCTGAAAATCCGGACTCAGTTCCTCTTTAATTGTTGCTCTAATTACGGATTTTCCAGCAAAACATACTATGCTTCTAGGCTCAGCCAACGACACGTCGGACAACATTGCAAATGAACCAGTTATCCCACCAGCACAAGGGTCCACAAAAATAATTATATAAGGAAGCTTGTTTGCTTTTAACTGATTTACTGCAAGCGTTGTGCGCGCCATGCCGGCCAATGCTATAGGGCTCTCATATAATTTTTGTCCACCACCACTTGCAAAAAAAACAAAATGGTGTAGAATTATTTATTGCATACTGCACTCCGAATATAAATGCTTCAGTTTCAGCTGCTCCAAAACTTCCACCTATAAAATCAAAATTTACAGCCCCAGCAGTTATTTCAATTCCATTAATTTTACCTTTGGCAATCATTACAGCGCAATCTTGTCCAGTTTTTTTTCTAGCTGCTAATATTTTATCTTTGTAGGACTCGAAGTTTAAAGGATCCTCTGATGGCATAGGAGTTTTAAGAATTTCGTATCTATTTTGTCCAAAAAATATATCAAATCTTTGTATGCAACTGATTCTAAAATTTTTTCCACAGTATTTGCATACCCATAAATTTTCTTCTAACTCTTTTCTGTTGATGGGTCCTTTACAACAGCTTACCCAATCTGAATTTTCTATATCATCTTTTGTTGGTCGTTTTTTGAAAATTTTTCTAATTTTTTCACCAAGTCGAAAAGTTTTTTTCAGCCAATTCATAATTTATTTTGTTAATTTTTTTAAATAAGATCCTATAAATGTGGCTAAATTTCTACCATATTTTCCATTTTCAGTACCTTCTTTAATTTTATTTACAATAGCTGACCCAACTATTGTAGCATCTGCATACTTTGAAACGTCTTTTATTTGTTTAGATGTTTTAATTCCAAAACCAACACCAATTGGTATATCTTTAGAATATTTTCTAACAATTTTAACAAGTTTTCTTACATTTTGTATATTTACATTTTTTGAACCTGTAAGACCATAATAACTTGTTATGTATATCCACGAATTCTTACAATTTTTTATACTAGATTGTATAAATTTTTCACTATTAGTTGGAGATATAATTTTAATATATCCAATATTTTTTTTTGTAAGACCATTAATTATAAATTTTTCTTCTGGAGAATTCAGGCTAGCATCAACAATTATCACTCCTGCAATACCAGTTTTTTGACAGCTCCTTATGAATTTTTTAATTCCATAAACTATAATTGGATTTAAGTATGTCATTAAAACAAATGGTGTATCAGTTTTTGTTTCTTTTTTAACTTCATTGATAAGTTTAAATGTTTTACTCATATTCATTCCTGATTTTATTGCTCTGTCATTTGCTTCCATAATAATCGGTGAATCAGATGTACTAGTATTGAAACTCACACCTGCTTCAATTACCTGACAGTACTTTGTCATTTCTTTCATAATTTCTTTTGAAGACTTATAATTAGGATCACCACTAGTAACAAAACCAATAAATGATGATTTTTTATTTTTTTTTCTTTCTTTAAATAATTTATTTAATTCACTCATTTTTGTTTTTTCATGAAGTCCATCATTTGAGCAACGTTTGGCTCTCCAGATCCACATAGATGTATTAAATGATTTTCCCTAGGATTTTTTCTTTTTCTTATTTCTTTAATTGCCGCGAAAATAACATAACATGCCTCAATTGCACAAATTAATCCATGCTTACGTGCCATCATCATAAAAGTTTTTTTTGCTTGAAGGTCTGTTGTAGTTAAAAATTTTACTCTCCCAATTGAATGCATATACGCTACCTCAGGTCCGATCGAACTAAAATCCAAACCTGATGCAGCCGTAAAACTTTCAGCTACATTTTCACCGTTTAACAAAACTTTTGATTGCATACCGAGTAAAATTCCCATTTTTCCACCACCCCCAATTGTAGAACCATGCCTTCCTGTTTTGATTCCGTCTCCAGCACTTTCTACTGCATACAGATCTGGTTTTTTAGATTTATAATACGGATAAGCTATTGCAGAAAAATTAGAACCACCACCACATACTGCAAATAGTGTAGAAGGATCTTTTCCAACCAAATTTTTAAATTGTTTTTTTGTTATTCTTCCAATAACACTCGCAAAAGTTCTTACCATGAGAGGATACGGCATCGGCCCTGCGACTGACCCCACAACGTACATTGAGTCAGGTTCACTTTGGAAAGCTCGAAGTGCCGCTGCCATAGCTGGCAACAAACTTTTAGTTGAATCATGAACTTCTATTATTCTTGCACCATGAAGAGCAGAAATATCTTTATTGATTGCTAATTTTTTTGCATCATTCGCTCCGACATATATATCTAATTTTAATCCAAGTGATGCACATGCTGATGCAACAGCGCGTCCATTTTGGAAAGCACCAGTTTCCGTTAGAATTTTTTTGAATCCTAGATACTTTGCTAATTTACAGCAAGCGTAAGCAGAAATAGGTTTGTGGCTATGATTTGTGTGAAGATCTGTTCTTTTAAGATAGATTTTGCCAATCTTTTTTTCACCTCCAGCTAGTTCTGTTAGCGTTTTACTAAAGTGTATAGGAGTTTGAACACCAATAAATGTATTTAAATCTTCCTCTAGTTCTTTAAGAAATTTTTTATCCTTCATTGCTTTGAAGAAACCATCTTCAACTCTTTTTAGGTTTGGAACAAGCAAGCTTGAAATATATTGTCCACCAAATTTTTCACCAGTTTTTTTATTTGTCCAATAACCAAATTTATCAGGTGGGTTTATTTCTTTAAAAGGAGGTATTTTCATTTATCTGTTTTAACTTATACATAAAATTTTTTATTTTTGTGTGATCTTTTATACCTAATTTAGACTCAAGTTTAGAGGATAAATCACAAAACTTAACTCCTAATTTTGCTATACTTTCAATATTGTCCTCAGATATTGATCCTGCAAGACCAAAATTTTTTCCTTTAGGAAGTTTATGTATTAAATTGGCAGGAAACTCAATTGATCTTTCCATACTAGGTGTATCATGTAATATATAATCTGCATCGCTATATTTTTTGTATAATGAAATATCTATTTCATTTTTAACTTGGACTGTTTTTATTACTTTTAATTTAGAGCGTTTTTTTATTTCTTTAATTCTTTCATTCGTTTCTGACCCGTGTAATTGTATACACTGAATGTTTTTTTAAATTAATCTGATCTATCATATCATTATTTGCATTAACAGTTACAGCAGTGAATAAAGAATTTTTTCTATTATAATTTTCTAGTATATCTAAATCAGAAATTTTAATATTTCTTGGAGATTTTTCATAGAAAATAAATCCAAGAAAATTTACTTTTAAATCTAAACATACTTGGACATCTCTAGATGGATTAAGACCACAGCATTTAACAATCATTTTTTTAATTTAAAGATTGAATTAATTTTTTCAAATTATTTTTAATATTACCTTTTTTTTGTAATAATACGACCACAGACTAGCCAATCAGATTTAATTTTGCTTGGGTGCATTGTTCTTTTTTGGTCTTGTTTATTTTTGCTAAACCTAACTCCAGGTGTAATAATTTCTTTTTTAAAAAATTTTCTAACATACTTTACTTCATTAGGACTACATACTATAGCATCCAATTTTGCTTTTTGTGCTAATTTGCTTTGATGGATTATTAAATTTTTAACAGACTTGCTGTATCCAATTTCTTTAAGGTTTTTATTATCTAAAGAAGTTAAAGTGCTAACACCAACAATACGTATTTTGCCAGAAACTTTTTTAACTTCTCTTAATGCTTCTAATCCAGAACTTATATGAACAGTTAGGTAATTAATTTTTAGATCTTTTAAAGAATTAATTGCTGATTTCATTGTATTTGGAATATCTTTTGCTTTGATATCAATGAAAGTAATCTTATTTTTTAACTTTGAAATAAAATTTCTTCCATTTTTACTTAGAATGAATTCTAATCCAAATTTATATCCAATCTTTATTCTATTTGTCTGAGTTTCTTTAATTATTTTTTTTGCTTTAGAGATTTTATTAGTATCTACTGCAATAAAAATTTTTTTACTTTTCATTTATTTTGTCAAAAATTTCTTTAGCCATTTTATATCTTATTACTCTTTTTTTTTTCACCATAATTTTTTCCCCAGTTCGTGGATTTCTTCCAACTTTTTCTTTCTGGACTTTGACACTGAAACGTCCAAGTGAACGGATTTCAACTGCTTCTCCTCTTTTTAAAGAGTTTTTTATTTCCTCTACAAAAATTTCAAATATTTTATTTAGGTGTTTTTTTTTGGAAATTAGGCCAATTATCTCTGAATTGTTTTAATAAATCTGATTTTACTAGTCCCAACTTTATTTATTTTTTTTTATTTTTTTCTAATTTTTTATCAAGTAAACTGAAAGGTAAGTTCTTTCCACTTAATAAACCTTTTTCTCCATACTTCTCCAAAGCTTCAGCTTTTTGAATTTCTTCTAAAAGTTTGATTGAAAGTTGACATTTTCGAGTCTCGAAATTTAATTCTTCTATAGCACAATCAATTTCCTCATTTCCTGTAAAACGTTGAGGCCTTTGGGACTCTGGATCTAAAGAAATTTTCTGTTTTTTTTAATAGAGAATTCGAGACCTTCACATCCAATTATTTTAACGTAGAGAAATTTATTATCAGATTTAATTACTTTGACTGTTACAATCGACTTCACCCCCAAATTTCTTTTTTTAAAGAATTCGAACGGGTCCTCTTCGTTTGCTTGCCGAATTCCTGTTCTTACCTTTTGTTGATTTTTATCAATTGAGAGAATTTTTACCTTAACTTTGTCACCTTTTTTCATTTTTTTTAAATTTTCCTCAGGTTTTCCAAAAAATGAGATGTCATTACAATGGCAAAAAGTTTGAATATCTAACCCATCTAAAGTAATGAAGCAGGCATATTCATTTGTATTGCTTATTACACCAGAAGCAACACTTCCCACTTCGGGAAGCATATCGTACGGATTTTTGATGCACCTTTTATACGAGATAAGTATACGTCTCTTTTCTTTAGACACCTCAAATATCGAGCACATTACAGTTTGTCCTACTTTAAAAAGTTTATTTAAATTTGGATTTTTTTGAGTGTGCGAAACTTCTGATTGATGACAGAGGCTAACTAAACCAGGAATTCCCACGGCTTCCGCAAAAAAACCATATTCTTTAATTTTCATTATCTTAAATGGCAAAGGTTTATTTAATTCAAGATTAGAAACTTTTTCGTAAGGGTCAGGCATCATTTTTCGCAAGCTCATACCCAATTGGCCTTTAGTCATGTCTTGAGATATTACCATAAGATCCATTGTGTCGCCTATGCTTACTAGCTCTGCAGGATCATTCACATGAGCATGACTGAGCTCGCTCTGGTGGACCAATACGTCAATTTCTCCTGCAACATCAAAAAAAACACCAAATTTTGAAATTGATTTTGCCACACATCCTTTTATTATTGTACCAACAGGATATTTAGATAAAATTTTTGCACGACTTTCTTGTTTACCACTTTCAAGTATTTCACGTCTTGAGACGGCTACATTGCCCCTTGCAAGGTCACACTTCAAAATCGCAAATTTTTGCTCTACATTCATTAAATTTGCAACTTGAGCATCTTTTAATGGTCGCACATCCAATTGTGAACCTGGAAGAAAACAAAGCATTCCACTTTCTATATGAGATACAATATAACCTCCCTTAATTTTTTGCTTTATGGCTCCGATTAGAGGCTCTTTCTTATTATATAATTCTACAATTTTATTCCATCCTCTTAATTTAGAGGCCTTAGTTGCGCTTACTACGCAATTTAAAAATCTATCTTCTATTTTTTCTAAAAGTACAGGAATAATTGAACCTTCTTTTACTTTGTCATCAAGTCCTAAACTTTTTATTTCTGACAAATCTAAAACGGGATCCTGCTTAAGTCCCTCTATGCTTAGAGTTAAAAATTTGCTACCTATTTTAATGACTTTTGCATCATAAATCTTTCCTTCTTCTAGTTTCTTTGTTTTTGATAATTGAGTGTTTAGTAATGTTTCAAATTCTTTTGTAGCTTTATTATTTAAGTCTTTATAAATTTCCATTAGCTTTTTAATTTCCTATCCATAATTGCTTTGATTTTTTCAAAGCATCGTTTTCTACTAAGTTTAGTTGTATTAATCAATATTGAATCTTTTGTTTTTTTTAGTGGACCATGCTTTCTTTGGCGGTCAGATTTGTCCCTATTTTTAAGGCTTTTTAGAACCTCTCTAAAAGAAATTTTTTTATTAAGGCTTTTATATTCCCTAAATCTTCTTTTAGCACGTGTTTCAAGGCTAGCCGTTATAAAAAATTTGAACATTGCATCCCTGACCTGCACTGAAATAATGTCTCTTCCATCAAGCACAGAACCAGCATATTTTGTAGGAGGAGAATAAGCACATTTTTGCTGAAACCGATGCACAATATTTCTAATTTTTTTATCTTTCGCAACAATTGATGCTGAAGTCGCAACTTTGTCGGACAATAAATTTTTATTATTTAAATCTTTAATTTTTAAAATTTTGATTTTTTTTTTAATTAAAGAATAGCTAAATTTTTTTGGATATTTTATTTTTAACTTACCAATAATTCTATAAATTCGACCAGTATCTAGGTGAAAAAGATTATAATGTCTTGCAATTAGTTTTGCTTGAGTTCCTGCGCCGGCTGCCGCCGGTGAGTCGATAGCAACAGTTATAATATTATTTCTTTTTTTCATTTTATTTTTGCTCCAATTTTTTTCATTAACTTTAAAAATGATGGAAATGATGTTTTGATCGAGTCACTGTCATTTATTTTAAAAATTGCACTACCTTTAAATGTAAGGCCAGCTACACAGGCCATCATAAATATTCTATGGTCTTTCATAAAATTCCTAACTACTATATTTTTATTAATATTTAAACTTGGATTGCCATAAATTTTTAAACTATCTTTTTTTTCAATAACTTTTATACCGATTTGTTTTAAAAAATTTGCACATACTTTAAGTCTATTGCTTTCTTTGTGAGCAAGTTCGCTTATGCCTCTAAAATAAGATATTTTTGATGATTTACAAACTAGTAGAAAAATCAATGGAAACTCATCTATAACTTTACTATTGATTGAAGGGTCTGGAGTTATTGCTTTAAATTTTTTTGAGCTTTTAACATATATATCTGCAACATCTTCTCCATTATTTATTTTTTTATTTTTTATTTTTATTGAATTGGGACAAATTTTTTTAGCTAGATCTATTATTCCTGTCCTAGTTTTATTTACATTTACATTTTTTATAATAATGCTTGAATTTTTTGATAGCAAAGTTAAACAAATAAAAAATGATGCACTTGAGATATCTCCAGGTATTTCCTGAACGAATCCATTGTGTTGGTAACCTCCTTTAATTTCAATAAAATCATAAATTCCTTTTTTTTTTATTTTGATTGGTATTTTAAGGTATTTAAATAATTTTTCTGTATGATCGCGACTATTTTTAGCAATTATATTTGATATTGAATTTTTTGGAGTATTTAATGCACAAAGACAACATAATGTTTTTATTTGAGCAGACCCATTAATTTCTTTATATTGAATAGGTCTTAAATAATCTGTTCCAATTATTTCAATTGGTAATTTATTATTCTTTGATTTAACATTCACACCCATAAGATTTAATGGTTCTATAATTCTTACAGGTCGTTGTGACAGACTATGGTCTCCTTTTAAAACAACAGAATTTTTTGATTTACAAACTAGACCTCCAATTAGTCTCATTAGAGTTCCAGAGTTTTGACAATTTATTACTGTTTTGTTTTTAAATGCAAAACCTCTTAAACCTTGGCCAATTACTTCAACATATTTTTTTTTTTTATAAACTCTTATACCAAGTTTACTAATGGCCTTTAGTGATGCATTAACATCATCGCTACTAAGTAACCCATAAGCTCTGGATACTCCTAAACCCATAGCTGCCATTAATACAAATCGAATCGAAATCGATTTATCCCCTGGAATACTGATTATTTTATTAAATTTTTTTATTTTTTGATTTATTTCCACATAGTTTTTCATGAATTTAATTATTTATTTGTAAATGAACTAGAAAAATATACTTTTCTAGAGACTTCGTCCTCTATCACTTCTCTCACTGGACCTTGTTTAACAAAATGTTTGTCAGCCAAAAGTCCTAATTTATCAGAAATTTGAATCAGCTCACGATATGCGTGATCTGTTATGATAAATGCTCTTCGTGAATCTTCTAGTTGTAAATTTGCTATGGTATTTTGAAGGTCTTCAACAGATTTTGGATCTAATGCACTAAATGGCTCATCAAGCAAAATAATTTCAGGCTTTGACATAAGACTCATAGCAATCGCAGTTTTACGTACCTGACCACCTGACATTAGTTTACATTCTAGATTTTCAACTGACTCTAGTGAAAACTTGGAAATTAAAGTTTCAGCCATTTGAATTCTTTCTTTTTTATCAGGTATATGTAATTCACCTATAGCCAACAAACATTCCTTACAGGTAAGCTCCCAGAAGACACCTGATCGTTGTGGAATTACTGTCATTCGATGTCTTTTTACTCTTTCATAAATTGGCATGCTGGTAACATCCTCACCATTAATTAATATTCTTCCAGATGAAGGACGAACTATTCCAACTACAAGGTTCATTATTGTCGTCTTTCCTGACCCATTTGGTCCCAGAACACCAAATATTTCTGATTGGTTAATTTTTAAATTAATATTTTCTAATACTTGTCTTTTTCCATAAAAAAGTGAAACTTTATCTAATTGAATAACAGTGTTTAATTTTTTAAAAGATTTGATCTTAAACTTTTTAACAATTCCCATAATTAATTTTTATTTATAATAGATATTTTTTTTTCTGTATCAAACATGGTTATTTTTGAATTTTTTGAGATCAGATCTATTTCTAGTTTATCTGCATTCATTTTTACATCTTCACTTTCGTAGACTAAATCTTCATAAAAAGAAGCTATATTATTGTCAAATGAAATGTCTAATTTTTCACATTTTATATTATGTAAAAAATAGTTTACAGAAATATCTTCTCTAAAAAAAGTATTATAATTCAAACTATTATAAGTAGCATATTTTGAAATTATCTCAATTACTTCTTCTTCACTAAAAAAAATATATGCTTTAACATTTTTCATAAAAGTTATATCTGGCTTGTCAGAGTCTATTTTTCCTTCCTCAGCATATATTTCGTAAATATTATTTGATGAGTCTTTTGAAATATATTTAATATTTTTCAATAGATTAAATTCATTATCAGACTCGACGATTTTTTCTTCTGTTTCTTTTGTAGATTTTTCAGTATAGATTTCTTTATTATATTTTCTGTATTCATTATAAAAATAAAATGATGAAAATATTATAATCAATATTAAAACTAATTGGACAATAGTCTTTTTATTCATTCCAACTAAGTTAAATTAGCCTCTAGAATCATATGAATATGAATTAATCCACATGTGTTTTTTTTGTTATTTGATCTATGAACACACAAACAGGTTATTTTATTAGAATTCATAATTGATAAAGCTTTTGCTGCCAACATATCTGTTTCAACACTAATTGGATTAGATTTCATAATTTTTTTTGCAGTAAGATTTTTAATATTTTCATTTTTATTAGATACTCTTTTTAAATCACCATCAGTTATGATTCCTACAGAATTACCTTTTGAATTTTGCACAATCAAGACTCCTAAATTTTTATTTGACATTATTTTTAATGCTTTTTTCATTATCAAATTTTCTTTTATAAATGGAATTTTATTACCTGTAATCATTAGATCGCCCACTGTTAAAAGTTTTTTTGAAAGAGATCCGGCCGGGTGCCATTTTTTGAATGACATAATTCCATGTTTTTTAAATTTCATAACAGAAATTATTAAAGAACTGCCAAGACTTGCCTGCGCAACTATTGAACTACTTGGAACTATGCCTCCAGGTCCAGATTCTTTTACTTCTGGAATTAAGAGTTTAATATCTGAAACTTTATATAATAATGAATTTTTTTTGCCAGTTATGCCAATTAAAGTTATTTTATTTCTATTGGCATATGAAGCAATAGGTTTAAGCTCATCAGTTTCACCAGAATTGCTAATAAGCACAAGAACATCTTTTCTCGATATACTTCCAAGATCACCGTGAGAACAATCAGAAGCAGACAAAGCAAAACTTGGTGCACCTACAGATGATAATGAAGCGGCAATTTGTGATGCAACGTGTCCACTTTTTCCTACACCTACTAAAATAATTTTAGAATTACATTCACCAATAGTTCTTACAGCTTGGTTAAAAGATTTTCCAATTGAGTGTTTTAATTTTCTCAAAGCTAGTATTTGCAAATTAATAGTATCTGTAGCTGTTTTTTTATAATTAATTTTTTTCAATTAATGACTCCATACATCATGATTGATTAAAGCTAAATCAAGATCAACACGAATTTTTAGATACTTTAGTGCCTCTTTATAGAGATCCATTCTTTTTTCTCTAATTAAAATTTTATTTAGCTCTTCGTGAATTTTGTATAAATGTATTACATCTGTTGCAGAATATTTTAATTGTTCTGGATCTAAATTTTTTTTACCCCAATCAGAACTTTGCTTTTGTTTACTTATATCAATTCCAATAAATTCTTTAACAAGTGTTTTATAAGAATGTTGATCTGAATATCCTCTTCCTATACGTGACTGGAGTTTAGAACATTCAATATTTTGTACATCAATTTTTAGATAGTATTTAATCATTTCAAGGTCTTTTCTTGCGTAATGAAATATTTTTTTAATATTACTGTCTTTTAACAAATTTATTAGATTTGGTGCTTTATAAGTATCCCTATCAAATTGAACGATGTGTACAATTTTTGAATCAGCAGAGCACAATTGAATTAAACACAGTTTATCTTTTCCAGGAGTTAAGCCAGTAAATTCAGCATCAGAAGCTACAATTGGTCCCAAGTTTAAGTTTTCTGGTAGATCGTTTTTGTGTAGTTTAATATCTAAACTCATTTTATAATTATATATATATGAAAGGAAAAAATATTCTAGTGTTTGGTAGTACTGGCCAAGTAGGAAAAAATCTTATCCGAAAACTAACAAAAAATAATCATAGAGTTACAGCAGTTACAAGAAATTTACATAAAAAAGGCTATATTTTACGCACAAGTGGTAACGCAGGATATATAGACGTGGTAGAAAGCAATATATTTAATGAAGAAAATTTAAATAATCTAATTAAAAATAAAGATATATGCATTAACCTTGTTGGCATCCTATTTGAAAAAAAAAATAATACTTTTAAAAATATTCATGTAAACTTTCCTTCAATTGTTTCAAAAATATGTGAGGAAAACAATTTAAACCAATTAATTCATATCTCAGCTCTTGGAATAGAGGATGCACATGATAGTTCTTATGCTAAGAGCAAAATGGAAGGTGAAAAAGAAATAATAAAAAATTTTAAAAAAGCTACAATTTTAAGACCTTCGGTAATTTTTTCACAAGGAGATAATTTTTCTTGCAACCTTATGACTTTAATAGGACGTCTCCCATTTTTTCCTGTTTACTATAATGGTAGAACAAAATTTAGCCCAATACATTGTTCAGATTTAACTGAAATAATATTAAAAATAATAGATGACAAAATATATTCAGAAATAATTGAATGCACTGGTCCTGAAATAATAACGTTTAAGGAAATAATTTTAATTTTGATGAAATTAATTGAAAAAAATAGATTAATTGTTCCTATGCCTATACTAGCTGCTAAAATCACAGCTTCTTTATTTGAATTGCTTCCAAGTCCTTTAATAACAAATGACCAATTAAGACTATTAAAATATGACTCAATTTTATCAGGAAAATATAAATCCAATGTAGATATAAATTATGAATGTAAACTGAAGTTTGAAGATGAGGTTCAAAAATATTGTTATATGTGGAAAGAATTTGGAGAATATTCCAAAAAAAAAATTGATTAAACATAAAAGATAAAAAATGACAATTTATTTAATTTATTTCTTAATAACTTTAATTTTTATTTTTCTTATTTATATAGCATTCAAAGCTGGCTCTCGTGGTATGGAGGCAAAAAACAAAATAGCAGATGATTTAGAGCAGTCTGAAGAGAGTGCAAAAAATTTAAATATATCGAATGAAATAGAAAAATTAAAAAAACTTTATGATGAAGGTGCTTTGAGTAAAGAAGAATTTGAAAAAGCGAAAGAAAAAGTTATAAATAATTAAGCTGATTTAATTTTCTTTTCTATAAATTTTGGAACTTCAAATTCCTTATCAGAAACCTCTTCTTTTTTACCCCGCGGTTGCCATACCAGGTGCATATGGAGTAAGCAATAAGAGTACTTGTCGACTGTTTTTCTTCCACAAAAAAATGATCCAGGTACATCAGGATGCCCTTCTTTATTTGAATTTTCATGTATCATATATTTACAAGTATCTGCTTCTAATTGTTCTAAAGTAAGTAAGCGCGCAGGCTCAAAGTTTTTGTCTAAAAGTAGTGACTGAAATCTTCTCTTTCTTCCTCTAGTCGGGATATTATTATTTGTTTGATTTTGGTTTGTAGAAACAACTCTCTTTTTAATTTTTGCTGAAAGTCCCAGGCGACTCGCCTTGCCAATAATACTATTCCTCGTAAAACCTGGGCCCATTTTTTCTGCTATCTCTCGAGCCGTAGCGGATCCCCAAACTTTTTTTAGAAATAAAACCTTTTCTTCGGTCCAATTACTCATAATATACTACATTTAGTTGTATTTAATATTTTTTCAACTAAATATAGATGCTCATAAATAATCTTATAAAACAAGGTGTTTTTTTAGTTTATTAACAATTTTTTAGAAAAGGTTTAATTAATACTGATGGTTGAATTAAAAAATAAATACAAAAAAGGCGTTAGAAGATTTGGACTGGTTAATTGGATAGGACTCAGTTCTCTTTTTTTTAAGGAAGTTTTAAGATTTCTGCAAGTAGGTCAGCAAACTTTGCTCACACCTTTAATCTCAATATCTCTATTCTATATTGTATTTTCTATCAGTATAGGAAATGATCGACCTGATATTTTAGGTGTTAGTTTTATGACTTTTCTACTTCCTGGACTTATATCTATGAATGTACTCCAAGCTTCTTTTGCACACAGTTCTTCAAGCCTAGTTATGGGGCAAGTGATGCAAACAATTTATTCAGATGTAATAGCAGCTCCTTTGGAAGCTACTGAGGTAGTTTTGGCAATTGTATTAGCCTCAGTAACTAGAAGTTTTTTGATAGCATTTGTGTGCATCATAGGGTTTTCTTTTTTTATAAATATACAAATTTATAGTTATTTATATTTTTTTATTTTTTTATTTTTAGGATCTTTTGTTCTAGGTTGTGGCGGATTTTTAGTTGGATGTGCTGTTTCAAAATTTGATACAATGTCAGCATGGAGTAACTTTGTTCTTTTGCCTTGCACATTTCTTTCAGGATCTTTCTTTAGTATTGAGGTATTAAATCCAACTTTACAAGAGATTTGTAAATTTAATCCTTTTTGGTATATGATCGATGGGATAAGAATGGGATTTATTGGCAAATCTGATGGATCAATTACAACGGGAATAATATATCTTTTAATAATTTCTATTATCTTATTTGCATCTTGTACAGTAGCTTATAAAAAAGGTTGGAAAAATTTAAAAAATTAATAATAAATGTCAGCTCTAGCAAAAAATTATAACAGAAGAAAAATTGCTTTTAAAAAAGGCAAAGGTAGCTTTTTATATTCAGTAAATGGTAAAAAATATTTAGATTTTGTTCAAGGAATAGCAGTTAATTCTTTAGGACACGCTAATCCACATTTAATTAAAGCAATGAATAAACAAGCTATTAAAGTCTGGCATGTGTCAAATGCGTTTATAATTCCTGAAGGAGAGAAGCTTGCTAAAAGACTTTCGCAAAAAACTTTTGCTGACAATGTATTTTTTCAAAATTCTGGAACTGAAGCAACCGAGGCAGCGATAAAAGTTGCAAGAAGATATTTTTATTCCAAGGGCAAACCACATAAAAATAGAATTATTACGATAAAAGGTTCGTTCCATGGAAGAACTATTGCGGCAATTTTCGCTAGTGGATCAAAAAAAATGACTGAAGGATTTGGACCTAAAGTTCCAGGATTTGATCATATTGATTTTAAAGACTCTAAACCTAGATTTCCAAATATTAGAAGTAAAATTAAAAAGAATACTGCAGCAATAATGGTGGAGACTATAATGGGTGAGGGAGGCATTAAGTCTATACCTAACAAATGTCTTAAGTATTTAAGAAAAATTTGTAATGAAAAAAAAATATTGTTAATTTTAGATGAGGTTCAATGTGGAATAGGTAGATCAGGAGATTTCTTTGCGTTTGAAAGATCAAAAGTAAAGCCAGATATTGTTCCTATAGCCAAGGGGATAGGCGGAGGTTTTCCATTAGGGGCAGTTTTAATGACAAAAAAAGTTGCAAAATCAATGAGCCCAGGTAGTCATGGCTCAACTTTTGGAGGAAATCCATTAGCAATGAGTGTGGGAAACGCTGTTTTAGATCAAATTTTAAAAAGAGGATTTCTTAAAAATGTAAGAAAAATATCAAAATATTTTCATTTGGAATTAAATAAAATAAAGCAAGGGTATCCAAAGATAATCAAAGAAATTAGAGGAAATGGTTTATTGGTAGGTTTACAACTTTATAATAATCAAACTAAATTTATTAAAAAATTAGAAGATAATAAGTTACTTACAATTAGAGCAGCAGAAAATGTTGTAAGAATACTGCCTCCTCTTAATGTTAAAAAATCTGAAATTAATCTTGCATTAAAAATAATTAAAAAGGTTTGTAAAGAATATAAATAATTTATGAATCATTTTATCAATATAAAAGATATATCTACTTTTAAATTAAGAAAAATAATATCAGATGCGAAAAATAGAAAAAATAAAAGAAAATATTTAAATGCATTAGATGCAGATAAAGATGCGCCTTTAAAAGGAAAATTTTTAATACAAATGTTTGAAAAATCAAGCTTAAGAACAAGAATAAGTTTTTACTTAGCAATTAGACAGCTTGGTGGAAGTGCACTTACCTTAAGACCAGATGAGTTGCATCTTTCCAAAGGAGGTGAGAGCTTATCTGATACGGCTAAAATTTTATCAACCTATGGAAATATATTTATGCTTAGAACAGACAGTGACAAAAAAATTGAAGAATTCAGAAATTATTTAAAAATTCCCCTAATAAATGCATTATCTCCTGGAGGTCACCCTCTACAAATACTTAGTGATATTTTTACAATTGAAGAAATTAAAAAAAAAAATATTTCTAAACTAAATATTTGTTGGATTGGAGACTCAAACAACGTTTTAAATAGTTTGATTGAAGCTTCAATTAGATTTTCATTTAAACTAAATATTGGTTGTCCAAAAAAATATAAACCTACAACTTCTCTTTTACAATGGGTAAAAAAAAATAAAGGGAAGCTTAATATATTTCATGATGCTCAAAAAGCAGCGAATAATGCCGATGTAATTTTGACTGACAAAGTTATCTCTATGAATGATACTGTAAATAAAGCAAAAAAAATAAAAGACTTCAAAAAATTTCAAGTAAATTCAAATGTTATGAAGCAAGGCAATAGAGATTGCATCTTTCTTCATTGTTTGCCAAGAGGATCGGAAGTTACTGATGAAGTTTTTTTTGGGAAACAATCTAAAGTTTGGCAGCAAGCTTTAAATAGAGTTTATGTTCAAAAATCTATTTTATTATATTGTTTTGATAAATTATAAATTAAGGTAATGGCCGTGGATTATCTGAATTTTGGTTTAAATAAAGTATTACTGAAGCTCTATCTTTGTCATTTTTTAATCCAATAAATCCCATTTTGTTATTAGGTATCCATGTTTTAGGTTTAAGTAGAAATCCATTTAATTCCTCAAAGGTCCATTTTTTTGCATGTGATATAAGTGCTTTGGAATATTTGTAATTAGTTAAACCCCCTGAGTTTCGTGTCATAACATCATATAATGCGGGTCCAATGTTATTTTTTCCACCTTTCTTAATACTATGGCAACTTTTACATTTCTTAAATACGGCTTGACCATGCGATAAGTCTGCCAATGCCATTAGGCCTGATAAATCAACTGTGCTTTCTGAAGTTTTTTTTATTTCATCTGACCCCTCAGGTGCATCAACTTTGTATGCTACCTGATCAGGCTGCTCTGTTTTATATAAAAGATCTGAAATTTTACCAATCCCAACAACAATAATCACAGTGGCAACTATTGCTACAAAGATTTTATTAATTTCCATAAGAATTTAATTTTATAATATAATTATTGTCGTATAACATGATAATTTTAAAAATACTTTATTTTTAAGTTTGCAATTTGCGTCGCTTGGACGCATAAAATAAGACTATTAGCTAAATAATGTCAAAAACTTTAATTTTAATACCCTCTAGAATGTCAGCAACTAGGCTTCCAGGAAAGCCGCTTCTTAAAATTAATGGTCTATCAATTATTTCTCATGTTTACAAAAAAGCAGAAGAAACAAACATCGGAGAAGTATACGTTGCATCAGAAGATCAAGAAATTTTAGATGATGTAAAATTAAATGGTGGAAAAGGAGTTATTACTAGCAATAAACATAAAACAGGGACAGACAGAATTTTTGAAGCATATAAAAAATTAAAAATTAAAAATATTGATTATATATTAAATTTACAAGGAGATGAGCCAATTATTGAAAGTACTGACATTATTAACTTAAATAATTCAATAATTAATAATAATTTAGGAATGGGATCCTTGGCATGTAATATTTCTGATGATTATAAATTAGCAGATGAAAATATTGTAAAAGTAAAAACTAGACATGAGTTAAAAAATGACAATATTGTAAAAGCTGACAATTTTTTCAGAAAGCTAGAGTCACACAGCAAAAAAAATATTTATCATCACATAGGAATTTATCTATATAAAATAACTGTTTTAGAAAAAATTACTTCTTTAGAACAAACTTCAAATGAAAAAAATCAAAGATTAGAGCAACTTCGTGCTTTAGAAAATAATATTGATATAAGTTTGATTTTGTCAATGTCTTCTCCAATAGGTATTGATACTCTAGAAGATTATAATAAAGTAAAGAAATTATTGGAAACAAAAAATTAATATAATATAAGTTAATAAAATTATGAAAATTGCTTATCAAGGTGTTGCTGGAAGTTACAGCGAAAGTTGTGCAAAAGAAAAATATTCTGGATGTGAAACTATACCGTGCAAAACTTTTGATGAATGTTTTGAATTAGCAAATAATGACAGTACAGTTAAAGCAATAATTCCAGAGTCAAATAAAACTACCGGTAATATTGGTGTAGAGTACTTAATTTTTAAGTATAGGCTAAATATATTTGCAGAACACTTTTATTCAATAAAACATAACTTATTAGGTCTTCCAGGAACAAAAAAAAAAGATATTAAAAATATTTATTCGCACGCACAAGCTTTAAGCCAATCATCTGATTTTATAAAAAAAAATAAGCTCATTGAAAACGTAAGAGCTGACACAGCTGGATCAGCAAAATATATTTCAGAATTGGGTGACAACTCGAAAGGTGCAATAGCTTCTAAGCTTAGTGCAGAAATTTATAATTTAGATATTTTAGAATCAAACATTCAAGACGACTTAGATAATGTAACAAGATTTTTAGTAATGCAAAAAGAAATATCTCAACCTGAATTTAAAAATGAAAAATATATCACATCTTTATTATTTAAATTAAAAGACAAGCCTGCGTCGCTTTACCAAGCATTAGGTGGTTTAGCAATCAATGGTTGTAATTTATCTAAATTACAAAGTTTTCCTGAAAAAAATTCATTTTCCTCATATTTTTTTCTTTGTGATGTTGATGGCCATATAGAGGATGATAAAGTTAAAAACTCTTTAGAAGAACTAGGTTTACACACTCAAGACCTAAAAATCCTTGGTGTTTATAAATCTGATATTTTTAGGTATAAATAATTTATTTAACTTTATTGTGGATTGGTTTTTTTTACTGTTATAATAGTATTGGGTCAATCAGGTGAATGTACGGTCAAACCTGTCAGGTTCGAGAGAAAGCAGCAGTAACCAGTATTTTTCAGGTTGATTGGCCCTATAAATTTATATGACTACTAACTCAAAAGTTCTTGCTTTAAAATATAGACCTAACAACTTTGATCAATTAATTGGACAAAATATAATTGCTGAAACAATTACTAATTCTATTAAATTAAATAAAATCCCAAACGCATATTTATTTTGTGGAATACGTGGTGTTGGCAAAACTACTACAGCAAGAATTGTAGCGAAGGCATTAAATTGCTTAAATGGTTTTGATAAAATTTGTAAAGAAAGTTTATGTCAGAATTGCAAGGAAATACAAAACTCAAATTCACTTGATTGTTTAGAAGTTGACGGCGCATCTAATACAGGCATCGATTCTATAAAAGAATTATTAGAATTTTCTAGATATAAACCAACAAACTCAAAGTATAAAATAATAATTATTGACGAAATTCAAATGTTATCCAAATCAGCATTTGCCAGTTTGCTTAAAACCCTAGAAGAACCTCCTAATTGGATTAAATTTATATTTGCAACAACAGAGGTTAAAAAAATTCCAGTCACTATTATTTCTAGGTGCCAAAGATTCGATTTGCCTAGAGTTAAGTCGAATGAACTATTTGAATATATTAAAAAAATCATGGAAAAAGAAAATGCAAAAATTTCTGATGATGCACTTAAACTTATAGTTAAAATTTCAGAGGGTTCAGTTAGAGATGCGCTCTCTTTATTAGATAGAGCCATATTGAGCCAGGTAAGTCTAAAAGAAATTAATTTAACAGACGCACAAAAAATATTTGGCTATTTTGAAAAAAGTTACTTAATTGAATTATTTAATAATTTATTTCAAGGAAAAGAAGATCAGGTAATCAAGACTTACAGATCTATTTATGAACAAGGAGTTGAACCTAAAGTATTTTTAAATGATTTTCTAGAAATACTTTATTATTTTAAGAATGTAGAATATTTAAATTTAGAAGGGACTAATTTTTCATTAAATGATAGTGAGTTTGAAAGTATAAAAAAATTGTCAAATCAAGTTTCATCTAAAGTATTTTTGATCTTTTGGCAATTTACAATTAAAACATTAGACGAACTAAATGTTGTCTCTAATCAAAATATATCTGTTGAAATGTTTTTAATAAGACTAATTAATTTATTAGAAGTAACAAAAATTAATGAACAAAAAACTCCAGATAAAGAAAAAGATTTAAATTTTATAAATAATAATGAAAAAACTATAAAACAAATTGAAGATAACTTTGATTTTAAAAATAAAACAATTAGTCAAATTAAAAATATATACCAAGAAGAAAATTTAAAAAATCAAAATCAAATGGAAAAAAAAGATGAAATAATAGAAATAAATAGTTTTGATGAATTAATAAATATTTGTAACGAAAAAAAACTAATTAAATTAAAATATGAACTTGAAACAAACGTCAATCTTGTAAAATTTGAAAGCCAAAGAATTGAAATCTCTTTTAATGATAGATTAGATAAAAATTTTATAAAAGATTTATCCGAAGCCCTATATAGTTTGACTCAAAAAAGATGGATAATTTCTTTATCTAAAAAAGATGGAGATCCATCAAAAAAAGAAAAAAATAAAATATTTAAATCAAATCAAATTATTGAAGTAAAAAAAACAGATATTTATGACAAAATGATTGAGAATTTTCCTGACGCTGAATTAATAGATGTAAAAGATATTGAAAATCAAAAAAATGACTGATTTTAATAAAATTTTAGATAAAGCCAAAGAGATTGAGAGCAAGGTAAAAGAAAGTCAAGAAAAAATCAAAAACATAGAAGCCGAGGGTATATCGGGTGACAATTCAGTTAAAATAGTTTTAAATGGAGATGGAGAAATAGTTAAACTTTACTTGTCACCAGATATTTTAAATGAAGAGAAGACAGTTATTGAAGATTTAATTATTGCCGCTCATAGTAATGCAAAATCTAAATTGAAAACAAAAACTTCAGAAGAGATTTCAAAAGCTACGGAAGGGTTTGGTATACCTGGTTTTAAATTTCCTTTATAATTAATGCAAGATATTAAAGAAATAGATGAATTAATAAAATTAATTTCTAAATTACCTGGTTTAGGCCCGCGTTCTAGTCGCCGAATTATTTTAAAGATGATTAACAATAGAGAGGAAATATTAAAACCAACCGCCAATGCTTTAGTAAAAGTTTTTAAAAATATATCAAGATGCCAATCTTGTGGAACTCTTAAGTCTAATATTGAAGGTTGTAATAATTGTGAAAATAATAAAAAAAAATATAATAAAATATGTGTTGTAGAAAATATAGCAGACCAATGGAGTATTGAAAACTCAAGTATCTACGAAGGTTATTTTCATATTTTAGGAGGAACCATTTCATCTTCAGATAATCAAAAAAAAGAGGATTTATTAATTAATTCATTAGTTGATAGAGTTAAAAAAGACAAAATTGAGGAAGTTATACTTGCTACTTCAACTTCTGTTGAAGGACAGACTACTGCATTTTATATCCAAGATAGTTTAAAAGGTATTAATGTAAAAATTACTAAACTTGCTCAAGGTTTACCCATGGGTGCAGAAATAGGTGACAACCTAGATGATGGAACTTTGATACAAGCTTTTAAAAATCGCAAGGAATTAATAGAAAATAAAAGTTAATTTTTTTTAATCAATCTGTTTAAATGTAAAATCGGTTCCGTATAACCGTTAGGTGATTCTTTGCTAAAAACCAGCTCACATGCAGATTTAAAAGCAATAGATTTTTCATAATTCGGCGACATATTTATATATTTTTTGTCACCCTTATTTTGTTTATCAACTACTTTCGCCATTTTTTTCATTATTTCTAAAACTTGTTTTCTTGAGCAAATTCCATGATGGAGCCAGTTTGAAATTAATTGTGAGCTAATTCGACAAGTAGCTCGATCTTCCATAAGCGGTATATTGTTAATATCAGGCACAGAGCTACACCCAATACCTTGATCAACCCAACGAACAACATATCCCAAAATTCCTTGAGCACAGTTAGATAATTCTTTATTTATGTCTTCATTTGTCCAATTTGGCTTACTAATAAAAGGTATTGTTAATAGTTCGGAAAGCTTAGCTTTTTCTCTATTTTTAATTTTTTCATGAATTTTGAATATATCTAATCGATGATAATGAAGGGAGTGCAAGGCCGCAGCTGTTGGTGAAGGAACCCATGCACAATTAGCTCCAGCTTTTAAATGTGCTATTTTTTCCTTGAGCATTTGTGCCATAGCTTTGGGAGCTGGAAACATGCCTTTACCAATCTGACCTATTCCAGAAAAGCCACACTCTAAACCTATATCAACATTGTTATTTTCATATGCAGTTATCCATAAAGATTTTTTTAAATCTGCTTTCTTAATCATTGGTCCAGCCTCCATAGAAGTTCTAATTTCATCACCTGTACGATCAAGAAAACCTGTATTAATGAAGAATATTCTATTTTCCAAAGCTCTTATGCATTCTTTGAGGTTCACAGATGCTCTTCTTTCCTCCTCCATGAGACCTATCTTTACTACATTTTTTTTTAAACCAAGTACATTTTCCACCTCAGAAAAAATAATATCAGTAAAAGCACACTCATCCGGAGAATGCTGTTTAGGTTTAACAATATATATTGATCCAAACTTTGAATTTCTATTTATTTTTAAATCATGTAGTGAACAAAGGGTTACAATAAATGCATCCATTATTCCCTCTGGGATTTCAGATCCATTGCTAAGAAGAATTGCTGGGTTTTTCATTAAATGACCCACATTTCTATGAAGCAACAAAGATCTCCCTTTTAATTTTGACTCTTTGCCATTTTTTGTAATATATTTTCTATCTGGATTAAGTTTTCTAATTAGTTTTTTTCCATTTTTTTCAAACTCAGATTTCAAATTTCCTTTCATCAACCCTAACCAATTTCTGTAGCATGCAACTTTATCCTCAGCATCCACAGCTGATACAGAATCCTCATTATCACATATAGTTGAAATTGCAGACTCTAGAATTATATCCGATATCCCAGCAGGATCATTTTTTGCACTAAAAGCATCTGGGTTTATTATTATTTCAACGTGTAAATTATTATTTTTCAAAATTATAGCTGACGGTTTATTTTTCTGTCCTCTATATCCAATATATTTTTCATTATCTTTTAAATTTACCAATCCGTCGTAAGTAGTAAGATTTAAGTTATTTTCAATTATTTCGATTTTATTTACTTTACTCCAACTAGAACTATGTAAAGGAAAAGTATCATCTAAAAATTTTTTTGTAAATTTAATTACCTCCATTCCTCTTTCAGGATCATATCTTTCGCTAGCAGATTCTTCAGAATCAATTACATCTGTACCGTAAAGACTATCATATGCAGACATGAATCTAGCATTGCAAGCATTTAAAACAAATCTAGCATTATCAATAGGGCATACTAATTGTGGACCTGCTATTTTTGATATTTCTTCATCTATATTTAGTGTTTTAATTTTAAAATTTGGACCTACATCTACCAAGTAACCAATTTGTTTTAAAAAATTTTCATATTTATTTTGATCAAATTCTTTATCTTTATTTTTAATATGCCAATTATCAATATCTAGCTGAAGTTTTTTTCTAAACTTTAATAGAGACTCATTTTTTGGAGCAAGTTGATGTATAGATTTGCTAAATTTTTGCCAAAATTTCTTTACATCAATATTTGTTCCAGGGATAGCCTCATTATTAACAAAATCATATAATTTCTCAGATACTGATAAATTTTCTATTTTTATATATTTTTCTCTCATTTTATTTTTTTTGACACTTTATTGCCTTTTTTAAATATAATAAACAGACTTTTAATGAAAAACTATTTAAATTTTGAAACTGAAATTAAAAAACTAGAAGCCGAGCTAGATCAACTCAAAGACCCATTTGACCAGGAAGGTCTATCCGAAGTAGATACTAACAAAATATCTAATATACAAAAAAAAATAGATACTAAATTAAAAGAAGTTTATTCAAAACTTGATCCGTTGCAAACAGTACAAGTGGCAAGACACGAGGATAGACCAAAATCAAAATTTTTTATAAATAATTTGTTTGAAGATTTTATTCTTCTTTCAGGCGATAGGTTTTATTCTGAGGATAAGTCTATAATTGCTGGTTTTGCTAAATTTGAAAAAAAATCAGTATTAGTAATTGGTCAAGAGAAAGGTGACGATTTACAAAGTAGAATTGATAGAAATTTTGGAATGAGTCGTCCTGAAGGTTACAGAAAAGCTACAAGGTTAATGAAACTGGCTGATAAATTTAATATTCCAGTTATATCATTTATTGATACTCCAGGTGCTTTTCCTGGAACAGGAAGTGAAATGAGAGGTATCTCCGAAGCAATTGCAAAATCAATTGAATGCTGCATGGAGTTAACCGTACCGACGATCTCTATAATTATCGGAGAAGGGGGTTCTGGTGGAGCCATAGCACTAGCGTCATCGAATAAAATTTTAATGTTAGAAAATTCAATTTATTCAGTAATCTCACCCGAAGGATGTGCAACTATATTATGGAAAGATCCTAAAAAAATATTAGAGGCTGCAACAGCAATGAAATTAACTTCTAAAGATTTATTAGATTTAGAAATAATTGATGAAGTAATCCCAGAGCCTTTAGGTGGAGCTCACAGAGATACTGATAAAATTTTAAAAAATGTAAAAAAATCAATTTCTTTAAATTTAGAAAGTTTTAATAATATGAACAAAGAAGAAATTGTACTGCATAGAAAAAATAAATTTTTAGCCATTGGAAGAAATAAAGGGTTTGCAAATTATTCTGAAAACAAAGATAGTTTAAGCTTTACCGAATCCTTTTTTGACAAAATTAGAAATAAAATTAATCGAAAAAAAAAATTTTATATTTTTCTAATATCTGCTGCAATAATTGCAGTAATTTTTATTTTGCTTTTATAAAGCTCCATGGCAATGTTTAAATTTTTTTCCAGAGTTGCATGGACAAGGTTCATTTCTACCAACTTTTTTATTAGCAAAACTCTTAAAATTTTTTTCATTTGATTGATTTTGTTTTGGAATTTCTTTTTTATCTTCCTTTTCTATAACCTTCAAATTAAAAAGTATTGTAATAAAATCTGACTTTAACTTGTTTAATAGATTTTCAAATAATAAAAATGCTTCTTTTTTATATTCTACTAATGGGTCTCTTTGTCCATATGATCTCAACCCAATAACTTGTCTTAACTGTTCAAGATACTGTATATGCATTTTCCAATTTTGATCGATTAATTGTAAAAAAATGGTTTTTTCTATTTGTTCAGCCTGGTCAAGACCTAGCAGTTTAATTCTTTCATCTCTTTTTAATTTAAATTTTTCCATAATTTTTTTTCTAAAATTTTCATTATCGGTTTTTTCTAAGAGATTAATTTCTTCATCATCGAATGCTTTACCCGATATAATCTTTAATTGATTTAAAAATTCACTGTTTACTGGTTTACTTATATGTTTTTTTTTGCTTTCGATTAAATTAAAAATTATTTCATTTAGAAAATCATCTGCATAATTTAATGCTTCTTTTTTAAAAATTATATTATTTCTTTGAGTAAAAATAACTTGTCTTTGATCATTAAGCGTGTCGTCAAATTTTTTCAAAGTTTTCCTTATATCAAAGTTTCTAGCCTCAACTTTTTGTTGTGCTCTTTCAAGAGCTTTATTGATCCATGGATGGTCTATACTTTCTCCATCTCTGAGACCAAGTTTTTCTAAAATATTGTTCATAGATTCTGAGCCAAAAATTCTCATTAAATCATCTTCCAAACTAACGTAAAATATAGAATTTCCTTCATCTCCTTGTCTTCCAGATCTCCCCCTAGCTTGATTATCTACTCTTCTACTTTCCATTCTTTCTGTTCCAATTACAAATAATCCTCCTAAAGATTTAATTTCTTGTTTATGATTTTCTTGTTCTTCTTTAGTTTTTCCTCCAAGTTTTATATCAACACCTCTACCTGAAATACTTGTTGTAATAATTACAGAATGTTTTTTTCCTGCATTAGCAATTATTTCAGCCTCACCCTCATGATTTTTTGCATTTAGTACTACGTGCTTGATATTTTTTTTCTTAAGTAAATTTGAGTAATGTTCAGATTTATTTATGCTAGCAGTAAAAACTAAAATCGGTTGACCTACTTTATTGCAATCTGAAATTTTATTAATTATTGCGTTATCTTTTTCAACTAAAGTTCTAAATATTTGATCATTCCAATCTTTTCTAATCATTTTTCTGTTTGTAGGTATTACTACAATTGGCAAATTATATATTTCAAAGAATTCTTGAGATTCAGTAAGAGCTGTCCCAGTACATCCAGATATTTTTGAATATAATTTAAAATAATTTTGATAAGTTATTGAAGCCATTGTCTGGTTTTCAGTTTGTACTTCAACCTTTTCTTTTGCTTCGATACTTTGCATTAATCCATCCCCAAAACGTCTTCCAGGTAATTGTCTTCCAGTTTGTTCATCGATTATTACTATTTGTCCATCTTTGACAATATAATCTCTTCCATTTTGGTACAAATATTTGGCTCTTAAAGATTGATTTACTAAATGGACTAAACTTATATTTTCTGGATCATAAAAATTATTATTTTTTAATATCTCAGCATGTGAAAAAACCTTTTCTATAACATCGATTCCTTTATTTGTTAAAAGTACATTTTTATCTTTTTCATCAATTTCAAAACATTCTTTGTCTAAATTTTTTAGCAATTTATCTACAACTCCATATTGATATTTTTTATCTTCAGCTGCTCCAGAAATAATCAAAGGTGTTCTTGCTTCATCAATCAAGCAAGAATCGATTTCATCTACAATTGCAAAATTATGACCACGTTGCACCATTGTTTCGGGTGAAAATTTCATATTGTCACGTAAATGGTCAAAACCAAGTTCAGAGTTTGTTGCATATGTAATATCACAATTATAATTTTCTTTTCTTTCATCATCAGAGTGATCATTATTGATATAACCTGTGGATAAACCTAAATACGAGAATATTTTACCCATATTTAAACAATCTCTTTTTGCTAAATAATCATTTACCGTAACTACATGCACTCCTTTTTTAGTCAGGGCATTTAAATAGGCTGCTAAAGCAATTGTTAAAGTTTTTCCTTCTCCAGTTTTCATTTCAGCTATTTTATTTTCATGAAGAACAACACCACCAACAATTTGGACATCAAAATGTCTCTCATTATTAATTCTTTTTGAAGCTTCTCGGACTAGAGCAAAAGCTTCTGGTAGTATATCATCTAGAGAAGTCCCTTTTTTTATAATATCAATAAATTTTTGTGTTTTTTGCGGAAATTCACTTTCAGATAGTTTTGATATATCATTTTCGAAGTTATTGACTTTTAAAACTATTTTTTTAATTCTATCAAGCTCCTTTTGGTTGCTTGATTTAATAAATTTTGACAATAAATTTAAAGGGTTAAGCATTTAATTTTTATGTTATATAAGTTACTTTAAAGATTTAATATAGTTACTAAATCAATTTTTTAAACACTATGGTTATAAACATAAGTAATTTTTTTAATTCAAAGGATAAGAACTCTAAATTGGGAGATTTTCAAGACTTAGAACATTTAGATGGATTATCAATTTCAACTACAAGTGCTAATTTATATGGCACCAAAAGAGATGACCTTGTATTATTTTATTTTAGAAATGGAGCAAATCATGCCTCTGTTTATACTCAATCAAAATTAATTTCAGAAAATATAAAGTGGAATCTAAATATTAAATCAAAAAAAATTAAATGTTTATTAGTAAATGCTAGAAACGCTAATACTTTTACAGGAAAAAATGGGTATAAAGGTCTTAAAATTTTAGCTGAAAATCTTTCAGAATTTTTAACTGAAAAACAAAAGATTGATGAAGAAAAACCAGAAAAAATTAAAACAAGCGAAATACTTTTTGGCTGTACTGGAACAATAGGTGAAAGTTTTCCTACTGACAAAATAAGATTCTGCATACCAGATCTAATAGAAAAAATTAAATATACCCAAAACAAATATATCTGGATGAAGGCTGCAATGGGAATGATGACAACTGATCTGAAACCAAAACTCGCAATGGAAGAATGTAAAATTGGAAACAAAATTATAAAAATTTATGGTGTTGCTAAAGGCTCAGGTATGATTTATCCAAATATGGCAACTACATTGGGATATATATTTACTGATGCAGATATTTCATCAAAAATATTGAAGCAACTATTAAAAAAAAACATTGGAACAACATTTAATGCAGTTTCATGCGATGGTGACACAAGCACCAATGATATGTTGTCAATTTTTGCTACAGGAAAAGCAAAAAATATTGAAATTAAAAATATTAATGACCACAGATTAGATGAATTTAATAACTCTCTGCATTCTGTTCTCTTAAATTTAGCAAAAAGAATTGCTGCAGATGGAGAAGGTGCTTCAAAATTTATAACTATAAACACTTTAAATTGTAAAACAGAAGATGATGCAAAAAAAATATCTTTTTCTGTCGCAAACTCCCCATTAGTTAAGACTGCTATTGCAGGCGAAGATCCAAATTGGGGAAGAATTATTATGGCAATCGGTAAAGCAAACGCTAACATTAATCCAAACAAGATATCTATAAAAATTGGTCCATTTAAAATAATTGAAAAAGGACAAATTCATAACTCTTATAAAGAAACCGATGTATCTAATTATATGAAAGATGAAAAAATAGATATATACATTGATTTAGGTCTTGGTAAAAAAAATTTTGTTGCATATACAATGGATTTAACAAAAAAATATATTGAAATTAATTCGGATTATAGAACTTAAGTATTGAAAAATTAAAATTAACACATAAATAATAAATTGTGATCAAATATAACTTAAAATGTAAAAATTGTTCTAACAACTTTGATAGTTGGTTTTCTTCTTCAAAAGAGTTTGAAAAACTAAAAAAAAATAAATATTTAAATTGTCCAAATTGCAATTCTTTAAGTGTTGATAAATCTTTAATGGCACCTAGTTTATTTAATACAAAAAAAAATAATAAATCATTAGAAAGTTTCAAAACAAATGAAATAAAAAAAAAAATCAAAGAATATCAAAAGTTTATTAAACATAATTTTGAATACGTGGGTGAAAATTTTACTTACGAAGCTAGATCTATTCATTATGGAGGCAAAAAAAGAAAAAAAGGTATTTATGGAAAAGCTAAAAATGAGGAAATTAAAGAGTTAAATGAAGAGGGAATAGAGACAGAAAGTATACCTTGGGTCTATGATAAAGAAAATTAGAGTTTCTTAAATTCTGTAATATAATTAACTGATTTATCATTACTAATACTCCATTTATTAATTATTGGATTAAATTTTAAACCATCAATTTTATTTAATTTAAGAGAAAATTTATTTCCATAATCTACAAGTTTAGATGGTTCTACAAATTTTTCCCAGTCATGTGTTCCTATTGGTAGCCACCTTAGAATATATTCAGCTCCCACAATAGCAAATACAAAAGACTTTAAAGTTTTATTTAATGTAGCAACAAACATTAGCCCATTGATTTTTAAGAGCTCAGAACTTTTTTTAATAAAAAATTCTAAATCCTCTACATGTTCAACTATTTCCATATTTAAAATCACATCAAATTTTTTTTTTACTAATAATTTTTCAGGCAAAGTATTTATATATTTTATTTTTAACTTACTTTTTTTAAGATGTGCTTTAGCAATATTTATATTTTTTAAAGATGCATCGATTCCAGTTACATTTGCCCCCAATCTACTCATTGGCTCTGTAAGCAACCCCCCTCCACATCCAATATCTAAAATATCTATATTTTTGAGTGGAAGATTTTCATAATTAATATTGAAGTTTTTAATTATGCTATTTTTTATGTATTCAATTCTGATAGGATTAAATTTATGCAAAGGCTTAAATTTTCCATCTGGATTCCACCATTCCTCTGCCATCTTAGAAAATTTATCTATTTCTTCTTTATTTATAGTAGTTCTTTTCATTGATTGTTGACATTACATTTAAGATGTATTTTATCAATATATTTTAATAATTATAAAAAAAATTATCAATGAAAATTGTCGTTCTTAAATTTGGCGGTACCTCAGTAGGTACAGTGGAAAGAATAAAAAGAGTCGCAGCTATTATAATAAGATTTATTAATAAAAAATATAAAGTGATCGTTGTTTCATCTGCAATGAGCGGTGTTACAAATGATTTGATAAAAAAATCAAAAGAATTATCTACAGATTTTAATTCTGCTGAATATGACGCGCTTGTTTCATCTGGAGAACAGATGTCTTGTGCTTTAATAGCGGGCAGATTAAATCACCTTGGTTATAAGTCTAGATCTTGGTTAGCTTGGCAAATTCCAATCCTTACAGATGGAAATCATCGTTCAGCAAGAATAAATGCAATAAAAACAAATAATTTAAAAAAATATTTAAATGAGGGTGGAGTACCAATAGTTTCTGGTTTTCAGGGCATTAATTCAAATAAAAGAATTACTACACTAGGAAGAGGAGGATCAGATGCAAGCGCAATAATGTTGGCAAAATATTTTAAAGCAAAAAAATGTGTAATATACACCGATGTTGTAGGTGTTATGACAACTGATCCAAGAGTTTATAAAAAAGCAAAGAAAATTAAAATTATTTCCTATGAAGAAATGCTTGAAATGGCATCTCTAGGATCCAAGGTTATGCAGTCATCATCAGTACAAGATGCCAGATTAAACAGAATTGATATTGATGTTAAGTCCTCTTTTATAAAAAAAGATGGAACATTAATAACTAAAAGAAAAAATATAACAAATAATAAAATCATTACAGGTATTTCTTCAACTAAAAATGATGCAAAAATTACTTTAGTAGGCATTAAAGATAAACCAGGAATTGCTGCATCAATTTTCAAACCACTTTCAGAAAATAATATTAATGTTGATATGGTGGTTCAAAATATATCCGCAGATGGAAAAGAGACAGATTTGACTTTTACAATTAAATTAGAAGACTTAAATAAAACACAGAAATTAGTAAAATTAAATAAAATAATTAAATATAAAAATTTAATTATAGATAAAAATGTTTCAAAAGTTTCAATAATAGGTGTTGGGATGATTACTACTCCAGGAGTAACTTTTAGAATGTTTCAAGCATTAAGTAAAAAAAACATTAATATTTTAGTTATTTCAACTTCTGAAATCAAAATATCAGTTTTGATAAGTAAAAAATATGTTAAAAAAGCAGTATCTACTCTTCATAAAGAGTTTAATTTAGATAGCCAAGATGAGCATTAGACCATTTAGAGATATAAAAAGAAAAAAAACTCGAGCAGTTAAAGTAGGAAATGTAGTTGTAGGTAACAATAATCCAATCACTGTTCAGTCAATGACAAATACTTTAACCAAAGATGCAAAAGCTACATTGAAACAAATAAATGATATAGCAAATGAAGGAGCTGAGCTTGTGAGAGTTTCAGTTCCAGATGTTGAAAGCAGTCATGCACTTAAAGAAATTGTAAAACACTCAACCGTCCCTATCATTGCAGATATACATTATCATTATAAGAGAGCAATTGAATCGGCAGAAGCTGGAGCAAAGTGTTTGAGAATAAATCCAGGTAATATAGGAGATGTAAGTAAAATTAAGGAAGTAATTTCAGCAGCAAAAAATAATAATTGTGCTCTAAGAATTGGAGTTAATGCTGGGTCCCTAGAAAGAGATATATTGGAGAAATACAAGGAGCCTTGCCCTGAAGCTTTAGTAGAAAGCGCATTAAGGAATATAAAAATAGTTGAAGACGAAGATTTTTTTAACTTTAAAATTAGTGTTAAATCTTCGGATGTATTTTTATCGATAGGTGCCTACAGACAACTGTCGAAAGCTACCGATTACCCTCTTCATTTAGGTATTACAGAGTCAGGAAGTTTTATACCAGGGAGCATTAAATCATCTATCGGATTAGGAACACTTTTACTAGAAGGTATAGGAGATACCATAAGAGTATCTTTGTCAGATGATCCTGTTAAAGAGGTAAAAATTGGAAATGAAATCTTAAAATCTTTAAATCTCAGAAATAGAGGAGTTAAGATTATTTCATGCCCATCATGTGCGAGACAAGGTTTTCAAGTTATTGATACAGTCAAATTGTTAGAACAAAAGCTTGCACACATAAAAACTCCAATAACGCTTTCAATTATTGGGTGTGTAGTTAACGGCCCCGGAGAAGCTGCTTTAACAGATATAGGAATAACTGGAGGTGGCAAGGAAAGTAACATGCTATATTTAAAAGGCATTCAAACAGAAAAAATCTCTAATAAAGAAATTGTATCCAAGGTCGTAGCTCTTGTAGAAAAAAAAGCTGAAGAATTAGAAAAAAATAATTAATGATACCTTTAGATAAAGTTAGAGAGTTGATCTCAAAGCACAAGAGTATAGAAACAGAATTATCTTCTGGCAATATAGATAAGAAAAAATTTGCTGAAAAATCAAAGGAATATTCTGAAATTAATGAAATTGTAAATGAAGCAAAACAATATTTAGAATTTGAAAATAACAAAAAAGAGATCGAAAAATTAATTAATGATAAAAAAAGTGATAATGAAATGAAAGAACTTGCAAGATCAGAACTTGATGATCTGCAGAAAAAAAATATTATCATTGAAAAAAAAATAAAGTTATTTTTACTTCCCAAAGATGATGCAGACACAAAGAATGCGATAATAGAAATTAGAGCTGGAACAGGAGGACTCGAGGCAAGCCTTTTTGCTTCAGATTTGTTTAAAATGTATGAAAAAGTAAGTAACAAAAAAAAATGGATTTTAGAAATAATAAGTATTTCCAAAAGTGATGCCGGAGGTTTAAAAGAAGTAATTGCAGCGATTAAAGGAAAAAATATTTATTCATCGCTGAAATATGAAAGTGGCGTCCATAGAGTTCAAAGAGTACCGGATACTGAAACACAAGGTAGAGTACATACTTCCGCTGCAACTGTAGCAGTTTTGCCAGAAGCTGAAGAAGTTGACGTTAAAATTGAAGACAAAGATCTTAGAATTGATGTATTTAGATCAAGTGGACCTGGAGGTCAGTCTGTCAATACTACTGATAGTGCGGTTAGAATTACACACATTCCAACAGGTATTGTTGTGAGTCAACAAGATGAAAAATCGCAGATAAGAAATAAAGAAAAAGGTTTAAAAATTTTAAGATCAAGACTTTATGAATTTGAAAGGCAAAAAAGGGACGAAGCAAGATCAAAAGATAGGAAAAGTAAAATTGGTACTGGTGATAGATCAGAAAGAATAAGAACTTACAATTTTCCCCAAGGCAGAGTTACAGATCATAGAATTAATCTTACTTTGCATAAATTAGAAGAATTTATGCAAGGTGAAATATTTGATGAAATGATAGAAAATTTAACATTACAAGCTCAAGAAGAAGAATTAAAAAACTTAAACTAAATGAATTGTCAAAAAGCTTTATATAATGCAAAGAGAATACTTGGTTATAAATCTACCAAAAGTCCAATACTAGACTCAGAAATTTTACTTTCTTTCCTATTAAAAATTGAGAGAAATCAACTATTAATAAATTTAGATCAAATAATTAAAAAAAATGATTATGAAAAATTTATTAAACTAATATTAAGAAGAAAAAAAGGTGAACCAATAGCTTACATTATAGGTTTCAAGGAATTTTGGAAAAATAAATACTTTGTAAATTCTGATGTTTTGATACCACGTCCTGATAGTGAAGTTATAGTAGAGGAAAGTTTAAAACTAATTCCAAAAAAAGCATTTTTTAACATACTTGATGTTGGAACAGGATCTGGATGCATAATACTTTCCATACTCAAAGAAAGGAAAAATTGTTTTGGAGTTGGTATAGACATTTCATTAAAAGCCTTAAAAGTCGCAAAAATCAATGCAAAAATGCAACAAATTAATAATAGAATTAAATTTATAAACTCCGATATTGACAAGTTTTGTTTTGGTAAATATGATATTATTTTATCAAATCCTCCATATATAAATAGTTTTGGAATAAATTATTTGGAAAATGATATTAAGAATTATGAGCCTAAAGTTGCTTTAGATGGAGGAATTGAAGGACTTTCATGTATAGAAAAATTAATAAAAAAAAGTCCTAAATTGATTAAAAAAAAAGGAAAGCTATTTATTGAAATTGGCAGTAATCAGTTAAATAAAACAAAAAGACTATTGTACAAAAAAAAAATTTTACATTAATAAAATTGCAAAAGATTTAGGAAATAATGATAGATGTGTATTATCAACAAAACATTAAAAAAATAATAATTTAATGAAAAATTATAAAAACAATAATAAAAGAAATAGATTTAGAAGTAATGGAGATCGTAATTTTCAAAGAAATAATAATATTAAAATTATTACTGATTTTACAAATGGATCTAATTTTAAGAGAAAAAATCAGACAAGAAATAATGTCAATCTATCAAAGCTAATAGAAAAATACACAAATTTTGCAAGAGAAGCATTATCCAACGGAGATAAAATACTTTCAGAAAACTATCTCCAGCATGCAGACCATTTTACAAGAATGCAAGTTGAAAAAGAAGGTTTAAAAAAAAACAATGAAACCAATACATCATCTAACAATGTATATTCAAACTCTGAAAAGATAGAGGATGTAAATAAAAAAAATGATCAAGATCAAAATATTGAAAATTAGTTTTTTTTAGCAATTAGTTCAGATTTCAACACATCAATTTTAATTTTTTCAATTTCGAAAAGTTTTCTATCTTCCCCTTTTAAAATTTTACCAGATGGCAGTTTGAGTGTTTGAGAATTAATTTTTTTTCCATTTTCAATAACTTCATAATGCAAATGAGGTCCTGTAGACATTCCGGTAGAACCAACATAACCAATTATTTGCCCTTGTTTCACTCGCGCCCCTTCTTTAATTCCTCTCGCAAATTTAGACATGTGGGCATAAACAGTAGAATATGTAGAATTATGTTTTATCTTTACACAATTACCACCACCTCCACACCATCTAGCTCTAATAACTTTTCCGTCACCCGAGGCCATAATTGGAGTTCCTTTAGGAGCAGCAAAATCAGTGCCTCTGTGCATTTTATTAAAACCTAAAATCGGATGCTTTCTCATACCAAATGATGATGATAGTCTAGCCCCATTTATTGGAGTCTTCATTAAACTTTTTTTTATACTTTTACCAAACTCATCAAAGTGATCTTTAGCTTTTTTTTTTTGAAAAAAATAAAGTGGATACTCTTTTCCTTGTAGTATCAAATTTGCAAATATAATATTACCTGTATCTAAGACTTTATTTTCTTCATCTAAAAAATTTTCATAAACGATTTGAAAACTATCATTTTTCCAAATATCTCTTTGAAAATCAATTTGAAATCCGTAAATTCTTGCAAACTCTATAATTATATTAGGTTTTACTCCTAACTCAATGGCCTTACTATATAAACTATTTGTAATTTCTCCTTCTTTGTAAACGTTAACTTTTTTAAGTTTTGTTATTATTTCTTTATAAGAAAATTCATCTAAGTTGTTATTTCTTGAAAAAAGAAGCTTTTTTTTCTTTGATTTTTCAATAGAAAATTCAAGTACTTTTATTGGTTCTTTTCTATCTATTTTAAAAGAAATTTTTTGATTTTTATAAACATTATTTAATGTCTTAACTTTTGTTATATTTTTTAGAATTTTTGCAACTTCATTTTCTGGGATATTTATCCTTCTCAATATCTTTTCAAATGTATCACTATCATTTACTTCTATAATAATATTTTCATATCTAGGTTTTAAATTTTCAGACAAAGATATTATAGTTTTTTTTAAATAAATATTGCCTAAGGTTTTTTTTAGAGCCGCTACTTGGGTTTTTTTTATAAGATGAATAGTAAGTTGTTGATAAAAAAGCAATTACAACCAATACAACCAAACCAATAAAATGAATATTATTTTGAATTAATTTTGATACTCTTATTTTATCCATGAGGTATAATTAGCAAAAAAACATTGATTTTTGCAGCTTTTTTAACTTTTTTTTTTTATCTAATTGCTTGATTTCCTTAATTTTTAGAATATAAGCGTCACACTCAACCAAAAAAAGTTGTTTATTATCGGGCTTTTAAGCCTGATTAGCTATTATATTTGTAAATATTATTAAGAAGAGAAGTGTGGACGGTTAAGGTTACCAAAATTTGTCGTACACACTTCAATCATAATACAAATTTTATTCTTAGAATTTGTATTGAAGCTAGTGTGCGCCGTTTTTAAACTTGAGAGTTTGATCATGGCTCAGAACGTACGCTGGCGGCACGCCTTATACATGCAAGTCGAACGGAGTAGCAATACTTAGTGGCAGACGGGTGAGTAACATGTGGGTATCTTCCCTTTGGTGAGGAATAACACGAGGAAACTTGTGCTAATACCTCATAAGTCTTTACGGAGAAAGCTTTATGCGCCAATGGATGAGCCCGCACTTGATTAGTTTGTTGGTGGGGTAATGGCCTACCAAGACATAGATCAATAGCTGATCTGAGAGGATGATCAGCCACATTGGGACTGAGACACGGCCCAAACTCCTACGGGAGGCAGCAGTAGGGAATATTGCACAATGGAGGAAACTCTGATGCAGCGATGCCGCGTGAGTGAAGAAGGCCCTTGGGTTGTAAAGCTCTTTCGTCGGGGAAGAAAATGACTGTACCCGAATAAGAAGGTCCGGCTAACTTCGTGCCAGCAGCCGCGGTAATACGAAGGGACCTAGCGTAGTTCGGAATTACTGGGCTTAAAGAGTTCGTAGGTGGTTAAAAAAGTTGGTGGTGAAATCCCAGAGCTTAACTCTGGAACTGCCATCAAAACTTTTTAGCTAGAGTATGATAGAGGAAAGCAGAATTTCTAGTGTAGAGGTGAAATTCGTAGATATTAGAAAGAATACCAATTGCGAAGGCAGCTTTCTGGATCATTACTGACACTGAGGAACGAAAGCATGGGTAGCGAAGAGGATTAGATACCCTCGTAGTCCATGCCGTAAACGATGTGTGTTAGACGTTGGAAATTTATTTTCAGTGTCGCAGCAAAAGCAGTAAACACACCGCCTGGGGAGTACGACCGCAAGGTTAAAACTCAAATGAATTGACGGGGACCCGCACAAGTAGTGGAGCATGTGGTTTAATTCGAAGATACGCGCAGAACCTTACCAACACTTGACATGTTCGTCGCGACTTTAAGAGATTAAAGTTTTCGGTTCGGCCGGACGAAACACAGGTGCTGCATGGCTGTCGTCAGCTCGTGTCGTGAGATGTTGGGTTAAGTCCCGCAACGAGCGCAACCCTCACTTTTAGTTGCCATCATTTAGTTGGGCACTCTGAAAGAACTGCCAGTGATAAGCTGGAGGAAGGTGGGGATGACGTCAAGTCCTCATGGCCCTTACGTGTTGGGCTACACACGTGCTACAATGGCATTTACAATAGGAAGCAAGATGGTGACGTCAAGCAAATCCTAAAAAGATGCCTCAGTTCGGATTGTACTCTGCAACTCGAGTACATGAAGCTGGAATTACTAGTAATCGCGGATCAGCGCGCCGCGGTGAATACGTTCCCGGGTCTTGTACACACCGCCCGTCACACCATGGGAGTTGGTTCTACCTTAAGGCAAAGCTTAAAACCTTTGACCACGGTATAGTCAGCGACTGGGGTGAAGTCGTAACAAGGTAGCCGTAGGGGAACCTGCGGCTGGATTACCTCCTTTCTAAGGATGACTATGGAATTTTTCATAGTCTAAATAATTAACAGGTTAATGTTGACCGTCCTCATTTCTCTTCTTAAATAATAAAGTGTTTCTCTTTACTGCATTAGGGCCGGTAGCTCAGTTGGTTAGAGCACACCCTTGATAAGGGTGGGGTCGAAAGTTCGAGTCTTTCTCGGCCCACCAATTTTAAATGGGGGATTAGCTCAGCTGGGAGAGCGCCTGATTTGCATTCAGGAGGTCAGCGGTTCGATCCCGCTATCCTCCACCAAAAACACTTAGCTATTTTAATTGTAAAAATTTAATATTATCAATATCTATATCCGATTGTTCGAATAGATGAACAATCATGAATGTTCTTTTTTAGAACATTCAAAACAAAATTTGATTCAACACAGAATTTTTTTCTGTGCATAAATCAAGCGTTTAAGGGCGTGTGGCGGATGCCTTGGCACTGAAAGTCGATGAAGGACGTGGTATACTGCGATAAGTTACGGGGAGCTGTATGCAAGTTTTGATCCGTAAATTTCCGAATGGGGAAACCCACCATTTTATATGGTGCTTTAAACTAAATAAATAGGTTTAAAGAGATAACCTGGAGAACTGAAACATCTAAGTAACCAGAGGAAAAGAAATCAATTGAGATTCCGTTAGTAGTGGCGAGCGAAAGCGGATTAGGCCTGTAGATTTGTTAAAAAAATTTTAATAGTTTGGAAAAACTAACCATAGAGGGTGATAGTCCCGTGAAAGTAATGTTTAACAAATTTCATGAGTAAAGCGGGACACGTGAAATCTTGCTCGAATGTAGGGGGACCACCCTCTAAGCCTAAATACTCTTCAGTGACCGATAGTGAACTAGTACCGTGAGGGAAAGGTGAAAAGAACCCCTATTAGGGGAGTGAAATAGAACCTGAAACCGCATGCCTACAATCAGTCGAAGCTCTTTTTAGAGTGACGGCGTACCTTTTGTATAATGGGTCAGTGACTTAGTTTATTAAGCAAGCTTAAGCCAAACAGGTGTAGGCGCAGCGAAAG